>SVOV01000038.1 GCA_015066205.1 Oscillospiraceae bacterium
TTTTACCCGACGCGCGGGGGTAGGGTCTGCTATTTCCGATAAATGCCCATATTTCACGGAATTGCATCCGCTTTTCCAAAGAAAAACGGCGCACTTCCGCAAAATCTGAACATTTCTCGTCAAACGGAAAGTCTGTACAGAGGGCAGGTTTTGCGCTCGTGCCTTCGGCACATTGCGGATGTAACAACTCTCTGAATTGCTTATTTTTCAGAAACAGGTAACTTTAACATTTTGCATTTTGCATTTTGAATTTTGCATTTTCATTCCGCAAGGAATGAACCTGAGGTTTTTATGATTTGTTCTGTCGGTGAAATTTTAATTGACTTTTTTCAGGCGGGGGAGAATTCTTCTTCCTTTCCCGTTCTGTCCGCTATGCCCGGCGGTGCTCCCGCAAACTTTATATGCGCGGTGAAGGCCGCGGGCGGTGAGGGAGCCTTCATAGGCAAGGTGGGTAAGGATGCCTTCGGGAAACGCCTTAAGAATTTACTCGAGAATAAGGGTATTGACAGCTCGGGACTTGTTGAAGACGGCGGAGTATTCACTACCCTTGCCTTTGTGACCCTTGACAGCCTCGGTGACAGAAGCTTTTCCTTTGCGAGAAAGCCCGGTGCTGATACAATGCTTTCATTTGAGGAAATTGACCTGTCCGTGATAGACAGGTGCTCCTGTCTTCATTTCGGCTCACTCTCCTTTACCGATGAGCCGTCACGCTCTGCCGTGAAAGAGGCTCTCGCTTATGCAAAATCAAAAGGTAAGCTTATAAGCTATGACCCCAATTACAGGGCTCTTCTCTGGGAAAATGAGGAAGAGGCAAAAAAGCAGATGCTTTCGGGCTTCAAATTCTCCGACACCGTGAAGCTGAGCCTTGAGGAAGCACAGCTTCTCTTTTCCGAGGACGAAAAGGGTGCGGCGGATATTCTTATAAACAAATACGGCTGTTCTCTTGTCTTTGTCACCCTCGGGGAGCTCGGCTGTTATTATAAAAATGAAAAGGGCTTCGGATATGCCCGAAGCCGTAAAGCCGTCACACCCGTTGACACAACGGGAGCGGGAGATATTTTCGGCGGGACTGCCGCCGCCCTCATTGAACGCTCGGGCAAGCACCCGAGAGAGCTTACCCCGGAAGAGCTTTCACAAATTGCCGAAGAGGCCTGCACCAGAGCCTCCCTTTCCACCGAAAAGCAGGGCGGAATGCTCTGATAAACCGAATACCGAAAAAACAGCCTGCGGAAATTTTCCGCAGGCTGTTATTATGATATTTTAATATCAATATTTACCCTGAATATTATCAAAATAGTAATCGAAGAAACCCTTTGCACCGAAGATGAGATAAACTACATCATTAAGTCCCTTAAGACCTACACCCAGAGCCTTATCCATAAAACCGGGTTCAGCTTCAGCTTCATAAACACCGATTTCTGTGAGTCTTGCTTCAACCTCAGCGAGAACAGCGTCGTCCTTTTCGGGATCGTTCACTGTATTTGCCTTCATTTCGTATGCCTTTGCAAAAACAGCTTCATCTTCAGCTGTTACTGCATAGCCTGTTTCCTTGCAGAATCTTTCAAGATCCTCTTCATACCACTTGAGGGGCTTTAAGTTTCTTGCACCGTTGAACTGGGGGAAATAATAAGCATCGTCTGCGCTGTCGCAGTCATAAACTGTCTTTACCTCACCTGTTGCAAGTGCAAGTGCAAGTGCGAGAGCTGTGTTATTGTATTCAAGCTCGTGCTTCTGCTCATAGAAGAACCATGAGGAATCCTTGCGGTAGGTTGTTGAAATATCAATGGAGCCGTCGGGAGAAAGCTCTCTGCCCTCTGTATCCTCAAAGCTTGTGCCTGCGGCAACAAAGGAGGTACCGGGAGCTGTGGAGTCGATATTGATGATCTCGTCAGAGTTTGTAAGGGGAGCGTTCTTCATAAAGCCGAACATCTGATAATCGGTCGTGATAGCACCGAAGGGAAGTCCGTAGCCGGAAATGAATGAGAATGTAACGCCCTCTTTTTCAAGGGATGCCATTGTATTCTGAAGGTTCTTCTTTGCACTCTGGAACTTATCAGCCTCTGCCTTTACGACATCGGACTTGATAAGATGCTCTACCTCTTGATATCTGTCAACGGGAACAAGGTTGCAAAGAGAGGGAGTTGCACAGAACATTTCTGTTGCGATTCCCTGAAGAGCCATATCAATGAAATCACGGAGAACCTGCTTGGGGAAAAGGCGGAGAACGATGTTGATAAGATAGCCCCAGGGCTCACCTACGAGTTCAGCAATAAGTCCGTTATAGAAGAGGTCCGCGGAATTGTCGCAGTACTGCTGTGTAAGAAGATCGGCAACTACATCACTGCCGTCCCAGGCACCTACGATGCTTACAACTCTTCTGATGTGGTTTTCAGCAACTGTGGGATATGCATCCATATAAGCCGTAACAACGGAAGCACCCATGCTCATGGGAACAAGGACAACATCCTTTGCGCCTACCTTATTTTCAGCAAGGATCGTTTCGATAAAGTCGTGAAGACCCTCGATATTCTTTGATGTATAAGAAAATGCATTGTAATTGAAAACATAGAGATAATCCTCAAAGTTTTCACCGAATTTTTCTCTTGCAATGTCCTTACAGGGAATTGAGGAATAGAAGCGGTCCTGTGCTTCGCTGTAGTAGCTTCCGTCCTCACGGATGGTTCCGGGGAATTCGGATACGGGCATAACATATCTCGGAGTTACAACTCTGGGATCGCCGTTTCCGTCCTCGCCTACAAGATTAAAGTGGAAAAGCTTTCTGATAAGAATATCAACATCATCCTGAGAAATACTGCAATTTCTTGTAAACGCGGAAATGAGAAGATCAAGCACAACTCTTATAAGAGTAGTGATGGTTTCCGTGTCAGAGAAAGCCTCATCAAAGGAATTAAAAAGATTCCATCTTGTCATATGCTTGCCCTGTGCAATAAGAGGGGCATAGTTTTCATAATCCTGAAGTGTGCCGTTTTCAAAAGCTCCGGCTTCTGTGTAGCTTTCATCAAAAAGATATGAGAAGCTCTGTCCGATACCCGTTACAAAAACAACGAGGCTGTTTTCGCCCTCAACAAATGCGCTTTCCATACCAGCTGCAGTCTTTACCGCACCTGTATTTCCGGTTGCAAATACGGGCATAAGGCATACGGGAAGAAGCATAGCAACTGAAAGAATAACAGCAATAAACTTTTTCATTTTTCAATCCCCTTTCGGATATTTATTCTATAATATACTATCACTAAAAAATATGTATTTCAATTACAATTTTCATTTTCGTCTTTTTTACCAAAAGCCGCCAACAATTTTCTCGGTTTTAAACAAGAAATTTTTAATTCGTTATATTTAATTGCAACTACGCAAAAAAAAGTGTAATATACTAATGAAAATTTTAAGGAGGTACTCACACTATGGATGTACTTATGGGTATATTTCAGCTTATTATGGCATTTTTCCTTGCAATTCCCCAGATATTAGGCCCTGTTCCCGCCTTAATCAAGGAAGACAGCTTCTTCCACGAATGGTCAGAGAATCAGGCTTACACCGAGGACTATGCAGTTGTTATCGAAAAGGATCCCACAGAGGATTTTGTTATTCTTAACCTTGCTGATGTTCAGATATCAGACGACGAAAACTATTATTCGGAGTATGAATATGCAAAGGCTATGATAAACCGCCTTGTAGAAGAGCAGCAGCCCGACCTTATCACTCTTACGGGTGACAACGCCTGGGATACGGTTTCTTATGTTACTCTCGTTAATTTCATTGATTCTCTCGGAATCCCCTGGGCTCCCGTAATGGGCAACCACGACGGTCAGGGCTGTATCAATGAATTCTGGTGCGGCTATCTCTTCTATGAAGCCGAGAACTGCCTCTGGGAATTCGGCCCCAAGGATATGGGCTACGGTAACTATATCATCAATATCACCGAAAACGGCGAGGTTATCCACACCCTCTTTATGATGGATACCCACGATGACGGCGAATGGACAGTTGACGGCAAGACCGTTTCAGGCTATGACCACCTCTGGGAAAATCAGATAAAGTGGTACGAATGGGCAGTAAAGGGCATTGAAGAAAAGGCAGGCCGCCCCGTTGAAAGCTCACTTTTCATCCACATTCCCGTTTTTGAAGTAAAAGAAGTATGGTATGAGTTCTATGAAGGCCATCACTGTGCAGCCTGCAACAAGAATTTCACAAAGGCACAGCTCAAGGACGGCAGATGTCCCGTATGCGCCGATGAAATCACTTATGCAGAAAAGGATGAAAGCCGCTGGACAGGTGAATATGCGGATAAGGCAACAGGCGTTCTTCACGAAACACCCTGCCCCGGTGCAGTTGACAACCACTTTACGGATAAGATGCTTGAGCTCGGAAGCACAAAGAATGTCCTCTTCGGACACGACCATGTATGTAACGCTTCCATAAATTATCAGGGCATTCAGCTCACATATTCTCTCAAGCTCGGCTGCGGTGCATATTATGAAGAGGGACTTATGGGCGGTACAACTCTTACCATCGGTTCCGACGGCTCAGCACAGTACGAACACCATTACTGCGGTTGATTCCGAAGAATCAACCACAGTAAATTTCGGATTTCGGAATTCGGAATTCGGAGCTTCACAAGGAAGACACTTCGTGTCTTATTCCGCTTCGCTCTATAATAATTTCAGCACGGAAGACTCTATTCAGAGCTCCGTGCTGTTTTATACTTTTAAAACGCCCGTGCCTTCGACACATTGCTGAGGTTACACATGCTTAAAAACGGGAGCGGTGACCGCTCCCCTACGGTAAGTCGGGCGGTGCATTTCTCCGAATTCCGAAATCCGAAATCCGGAGCTTCACAAGGAAGACACTTCGTGTCTTATTCCGCTTCGCTCTATAATAATTTCAGCACGGAAGACTCTATTCAGAGCTCCGTGCTGTTTTATACTTTTAAAACGCCCGTGCCCTCGACACATTGCTGAGGTTACACATGCTTAAAAACGGGAGCGGTGACCGCTCCCCTACGGGTGAGTTGGTTCTTCTATCGTAGGGGAGGGGTCACCCCTCCCGCAACGAAAAGTCGGACTGTGCATAGCTTTTGCCATAGGCAAAAATTTAGCTGCGAAGCAATTTAGCTCACAACGCAGTTGTGAATTTAGCTGACCGCAGGTCAATTTAGCTGCGAAGCAATTTAGCTGACCGCAGGTCAATTTAGCCGCGTCAGCCTCGCCCGTGTCTTCGACACTTTGCTGAGGTTACACATGCTTAAAAACGGGAGCGGTGACCGCTCCCCTACGGTAAGTCGGGCGGTGCATTTCTCCGAATTCCGAAATCCGAAATCCGAATTCTCTCCCGTTTTTCATTTACTGAATTATTCTAAAATTATTATTTACTTTTATTAACTGATGTTATATAATTACTTTGTATATCTTTAAATAAAGGATGAAGAAAAATGACAGATTTTGAGAAACTTGCGGAGCTTCTTTTTCCGCATATCGACAAGACCATCGCTGACTATGAAGAAATGTATCCCGTAAGAAACCTTTCCGAGGGTGCAAAGGTAACAAGATTTGCTCCCAGCCCCACGGGTTATATGCATATAGGAAATATGTTTTCCTGTCTTATTGACCGCCTTGCAGCGGCAACGCCCGACTCTGTTTTCTATCTCCGTATTGAGGATACGGACAAGAAGAGAGAGGTTCCTGATGCTATCGATAAGATAATTGAGGGACTTTCCGCTTTCGGAATCGCTCCCACAGAGGGCATTTCAGGCAAGGACTCCGAAAAGGGTGCATACGGCCCCTATAAGCAGAGCCTGAGACGGGACATCTATCAGGCATTTGCAAAGGAGCTTGTTATAAAGGGCTTCGCATACCCCTGCTTTTGCACCGAGGAGGAGCTTTCCGCTCTTCGTGAGAATCAGGAAAAAGAGGGCGCAAACCCCGGCTATTACGGAAAATATGCAGCCTGCAGAAATCTTACCGTAGAGCAGCAGGAGGAGAAAATTAAGGCAGGCATCCCCTACACTGTCCGTCTTCGCTCCGACGGTGACGAAAACAGAAAGATAATTGTTGAAGACCAGATCAAGGGCAAGATAGAAATGCCCGAAAATATTCAGGATCTCGTGCTTCTCAAGACAGACGGCATCCCCACCTACCACTTTGCACACGCAGTTGACGACCACCTTATGAGAACGACTCATGTTGTCCGCGGTGACGAATGGATATCCTCACTCCCCTTACACATTCAGCTTTTCAAGCTTTTAGGCTACAAGCCCCCGAAGTTTGCCCACATCTCCCCCATTATGAAGCTTGATGAGGGCAACAAGAGAAAGCTTTCCAAGAGAAAGGACCCCGAGGCATCCGTCAGCTTCTATGTTGAGCAGGGCTTCCCCGCAGACGGCGTTATAGAATATCTTATGACCCTTGCGAACTCCAACTTTGAGGACTGGAGAAAGGCTAATCCCGCAGCGGATAAGTATTCCTTCCCCTTCTCCTTCAAGAAGATGAGCTCCTCAGGTGCTCTTTTCGACATCTTAAAGCTCAATGACATCTGTAAGAATGTTATATCCCTTATGACAGCCGAAGAGGTTTACAATTACACCGTCGCCTGGGCAAAGGATTTTGACAGAGAGCTTTATGACCTTTTCACCGCAGACCCCGAATTTGCCAAGAGGATTCTTAACATAGACCGCGAAACTCCCAAGCCCAGAAAGGACATCATCTGCTGGTCAGATGTCAAGGGCTATGTTGAATATTTCTATGACAGCCTTTATAAAATGCAAACAGCTCTTCCCGAAAATATTGCACACGAGGATGCAAAGGCTGTGATCGATGCATATAAGAAGGTATTCGACGAGAATGACGATAAGGATACATGGTTCAGTAAAATTAAGGAGCTCTGCGAGCCTCTCGGCTTTACTCCCAATGTCAAGGAGTACAAGAAAAACCCCGATGCCTTCAAGGGCCATGTCGGAGATGTTTCAACTGTCATAAGAGTTGCCGTAACAGGCAGAACCAACACTCCCGACCTTCACGCAATTCTTTCTGCTCTCGGAAAAGAGAGAGTATTTGCCCGTCTTGATGCCTTTAAGGCAACACTTTGATAAAAAAACACCTACCGAAAGGAATACTACCATGGCTGATATTGAAAACAACGGCCTTTTAGGCAATTTTATTCACGATATTATTGATGAAGAGCTGGCTTCGGGCGTCAACACCCGTGTTCAGACACGCTTTCCTCCCGAGCCCAACGGCTATCTTCATATAGGCCACGCAAAGGCTATCTGCATTGACTTTGCCACTGCTGAAAAATACGGCGGTATCTGTAATCTCCGTCTTGACGACACCAACCCCTCAAAGGAGGATGTTGAATATGTTGATTCCATCAAGGAGGACATCGAGTGGCTCGGCTTCAAGTGGGAAAATGTCTACTATGCATCCGAATATTTCGATTTCCTTTATGAATGTGCCGTAAAGCTCATCAAGGACGGCAAGGCATATGTTGACGACCTCACCGCAGAGGAAATGCGTCAGTACAGAGGTACTCTCACAGAGCCCGGAAAGAACAGCCCCTACCGTGACAGAAGCGTTGAAGAAAATCTCCGTCTTTTCACCGAAATGACAGAGGGAAAATACGCAGACGGCGAAAAGGTGCTCCGCGCAAAAATCGATATGGCTTCTCCCAATATGAATATGAGAGACCCCGTTATGTACAGAATTATGCATGTTTCCCATCATCAGACGGGGGACAAATGGTGCGTATATCCCATGTATGACTTTGCACATCCTCTTTCCGATGCAAAGGAAAATGTTACCTATTCTCTTTGCTCTCTCGAATTCGAGAACCACAGACCTCTTTATGACTGGTTTGTAAAGGAGATAGGCTTCAAGGAGCCCCCCAGACAGATAGAGTTTGCCCGTCTTAACCTCACAAACTGTCTTACAAGCAAGAGAAGAAACATCGCTCTCGTAAAGGACAAGATGGTAAGCGGCTGGGATGACCCCAGAATGGCAACCATCTGCGGTATGAGAAGAAGAGGCTACCCCGCAAAGGCTATAAGAACCTTTATTGAAAAGGTAGGCGTATCAAAGGCATACAGCGTGGTTGATTTCCAGCTTCTTGAAAGCTGTGTAAGAGATGAGCTCAACGCCAATGCTCCGAGAGTTATGGCAGTTCTCGAGCCTCTCAAGGTCATTATAGATAACTACCCCGAGGGACAGACCGAAAAGCTTCTTATCGACCGCCACCCCGACCATCCCGAAATGGGCAAGTCCGAGGTCACCTTCGGAAAAGAGATCTACATTGAGAAAAATGACTTTATGATAGATCCGCCCAAGAAATATTTCAGAATGTTCCCCGGAAACGAGGTACGCTTCAAGGGTGCATATTTCCTTACCTGCACATCCTATGAAACCGACGAAAAGGGTGAGGTCACCTGTATTCACTGTACCTATGATCCCCTGACGCGCGGCGGCGACGCTCCCGACGGCAGAAAGGTCAAGGGCACGATCCACTGGGCAGGCCCCGATTCCGTAAAGGCCGAGGTCCGTCTTTATGACAAGCTCTTTGAAACCGAGGATCCCGCTTCGATTCCCGACGAGGAATTCAAAAACGCACTTAACGAAAACTCCCTTATCGTCCTTAATGACTGTCTTGTTGAGCCCTCTCTCGTAACAGCCAAGGCGGGAGATTCCTTCCAGTTTGTCCGTGACGGTTATTTTGCCGTTGACCCCGACACTACAGAAAATAAGCTTGTTTTCAACAGAACCGTACAGCTTAATTCATCCTACAAGAAATAAGAGGACAAGACTATGAAAACGATTCACAGAATTCTTACTCCCATTCTCACCGTTCTTATATTTCCCGCAGTAATCTTTCTGCCCCTTTTCAGAATATATATCGCCTCGGGTCTTTCCGCAGGGGATACAAAGGCTAATCTTCTCGACAATTTCGGACTCAGCGAATTCATAAGCCTTAAGGATATTTATTCTGTCTATAAAAACGGCTCGGCAGATTCAATGGGACTTTTCAAGGGCATATGGGATGCCTTTGCAACAGACAAAAAAGAGGAGATCATAGATATGCTCCCGGGTCTTCACTGGGCAGTTGTAGCTCTTGTTTTCCTTGTTATCGTTCTTCTTATTGCCCTCGCTCTCATTATAGTTGCGGCGGCAGTAAAGAAGCCCGCAGTAAGTATTCTTCTTTCGGGTGCGGGACTCGTTTCCGCTCTCATTATGAATGCAGCCTTTGATGCCTTCGCAAAGCCCTTCCTTAACGGCGCATTCAATCTCAATACGATTCTCGGCAACACAAATCAGCTTCTCGGTGCGCTTCTCGGAAATGTTGCCACCTTCCAATATATGAAGCTGGGCGTTGCCTACTCTGCAATTCTTCTGATCTTCCTTTGCACTGCTATTCTCGGAATATGCGCATATATGGAACAAAAGAACGAGGGCTGATAATATGGATATGCTTTATAAGGTATTCGGCAAAATGTGGGACATCACCGAAAAAAGCGACAACAAGCTTCACGCTTCGCAGGTGCTTCCCGACGGAATAAAGGAGTATAATGATATTCCCTATACGGATTCGGGCAGTATCTACCATCTTCTTGATGTATATTTCCCCGAAAATGCGAAAGAGCCTCTCCCCGTTATTATTGACATTCACGGCGGAGGCTGGATGTATGCCACAAAGGATCTCAATAAGATATACTGCGAATACCTTGCAAAAAGAGGCTTCGTTGTATTCAACATCAGCTACCGCCTTGTGCCTGAGGTAACAGTCACCGAACAGCTTCAGGACATAGCAAAAGCACTTAAAAAGATAAAGGAAATTATGCCCTCTTATCCCTGCGACAGCTCGAAAATTATGCTGACGGGCGATTCTGCGGGCGGTCAGCTGGCGTCCTTTACAGCCGCTATAGCAAATTCCGAAAAGCTCCGTGAGCATTTCGACACAGAGGATCACGGACTTTCCTTTACCTGTCTTACTCTCACCTCTCCCGTAGCTTATATGAACGATAAATTCCCTATGGGTCTTTACTGCCGTATGATGTGGGGAGAAAAGAGTGTCGCAAGAAGCACTACGGGGTATATGAACATAAACGAGCTCTTAAGAGAAATAAAGAGCTTCCCGCCCTCACTTCTTGTTACAAGCTCAGGTGACTTTTTAGGTCTCAAGCAGACAAGACGGCTCTTCAAGGATCTTCTTTCTCTCTCCTTTGATGCCGTTCTTCTCGATTTCCCCAAATTCAAGGGACAGCATCTCCCCCATGTTTTCGGAGTTTTACAGCCTTATTCTGAAGCGGGCGCACTTTATATAGATAAGATGTGCAGCTTCTTTAAGGATAATATGTGAGGTAGTTTTATGGCAAACGAAATATTAAAGGATCTCGGCTTTCACCACATCGCACTCAGATGTGCCGACATAGATAAGAGCCTTAGTATGTATAAAGCTCTCGGAATGACCGAAAAGGTACGCTGGGGCGAAAATGAAAATCTTATAGTAATGCTCGACATCGGAAACGGCGATATTATCGAGCTTTTCGCAAACGGCGGAGAAAAATATGCCGAAGAGGGCAAGTGGCAGCATTTCGCCATGAAGACCGCCGATGTAAATAAGGCATATGAAACCGCAACAAAAGCGGGCTTCTCCCCTCTCACTGAGCCCAAAACCGTACCCCTTGATTCCTCACCCGAAAAAATGACCATCACCTGCGCTTTCGTAAAAGGCCCTGACGGCGAGCAAGTAGAATTCTTCAGCAACTGAAAAAAACTCAAGAGCGCCGCGGCCCTCTTCCGCTGTGCTTAAAACTGAAGCCTTGCCGCAATTTTTACAGGTGCTTTTTTGCTTTTTGCACCTGAGAAATCAGGTGCTTTTTTGCTTTTTGCACCTGAGAAATCAGGTGCTTTTTTGTTGCCTCTTTCTTGCTTTTTGCTGTTTTTGTGTTGCAAAAGTTAACAATTTGTAAACAATGAATTTCCCGTGTCACTTTTACCCTTTTTCCGACACTACTTAATTAAAAAGAGAAAAAAACTGTAAATCAACCGTTCCCGAAGCTTTAACGCTATCGGATTTATTATCGGAGGCGATACCAATGGTCACGAAACAATAAATAACACTCTATTATTTATTAACAGAAAGATTTAACTGTTATGAAAAATAAGATCTTAAAAACTAATTCAGAAAAGGTGGTGAAATACATAAATTATGTGTAAAAAAACTAAGAGATTTATTTATTTTTTTGCTTTCGCAGTTTTGTTTATTATTGTTTTTACTGTAATCCTGTATATCGCCGGTTTTTCCGCGATTAATGTTAATCAGCTTATTATTAATGATACCGTTAACACACCGTATATTTATGATTCTGAGCATAACAAAACAAGTCTTGCCTTCCCGAAAAACAAAACGGTAAAAGACTTTTTTGCCCAATCGTCAGATCGGTATGTTTTTACATCAAGTGAAACTGATGATTCCGATGAATTATCTCTTGATATCTATGAAAACAAACAATTCAGAACTGTTTATGTTTTTCAAAACAATACCGAAATATCAGGTTTGGTTCTGCTTGATAATAAAATATATTACACAACAAAATCGGATTCGGGAAAGTTCTCGCTTTTTCAGATAGATACAGCTACATCAGAAAACTGTTTAATTCTATCAGAGCTTGATAACCGTGAACTGTTTTCAAATGATTCAGCAGTTTTCTTTGTTACAAACTCCGAGCTTTGTAAATATGAAAACGACAGTGTTTCTGTTATTGAATCGGATAACAAAGCAGAGTACTTTGCAGGCTGCAACAATACAGTATATGTGACATATTATCAAACGCTGTTTTTCTTTTATGTAATAAAAACATATGATATATCAGACGGAAAACTGCGCAGTTTTTGTCTTTCATCACAACATATCGATAATTGCACAGTTTCAAGCAATAACAGATATATAGTTGCCTGTTCTCACGAGACAGAATCAAAAACACCTCTTGTTCCATACTTGTTAGACTTAAAAACAGGATTCCGAAAGCAATGTGACTTTTTAAGTGATGATTATGAAAACATAATTGGTTTATATGGTCTTAAGACAGAATAAAAACAATAAGACAGGGGACGGTTAGAAATCACTGAAAAAGTTAGACAAAACAGGGGACGGACGGGGCTATGATTGAGCACTGATCCTCTTGAAATCAAAAAATCAGGGGGCGGTTTGTTTAAGAAAACTGCCGATCACAGAACCGTCCCCTGATTTTCGAAAAAACCTTTTTATCGCAATAGATATGATTTGATGAGCACATATAAAACAGAGCCTTGGAGGGAATAGCTTTATGAAAAAAATTTCTATATTGGTGATTATTGCCGTTTTCTTATTATCGTTTTTGCATTTGCCTGTATATTTTTTTTATAATAACGGTTATTATGAAGCTGATACCGTTAATGCTGATATAGAAATGGCACTCGAATATCTTAACAGCGGTAAAAAATTAGATATTGTAAATGACTTTCACAAAGATGATATTATTGCTCTTTTATCAGAAATTAAAAGCATCGAATATACACTTGTCAGCAAAAAGGAAGCTTATAAGCTTTTGTCTGAAAATGATGTGGATAAAAACGCTAAATACACAAGCGTTCCGACAGAGTATGCCGAAGCTGATGAAACGGTACTGTTAAATGTTCAGCTGTTTAAGATTAAAGATCAGAACTATCTGCTGTGCCAATACGGAAAAAATGCTATGGAAGCATACAGTCTTTTTTCCTTTGACAGTACACAGGAATTGGAAGAGCTACTCGATTCCGATATTTTATTTTCAGACGGCCGTCTTAATATGAAAACTAAATTCAGTACAGAACATGCTGTCAAAAGCACACTGAAAAACTTTATTCCGACAATTATACTTATGTTTATCCTGCTTATACCTTATCTTGCAGCAAAAGACAAGCAGAATAAAATCTACAAAACAATGTCAAAAATCGGATGTATAGCAATCCCCGTTTTAGTTATTTTCATATATCTGAAAAATTTTATATTCTGAATGGAAACCAATCAGGGGACGGTTTGTTTAAGAAAACTGCCAATCATGCGGTGTTCTATGATTGAGCCTTAATCCCCTGATTTTTATGCCGATATAAAGAAAGCGGTTCTCGGAAAATTCCTGTTTTATTTTATTGAGGAGATGGTAATGTGAAAAAATTTATGTCATTTTTTATTATTGCAACCCTGTTTATTTTGTCTTCTTGTAATTTAACCGCTTATCAGCCGGAAACAGATACTACGCTTCCGAGAAATACTGCATCTGCAGAAGAAGCAACAACACAAAACACGGAATATTTTTATGAGCAAACAACCGATATTGTTACTACATCGGTTGACATTCCTGTTATATCGGAGACAACAACAGCCCCCTTACCTGTCAACATAACAGAACAAAATACCCTATACGAAGATATTCCTGAAGAAACAAAAGATTATATGGGTGGACCTTATAATTTTACAAAAGAGAACATAAATTCATTTAAGGATGGAATTGCATACGGACACCAGTTTACGGATATTACCTTTGTCGCAGCTGACTACTTATTGTCTTGCAGTGAGCTTATTGAAAAATACGGACAAAACTATACCGTTTACTTTAGTCACGGTACATCTACAAACGACCAATTCTATTTTGTTAAAGGCGGTGACGGTTGGGTGCATTTTATCATCGCAGAAAACGGTACGGAAGATCATTATACAGTCAACTGTAAAAAAGAGTATTTATCACCTTGGGAAGTTACAAATTACAGACTTGTAGAAGAGTGTCCTTGTCAAGGTGATAATTACGACTAAGACAGGGGACGGTTCTAGACTAATACAGGGGGCGGTTTGTTTAATAACACTGCCGATCACAGAACCGTCCCCTGATTTTCTCGTCCCCTGATTTTCTACCAAAATGACGCTTGGAGTATGAAAATATGAAAAAGTACTTAATTATTATTTTATCCGCTTGCTTGATTATTTTTGCTGCTGCTTTTATTTTTTCCCGTTATCCCATAGCTGTAAATATTGGCAACACATCAAAACAGGCATCCTATATTGATTATTCTGACGGATACGATTTTATCCTTGATGAAACACATTATTACGAAAAAGAATTTAATGACGGTTGGTATGCCGATACTCCGCAAGGCGAACAAGTTTTGATTTTCGGAGAAGGAGTAAAGTTTAACCACACTGCTTATTTTTTAGATAGAAACAATGATAAAACCTTGGGAATTAAAATTCTCGGAACATCGGATAAAGGCATATTTGCTTTCCCAAATGATATCATTTATCCTAATCCGAAAACCGAATACCCAAACAGAATATCAATATTCTATTCCCCGTCAGCTCAAGAAGATTTCATTCAATTAGATTTACAGCAGGATTATGAATTGATTACTGAAATATCCGGTGCTGTTTATGATAATGCCGTGTATGAAATGTTACCCGAAAGCATTATTGAGAATAGTGATATTACCGAAATTTCAATAAGACTCTTCTGGGATAATTACCCGTATTATTTTGAACAGATTCTGACAAAAAACACAGATAATCAGTTTAAGATTACAAATCAGGGAACGGTATCATAAAATGCATTTTTGGTTTGGTGGTCCAGTGCTATATTGAATTACAGAGGAGATATATGAAAACTATTAGCTTAGGTGTTTTAGTAAGGAATATACCATATCAAACTCCTTACAAAAAAGTTCAGACTTACTTGTTCAATCGAAACACATTTGAGTTAGAACAAAAAATTGAAGTTATCGGTCAATTGGGAATTGCTGAAGAAGATTTTTATTTTTGGGATTATGATTATCTTCCGTTGCCGGATATCTCATTTGCTCATACCCAACGTGACTTTCTCCTGACTTGTAATATAAAAAATGCTCCCAAAATATTATCTGAATATTCTGATGATGAAGCTTTAGAGGGATATTTCGGGTGGTCATCGGAGCACGAATGTGAACTAAGTTCATTCTGGTGGCAGCATCATTTGAGTATTATAAAACAAAAAGCAATTGAATGGTGCAAGGATTATAATATCCCGTTTGAAGATGATATGCCTAAAATAAAACCCATAGAAATGACCTATCATCCTGAAGAACTGAAATAAAACAGGGAAAATTAAGACAAGGGACGGGGCGAAACCACTGAAAAAGTGATGTTTTAAGCGGTCGAAACAGTTGAAAAACTTGTCCTGATTTTGTATCACTTGTCACTGCAGTTCGGTTTTTATTAAGGAGCAATATTTATGAAAAGGAAGCTTTCCGGTATCTTTACTGTCGTTTTTGCGGTATTTATAGATTTTTTACTTATCTTAAATCTCATAACAGGCAAAATTGCATCATCACCCGTCAGAGAAGAGGAGCTTAACAGCGTTTCTGATATAATTGCCGATGCTGAATATATCGATGGCGGGAGATATGATGCACGGCAGATCATAATTACAATAAATTCCGATAAATATGTATTGTATGCATACGATTACGAGCGTGAGGAGTTTCAGGAATTATTCAATTCACTGAAAAAGGGAGCTTCTGTTGATTTAACATACAAGAAGGTATTATATAAATATATTTTCAGAAATATTATTATTGACCTTGATGTAAACGGTAAGTCACTGCAAACAATTGAAGCTTATAACAGCTTCTACAGCTCAATGGACTCATATTATTCAGTATTGACGGTTCTTCTCATACTTGGAAATCTTATAGGAATTGCCTGCTTTTTACTATTCTTCAGCAAAAAATTTCAGCTTTTCCTTGATAAACACCTGTCAAGGATAACAGACGAAGAAGCAAAAAGAATCATAAAAAAGGCTTCCGGCTGCGAAAACACAGCTGATTTTGAAGCTTTGGACATTGAAAAAAAGGAAAAATGTATAAAGCGATTGAGTAAAAAAGGAATATCGGTAAAGAGAATCAGTCAGCTTACAGGTCTTTCAAAAAAAGACATAAAAAGAATCCTCAAAAAAGAATAAGCAAACAAAAAAACAGCACGGATTACAGCTTTTGTAATCCGTGCTTTTAGTATCAGGCTGTTTTTCGCTTGTTTTTACAGGGAAAAGCGTTCAGCGAATTCTCTTATGGGGGTGTTATCGGGAAGTCCGTGGGGATGGTGGCCGCAGTTTTCTTTTCCGACGGCAATTATATTTCCGCCGTTTTCCTTATAATATTTCTCCAGCACCGCACCGTTTTCATCATAGGGCACGGTCATATCAGCCTCTCCGTACACCATCATTACGGGAATGTTGTTTTTCAGAAGCTGAGGTATTTTATCAATGGGATGTTCTCTGTAGCAGATCAGCTGTGACACGGTCATTCCCGTAGCTTCCTTGAATTCATCAAGCATTGAGCTGTCTGCCTTTCCCATACCTGCGGGACAGGAAAGAAGATTCATCACGGGAGCATCAAGATAAAGCGCCGATACACATTCGGGGTATTTTGCCGCAAATTTTACCGCAACAAGTCCTCCGCAGCTCATTCCCACGGGAATACACTTTTTATAAAGTCCGAATTGTGAGGACAAAAACTCTGCAAATCGCTTTTTTCTGTCAAGGTCCTCTTCAAGACACCATCGGGTGACATTTTTAACGTATGCAAGATGCCAGCCTCTTTTCAGCATCATAATTTCAAAATCGGGGAAGGCATTGAAATACTCTGTTTTCAGAAGCCAGTTTTTGTTTTTGTTTTCATTTTCGGGACAAACAAGTATTGCTTCCATACCCTCAAAAAGAAATTCCTTACACTTAAAGCCGTTCCACATTGTTTCTTTCATCATAACCACCGCCTTAACGGAATTTTATCATAGATCCCGAACTCATACAAGCCTTATAATGAATTCAGCTTCAGTGAAAATTAATTCATTTAATAAAGATGAGCTTTTTCTCTGCATCTGCGGATGAGATCTATAAATAATACAAGCTGACCGCTCTTTGCTTGAGGCGGTAACAAACAGCACGGATCACAGCTTTTGTGATCCGTGATTCTTCTTTTATTTGTTTTCCGTTTCGTTTATCCACTTGATCGTGTCCTCAAGGCTTTCCTTGAGGGGGCGGGGGTTGTAGCCCAGCTCCTTTTGTGCCTTTTCATAGGAGAAATTACAGTTTGAGCAGAGCTTTCTTATGGCGTAGCGGGTGAAGATGGGGGACTGACCCGATACCTTATAATAGACCTCCATAATGGGAGCGGCAACATCGATAATGCCCTTACCGAGCTTGATTCTGGGAGGCTTGTTTCCGCAGACCTCGGCAAGAAGTCTTATGAATTCGTCAACCGTACAGCTCTTGTTACAAAGGAGATAGACCTCTCCCCCTTTACCCTTATCGCCTGCAAGGACTGTTCCTATGGCTACATCACGGACATCGACGAAATTATATGCGCCGAAGGTCATTGTGATGGGGAATTTACCCGATGAGAACATTCTGACCATACTGCCGATGCTTGAGACCTTGAAATCGTAGGGCCCCATACAGGCACTGGGCTGACACACTACAGTTTCGAGAACGCCCTCTTCATTGGCTGAAAGCACCTTTGCGGTGGCCTCTGCCTTGGTTTTTGCATATGTACCCTCTAATTTATCGGGGTCATAGTCATAAACCTCTCTCATAACCTCTCCATTGGGAAGAGGAATATATGTATCTACGCTTGACATATAGACAAGTCTTTTTACGCCTGTTTCCTTACAGGCCTTTATAACATTTTCCGTACCTGTTACATTTACCTTATATACGAAGTCTTCATTTCCGGGCTTTATCTCTACACAGCCCGCAACATGATATACCGTGTCACAGCCTCTGAATGCCTCAAGAAGAGAAGCGTAATCGGTAATATCGCCCTTTACCTTTTCGCAGGTAAGGCCGTCGAAATAACCGGGATCCTTTCTGAGAATGATCCTTACATCTCTGTCGGTGTAATTTTGCAGTTCCTTGAGAATTGCAAAGCCGACATGTCCCGTTGCACCTGTTAAGCATACTGTACGCTTTTCCATAAATAAATCCTATCCTATCCGAAAATATTAATCATAATCCGTAAGTATTACGGTTATGTCATTTACATTAGTACCTGTAGGGCCTGTTATAATGAGATCTCCCGCATTCTTTAATGCATAATATGAATTATTGTTCATTAGCTCATTTTCGGGAGAAAGACCCGCTGATTTTATTCTTTCATAAGTATTTCCGTCAGAAAAACCGCCCGCCGCATCGGTAGGGCCGTCCGTTCCGTCAGAGCCTACTGAAATAAAGGCAATATTCTTTCTTCCCTTTATTTCAATAGCGGCACTTAAAGCCATTTCCTGATTTCTTCCGCCCTTTCCCGTACCTTTTATATTGACTACGGTCTCACCGCCGAAGATGTAACAGCATTTACCCTGTCTTCGGGGAATGCTTTTTATCAGAGAAACAGCCTCTTTAGAAGCCTCGCCCGAAATATCCCGTCTTCCGTGAAAGACCGTGTAGCCGAGCTCCCGAGCCTTTTCTCCCGCGGCTTCACATAAAATATTTATGTCACCCGCGAAATAATATCCGCCGTCATTTATTTTTCCGCTCTGTGAACAAAAAAGCGTATCATCAAGGCTTCTTTCGTATTCGGGAAGAAATGAAGCCAAAGCCTCTCTTATAAATTCCTCGCTTTCAGAATCGGGCACGGTAGGACCTGAGGCAATAACGCTTTTGTCATTGGAAAGAACATCGCTGAGAGCCACGGAAATTACCCTTGCGGGATATGCCGCCTCTGAGAGCCTTCCGCCCTTGACCGATGAAAGGCGTTTTCTTATTGCATTTATGCTTCTTATATCAGCTCCCCTTTTAAGGAGCTTTTCCGTTATTTCACGCTGAAGAGAGAAGGAAACCCTGCTTTTTTCAAAAAGTGCACTGCCTCCGCCCGAGATCAGGACTATAAGGCAGTCTTTTTCAGTAAGTTCCCTTGCAATTTCAAGTCCCTTTTCGGCGGCAAGCTCACTGTTTTCGTCGCTTACGGGGTGAGAAGCCTCGATTATTTCAAAAAAGGGAGAAGAGAAGCCCTCGCTGTGCTGATATTTTGTAACAAGAAGCCCTCTTTTTATTCTTCCGCCGAAGACATCCTCTGCGGCTTGTGCCATAGGAACGGCCGCCTTTCCGAGGGCAATAACATTTATTTCCTCATAGACCGAGAGGTCTTCCAATATCCTTTTGGTATTTTCATAGGGGTCTGCCGCTTTTATTGCGGCATTTACTATTCTGAGAGCTTCCTTTTTCATAAGATCACTTCGTGCTTTACATTATCGGGGGAAGAGGGATACATAAGCTCCCTTGTAAGAGAACTTATCTGATCTGTGGTCACAAGTATCTTTTCCTTATTCTTAAGGGGGAGCTTATTTATTATCCTTGAGGGGAGCGCACCCACGCTTGCCACCACTGTCTTTTCATCCTCGGACAATTCATTTATAAACATACTGCCGTCAAAGACAGAGAGGAAAACTGCACTTACAAGATCAAGAAGCCTCTTATCCCTGATATTCTTAAGAGCCTTTTTATCTATGGCCTTTCCGAATGTAAAGAAATTTATAAGTCTTCCCGCACCGCCGCATTTTGCCTTGAGAAGCTTTTTGCAGACGACTTTTATAAGGGGATATAACAAATCGTAAGCGGGAATTTTTATTCCGTTGGCACGAAGCCTTTCATAGAAATCCTTTTTATCGGCTGAGCCCGCCTCAAGAAGATTAAAGAGAACTCCGAGAGTGTGCTGTCTTAAATATGAAAAATCAAGCTCTCTTCCGCCGTATGTGAATTTTTCGAGGCATTTTGTTTCAAGAACTGCCCTGTCCCCCTTAAAGGTAAGATAAGTTATGGGGGCGGGATAGCCCGTAAGAGAGCCGAGATTTACCTGAGTAATTTTATTTCCCTTTGCGGAAACAAATTCGGTGGTTCTCTGCATATGGGAGTGTCCCACGAACATAAGACGAAGCCCCGCATCGGCAAGCCTTTCCGCAACTTCAAAATTGTCGCCTATGGACTGACCCGAATTTATAAAACGGCAGAAGGGGTGAAGCAGAAGATGATGCTCCATGGCAATGCATTTGTCCCCTCGGGCTTTTGCCTTTTCTATCTCATTTACCATCCAAGTGAGGTGCTCTTCACTGTAGCCCGATTTTCCGCCGACACCGTCGCAGTCATCGTGGACCGCAAGAAGACAAAGCCCCTCGCAGACCTTAAAGCACCTTGAAACAAGGCCGAGAGGAGTTTTATATTCGGAAATGACATCCTCTTTTCCGAAGCTCTCATAAAGAGCGGTAAGCTCCTCGGGAGAAAGAGTTTCAACATCATTAAAGATGCTTTCCCCCTCAAAGCGTCTGGGATTACGGTCGGAGCACCAGTCGTGAGTTGAGGTTATAACATAAAGCTTTTTCTTTTCAGAAAACTTTCTGAATTTTTCCGATACCTCTTCGTGGCTGACTTTTTCACCGTCATTGGTGATGTCACCCGCAATACAAAGGGCATCAATATCTTCACCGAGAAAGCGGGAAAATGCGCTGTCGAGAATTGCACCCGTTTCCTTGAGGCACTTCTGATCGCTGCCCTCGCGAAGCTCATAGGCTCTTCCGCTGTTTCCCAGCTTTTCTGAATAATGGTGGATATCCGCAATAAAGGCTATTCTTTTTTCTGTCATATTAATCTTCATTCCCCTATAAATTGATAAAACAATTTATGAATAAATTATAAAATATTTGTGACTAAATGTCAATAATTTTCTGACACTTTGTCAGTTTTTGTTGCAAAACCGTCAACAGTCAAAAGGCTTTACAAAATTTTTCATCTTCAAAAAAATCAGCGGATTCGGGGTCCGCTGATCTTTGATATTATTTTCCTGCAAGGATTATGAGAGTTTCCGTCATTTTTTCAAGGCTTTCCACTGCAATAAATTCTCTTACGGAATGGAAGTTTTCTCCGCCTGTGGAGAGATTGGGGCAAGGAAGCCCCTCATAGGAAAGACGGGCTCCGTCTGTGCCCCCTCTTATGGGCACTGCCGTGGGAGTGACTCCCGCCTCGGCAAACGCCTCTCTTGCGTTATCTATAAGATACATAAAGGGCAGTATCTTTTCTTTCATATTATAGTAGCTGTCACGGATATTCAGGGTGAATGTGCCCTCTCCGTGAACGCCGTTGAGATAAGAAACGAGATTTTCAAGGAATTTTTTCTTATTTTCAAATTTCTCCTTATCGTGATCTCTTATTATCATTCTTATCACGCCCGAGGTCTCGTCGGCTTTTATATCGTGTATATGATAGAAGCCCTCATACCCCTCGGTACAGGCGGGAATTTCGTTTTTCGGCATCATATTCATAAATTCCGCAACGAAAAGCGCCGCATTTTTCATCTTATTCTTTGCAGAGCCGGGATGAATTATAACGCCCTTTACGGTAATTTCGGCAGAGGCGGCATTGAAATTTTCATATTCTATCTCACCGAGAGCACCGCCGTCAACGGTATATGCCTCTTTTGCCGCAAAGCGTGAATAGTCAAAATGGTCTGCGCCTCTTCCTATCTCCTCGTCGGGGGTAAAGCAGACGGCAACCGTCTTATGGGGAGAATCGGGATTATTAATAAAATATTCGCACATTGAAATAATTTCGGCAACGCCCGCCTTATCGTCGGCACCGAGAAGAGTTTCTCCGTCTGTGACAATAAGGTGCTGTCCCTTGTATTTTTCAATAAAGGGATATTCCCTGACGGCTGTGACAACATTTTCAGAAAGCACTAAATCTTCGCCCGTATATTCCAAAATTTTCGGCTTTACGGGTGAGTCGGGAGCGTCGGGAGAGGTATCCATATGAGCTATAAAGCCGATAGCACCGGGGATATTTCCCGTAATTTTACCGTAAACATAGCCCTTTTCGTCAAGAATGACATCCTCCATTCCCATTTTCGTCATTTCATCCGCAATAAACTGTCCGAGAGCCCTCTGTTTATCGGTAGACGGAACGGTTTCGGAAAATTCATCGGAGGCTGTAGGAAAGGAAACATATTTCAAAAATCTTTCTGTTACATTCATTTTATGTCTGTCCTTTATTTATTTTATACTTAAATTATAAATTCTCCCCTGCCGAAAAGCAAGGGAGAAAATCATTTATCAGAAAAACGGTTTATTTATTTTCTGCAAGGAAGCTGAGAGTGACCTTTGCTGTTTCGTCTGCCTTGTTTTCAATAAACATATGGCCGCCGCCCTCGACAACATAGTCAACACTGCCCTCGGGAAGCACCTCTCTTATTGAGTTCTTGGAGGCATCGGGGATAACGGAGTCGGCACTGCCGTTTACGAAAAGAACGGGCTTTCCGTTTCTTATTGCATCATAATCTGTGGGGGTGAGCATTGAGAAGCTGTAGCAGGCACCCTTGCCCGTACCCTCAATTCTTATGGGCTCGGTTATCTTTGAAATATCATAGTTTTCTGCATATTCTTTGTCGTTAAGACCCATCTGTAAGAAGAGCTTTACAAGGATGTCGAATCTTGTCATAAGCTGCATAAGGGGGCCCATAAGGGAAACGAAAATATCATTGCCCATAAGAGCGGACATTTCGGGAGAGTTGTCATTTCCGCCCGTTCCGTAAAGAAGAAGATTCTTGACGCTTTCGGGGTATTTTGCGGCGAGAGCCTGAGCAACATAACCGCCCATTGAGTGGCCTGCAACATACCAGGGCTCATCGGAAAGGCTTACCATAAGAGCGTGCATAATGTCTTCTCTGGGAAGCTTATTTGTTGAAGAGGTCTCTCTTGTTGAATAGCCGAAATCGGGAAGATCGGCAAGAACACAGGTATAGCCCGCCGCCTGAAGTCTTGTTGCAAGCTCTACCCAGCAGTAGGAAGAAAGAGCGAAGCCGTGGATCATAAATATCTGATCCTTTTCCTCTTCGGCAGTAAATACTCTGTAATGAATTGAATAATCCTCAAATTCAAAGAAAAGGCTGTCCTCAAAGGGAGTTTCATAGGAAGCAAAGGCGGGAACAGCCAATGAGAACACGAGAACGAGGCTTAAAATAAGTGAAATGATTTTCTTCATAGCGAAAATATCCTTTCATATGGTTTATATTAAGTTTATATTAACATAAAAACACCGCTGTTTTCAATAGAAGCAGAAAAATTTCTGTAATTTTCTCAAATACAGTAGAAAAAGTCATAAATTAATGTTAAAATACTGTTAATCAGGAGGATAACACTATGGATATTATGGATTTAGCCTCAAAAGGCATTATTAAAATTACTAAAAGCTACGGCAAAAAGGTGCAGAAAACTGCAACCGCTTATCCCATCCCCGAGGAAAAGCCCGTCACAATTTCAGGCGAAATTTTCCGTGCGGGCTTTGCCCGTGCCGAAATTATGCCCGACCTCTCTCTTGACAGAACCTACTGGATAGCAGGACACGGCTCGGGACATAAAATGGAGGGCATCCTCTCCCCCGTCTACATTCACGCCTTATGGCTTGACTGCGGAAATGACGAGGGTATTATCTGGATAAGCGCGGATATAGTCGGACTTACAAATATCGAGGTCAATAAGATCCGTTCAATGATTCTTTCCCGAAAGGAAATGAAAAACTGTAAGGCTGTTAATTTCAGCTGTACCCATTCACATTCGGGTGTTGACACTCTCGGATATTGGGGCAAGGCAAACCTTGTCAGCATTCCCTCTGACGGCAAGGTGCCCGAATATATGGAAATGCTCTTCAAAAAGGCAGTTGATGTGAGCATCGAAGCCTATAATAACAGAAAAGCGGGCTCTCTTTATAAGGGCTTTATCGGTATAGAGGACGGTCTTTCAACAGGAAGAAGACTTCCCGACCGCCACGAGGTCCTCTCCCGTATCCGTTTTGTTCCCGAGGACAATTCCTCTGAAATATGGATAATGAACATCGGTGCGCATCCCAATTCTCTCGGCGGAAACAACCGTCTTCTCTCGGGTGAATATCCCTATTTTATGAGAGAGCAGATAAAGGAAGAAAAGGGTGCGGATGTCCTCTTCGGTATCGGTGCCATTGGCGGAATGGATGGCAAGGATTTCGGCTGTGAAAACAGAGTTGAGGAAATCAAAAATCAGGCAAAATACTATGCCGAAAAGGCAATGGCTATTAAGGAAGAGCAAAAGCTTTCTCCCGAAATAAAATTCATCACACAGCAGTTCTATCTTCCCGTTGACAATAATGTACTCACTCTTCTTGCCATAAGAGGAACCATGAGCTTCAAGGCATTCCCCTCAAACATCAGCGAAACGGGAGTTGCAATGAAGACAGAGATCACTCTTATGACAATAGGAGATCAGAAGATCCTTCTTCTCCCCGGTGAAAACTTTGTTTCTACGGTTTACGGAGGCTTTATGGATGAGGAAAATTCCACAACGGGACTTCCCGCAAGCGTAAACGCCAAGCCCCTTGCAGATATCACGGGAGATCATACCATGATCACATTCGGAGTTACAAACGATATGGCAGGCTACTGCGTACCCAAGAACGATTTCGTTCTCCACCCCACACAGCCCTATCTTAACTCCACCCGCGACCGCTTTGACGAAAACCACTATCACGAAACAAACTCCATGGGCCCCGAGACCCACCGCATAATAGCAGAAGCTCTCGAAACAGTCGTAAAAAATTTTAATAATTAACAAAAAAAACACGGATTATGAAGAGCTCCTCATAATCCGTGTTTTCTATGCTTCAAACGAATACAAAATGGTTTTAAATTACAAATCTCTGTAACGGGAGGGGAGACTGTGTAGTGTGATAACATAGTTTACAAAATGTCCGAGGACATAGTTTACACTTTTAAGTATAATAAAGGCAATCACATCGAAAGGAAGATGGGTATGCCTTGGAAAGAAAAGAGTGTAGAACTT
>SVOV01000080.1 GCA_015066205.1 Oscillospiraceae bacterium
TTGCAGGCATTGCAGGCTCAGGTCAGAGAGAGCTTCTTGAGGCCATTGCAGGTCTTCAGGTTCTCAGCGAGGGAAGTATTGTTTATCACAATCCGAAAACGGGAAAAGAAGAAAATCTCAGAAACAAAACTCCTCTCCAGATAAGAGATCTCGGTGTCCGTCTTTCCTTTGTTCCCGAGGACAGACTCGGTATGGGACTTGTAGGAAGCATGGATATAATTGATAATATGATGCTCCGTTCCTACAGAAAAGGAAAGTCAATGTTTCTTGAAAGAAAGGCTCCGAAGGATCTTGCCAAAAAAATCATTGATGACCTCGGAGTTGTAACTCCCGGTGCAACCACTCCCGTCCGTCAGCTTTCGGGCGGTAATGTTCAGAAGGTTCTTGTCGGAAGAGAGATCTCCGCAGCTCCCACTGTTCTTATGGCGGCATATCCCGTAAGAGGTCTTGATATCAATTCATCTTATGTTATATATAATCTTCTTAATGAACAGAAGGAACACGGAACTGCGGTTATTTTCGTCGGTGAAGACCTTGATGTTCTTATTGAGCTTTGCGACAGAATTCTTGTTATAGGCTCGGGCAGTGTTGCCGGCATCGTTGATGCAAGAAATACAACAAAGGAAGAAATCGGTCTTCTTATGACAAAATCAAAGAATTCGGAAAAGGAGGATGCCTGAAATGAAAAACAATGAAGTCAGACACAGTGAACCTCTTTTTCATATTTCAAAAAGAGCAAATATCGTATGGTGGAAGGCATGGCTCGTAAGACTTGTTGCAATTCTTGCGGCTCTTCTCGTATCAGCGGTTCTTACCGTTGTTCTCACCGGAGAAAATCCTCTTGATGTTTTTTCCTCTCTTATAAAGGGTGCGATCGGAACAAACAGACGCATATGGGTGCTCTTCCAGAATACTGCAATGCTTTTATGTGTTGCTCTTGCCGTTACACCCGCATTCAAGATGAAATTCTGGAATATCGGTGCTGAAGGACAGGCTCTTATAGGTGCTATGGCAACAGCTGCCGTTATGATAAAGCTTACGGGCGTTATCCCTGCGCCTCTGCTTATTCCCACAATGCTTATTGCAAGTATTGCTGCAGGTGCTTTATGGGGGCTTATTCCTGCGATCTTCAAAGCAAAGTGGAATACCAACGAAACTCTTTTCACTCTTATGATGAACTATATTGCAATTCAGATAGTATCATATTTTTCGGGTGAATGGGCAGTTCCCAAGGGCTCCGGAAAGATCGGTATCATAAACGGTGTCAATTACGAAGGCTGGCTCCCCTCAATAGGCGGAAAAAACTATCTGCTCAATATTCTTGTCGTTGCTGCCGTAACTGTAGGTATGTATGTTTACCTTAAATACTCCAAGCAGGGCTATGAAATAACCGTAGTCGGTGAAAGTCAGAATACTGCAAGATATATCGGTATAAATGTAAAGAAGGTAATTATAAGGACTATGATAATATCGGGTGCTCTTTGCGGTCTTGCAGGCTTTTTGCTTGTTGCAGGCACAGACCACACTGTTACCCGTGACACCATAGCGGGCAGAGGCTTTACTGCAATTATGGTTTCCTGGCTCGCAAAATTCAATCCGCTTTATATGGTCCTCACCTCTCTTCTTATTGTGTTTATGGAAAGAGGCGCAATTCAGATATCTACATCCTGCGGACTTAACAATTCATTCTCCGAAATCATAACAGGTATAATTATATTCTTTATTATCGGTTGTGAATTTTTCCTTAATTATCAGATCAAATTCCGTGAAAAGGAGGGCAAATAAATGATAGCAGCATTTATTCACCGTGCGGTAATGCAGGGTGTTCCTCTTCTTTTCGGTTCAACCGGTGAGATTATCACCGAAAAGGCAGGACATCTTAACCTCGGTATTCCCGGTATTATGTATGTCGGCGGAATTTCCGGTGTTATCGGTGCATTTTTCTATGAACATTCCGTTCCTCAGGGAGAACAGCTCAACGGTGTGCTGGCGGTTCTGATCCCGCTTCTTGCGTCTCTTGCAGGCTCTCTTCTTATGGGACTTGTCTACAGCTTCCTTACGGTAACACTCCGTGCAAATCAGAATGTAACGGGTCTTGCTCTCACTACCTTCGGTGTCGGTGTAGGTAACTTCTTCGGAGGCTCTCTCATTAAGCTCGTCGATACTGATATGCCCTCAATAGCTCTTACCAAAACAAGTGCATTTTTCAGCAAAACTTTGCCCTTTGCGGATAATTTCGGCGCCTTCGGTGAGATATTCCTTTCGTACAGCTTTCTTGCATATGCGGCAATTATTATTGCATTTGCATCGGCATTCATTCTCAAAAGAACCAAGGTCGGACTGAATCTCAGAGCCATAGGCGAAAATCCCGCAACTGCAGATGCGGCAGGCATCAATGTGTCAAAATATAAATATATTGCTACCTGTGCCGGCAGTATGATCGCAGGTCTCGGCGGTCTTTATTATGTTATGGACTATGCTACCGGTGTATGGTCAAACGACGGCTTCGGTGACAGAGGCTGGCTTGCAATAGCACTTGTTATTTTTGCCGTATGGCGTCCCAATGTCAGTGTTATCGGCTCTATTCTTTTCGGTGCGCTTTTCATTGTGCACAACTATATCCCCAATCTCTCAATGAGCGATCAGGAGCTTTTCAAAATGGCGCCTTATGTCGTAACACTTATAGTTCTTATAGTGATCTCTATGAGAGATAAAAAAGAAAATCAGCCTCCTCAGTCCCTCGGTATTTCTTATTTCAGAGAAGACAGATAAGCTTTTGCAGTCTGTGAGTTTTTCGCAGACTGTTTTTCTTTTTTTGTTAAAAAACTATCACATATGCGTGAATTCGGATTGCATTTTTAAGTGAACTGTGATAAACTGTTTGTCAAAGAGAAAATATGAATTAAAAGGAGTATAGTAATGAAAAAGAGATTTATTGCTGTTATTCTTGCCATCGTGATGGTTTTTTCATTCACGGCAAATGTGTATGCGGCAAGTATAACAGACAAGGTTGATGAGATAGTAAATACTATCGAAAGCAATAAGCAGACCACGGCAAAATCGATCTTTAACATCGCAAAGCTCAGCGCTTCTCTTGCAAGAAAGGCACAGTCTGCTGTTATGGGCTTTATGCTTGACAGTGAAAACTGGGAAAAAGCCGCCGATATGATGATGGGCTTTATTGTAAAAATTTACGATAAGCTGTTGGGAGGCAGTACGCCTGATTCTCCCGATTCTCCCGATGAGCCTGAGAATCCCGACATTCCCGATGTTCCCGATGTTCCCGCTCTTCCCGATATAAGTGATATCCTTTCAAATCTCACTATAGGAAGCTTTGTGGATTTTATCAGTAAGTATTTCTTCATTAACATTGAAGATATTCCCGCCGCCTCAGAGGATATTCTCGCAAAGGCGGAATATACCTATGTTCTTATTGAAGACGGCAGGGAAACCGTATTTATTGCCGTAAATATTGAAGAGCACCCGGAGCTTCTCAACCGTTCTCTTCTTATGGAAGCCGCCGAAAAGCTCTATAATGAACAGAAAGTCCGTTTCCCCGATATTGCGGACGAGGATATGATGTCTCACGAGCATATCGCGGGAGAGCTTGCTCTTCACGCAATTCTCTACGCCGTGTCAAATGAATATCTTACAATTACGGGAGAAACCGAGGGAAGAATTTTTGATCTCTGGCAGAGAGCAAGAATTGCTGACCTTAATATCACGGAAGACAGGATACCCGGTGAAATAATTCTCATCGCGGGTACCTACATCGTAGGTGTATTCATTATTGACCTTTATACCATTATGAATATTTTCAGACGGTAAGCCTGTATGTAATATCGGGACAGTCAAGCGCAAATGCCTGACTGTCCCGTTTTTTGTATAGTAAAACCACGCGTTAGACGCGTGGTTCGGGAAAAATTATATATTTGAATAAAAAATCCTCCTTTACTATAATTAAGTTGCGGTCTGCCAACTGCAACAAATAATATAAAGGA
>SVOV01000039.1 GCA_015066205.1 Oscillospiraceae bacterium
GGTGAAAAGATTGGTAGTGTTATGAAAAACAACATTTTCAACTACCCCGCTTATTCTTTCTTCATATATGTTATCGTTCATAGCTCGGCTTTATTCACCGCTTTCGTCATTTTCTTCCGAAACGGATTTAAAAATATATCCGTTTGCATCAAGGTATTTCATATCCTTAAGGAGCACTCCGATTCCTCTTGCGGCAGATTCATCGGGCGAATCGGCAACAACAGTTTCAAGACCTGTTTTATAAGCAATAAACCTCTGAAGTCCGTAAAGCACGGATGAGCCACCTGTCAGAATGATTCCCGTATCGGCAATATCTCCGCAAAGCTCAGGCGGAGTGTTTTCAAGAACTCTCATAATACAGGAGAGAATTTCATTTATACCGGCTTTGAGAACCTCATAAATTTCAGTTGATGTAATTTCAATTTCCTGCGGGAGTCCCGTTTCCGTATTCTTTCCGCAGACGATCACGGCAATTTCAACATTTCTCGGAACAGCCCCGCCCACCGTTGTTTTTATTTCCTCTGCTGTAGGCATACCGATCTCGATCCGGTATGTTTTCGCAATATGATCGATTATAGCCTTTGTAAGATCGTTTCCGCCTATATTAAGAGATTCGGAAACTGCAATATTTCCCATAGTTACGACGCAGCAATCCGTAACGCCCGCACCGATATCACAGACAAGCACACCCTTTGGCTCGGTAAGGCTGACTCCCGCACCAATAGCGGCGGCAAGTGCTTCATCCACAAAGCAGGCTCTTCCCGCTCCGCAGGACATTATTACATCAAAGACCGTCTTTTTCTGAAGCGGAGTCACCGTACTCGGAACACACATCAGGACATTGGGCTTAAAAAGCTTTCCCGTGCATATCTTATTGATATAGCTTCTTATCATAACCGATGCCTGCTCGCGGTCTATAATTACACCGTCCTTGATGGGATATACCGCCTTCATTGAGCCGGGAAGCTTATCACACATCTTCTTTGCGGCAGTCCCCACGGCAACGGGCTTTCCGCTGTATTTATCACAAACCATTACAGAGGGCTCACACATAACTATACCGCGGCCGTCAACAAACACAGTAAGACTTGACGAGCCGAAATCAATACCTATTTTCAGACCTAACACGATGAGCACCTCCGCAAAATATTTCATTATATAATACCATAAAATGATTTTTTTGTCTATATAAAAACACCGTCAACATAGCAATAAATATAAGTTTTTCTGCAAAAATTAAGTGCATTTAAACATATAACGCAGTGAATTTTTAGACATTCATACATTTTTGCTTACACCTGTGTTTTTTTGTTTCCAAAAAGCGGTATTTGTGTTATTATTAAAAAAAAGACGAAACGGAGAAGTGTTATTATGGATTTTTACAGAAACGAATACAGTTTTCCCTCAAAAACGGGCATTGCTGATATTTTTGTCCGCTCGGTTGCTCCGGACGAAAAAGATAAAGTCAAAGGAATAATTTCAATAGTTCACGGTATGGCTGAGCATACCGGCAGATACACGGAAATAGCCGAATATCTCGCCGATCACGGTTATGCTGTTTTTATGCACGACCACGCAGGGCACGGAAGATCGGTTGAATCTGAGGATGATCTCGGTTATTTCGGAGAAGCTGACGGCTATAAAAAAATTACCGCCGATGTCAAAGAGGTTATTGATATTGCAAAAAAGGAATATCCCGATGTTCCCGTTACAGTTTGGGGCCATTCCATGGGCTCTTTTGTTACAAGACTTTTCATTTCTACATATAAAGATGCCGCCGATGCTGCCGTTATCTGCGGAACAAGCGGTGCAAACCCTGCGGCAGGTGCGGGAATTCTTGTTGCAAAATCCGTAGCAAAGCTTCTGGGCACCCGCCATCGCTCCGATCTTCTTGATTCAATGGCTTTCGGCTCATACAATAAGAAATTTGACGGCGATACAGGCTTTGAGTGGCTTTCTGTCAACAAAAAGAACATTGATGATTATGTAAAGGATGAGCTTTGCGGTTACCGCTTCACTACCTTCGGCTTCAAGGATCTTTTCTCTCTTCTCTCAAGCGTATCCTCAAAGGAATGGTACGAAAATGTTCCGAAGACTCTGCCCATATACCTTATTGCAGGTGATATGGACCCTGTCGGAAATTACGGAAAAGGCGTAAAAGAGGTATACGAAAAACTTCAGAAAAGCGGACACACTGATGTCACAATAAAGCTTTACGAGGGCTACCGCCACGAGATCCACAATGAGGACATAAGAAACGATGTCCTTGACGGCATATTGGAATTCGCCGGCAGAATAACAAAATAAACCTAAAAGTAAAAAACCTCCTGCAGAATTTGTTTCTGCAGGAGATGATTTTTTGTAAAGACAATTAATCGAGATAACCCATTGCTACCCAGCCTGTGTATCCGCCGAAGGTAACCTTACCCCAATACTTTGTGTAGGGGTCTGAAGAATCAGCATCGTGATAAACATCTGTAACGGTAACGGTTGAATTAAAGGGAATCTGTGCGATGGAAAGAGATGAAACATCGTGATCCTCTCTCATATTGAGGTGGGGCTCTGCATTAACGGTATATGTACCTGTTGCAAAAGCACCGCTTGAAGAAGCTGCAGTAGTCTGCTCGGGATCGGCCGTTGTCTGTTCGGGAGCAGCAGTAGTCTGCTCGGGAGAAGCAGAAGAGGCCTCCTCTGTGGTATTTTCTGCGGGAGCAGTTGTGATCTCACCGGGAGTTACAACAGTATCGGAATATGCATTTGCAAGATATTTCATTGATACCCATGCATCCCAACCGAGATATACGGTTCTGCCCCAATACTTTGAATCCTCATCAGCTGTTTCATCATACTTGATCTCTGTGATCTCAAGAAGAGTACCGCTTGGAACCGAGCCTAACTGTTCGGCATCCTTATTGGGCTCTTTTCTGATATTGAGCTTACCATTTTCACCGATATTGACGGTGTATTTGCCGGGAGTATATGCTTCAAGAGGTGATGTTGTGATCTCTTCAGTAAGAGTTGTTGTTTCCTCTGCGGAGGCAGTTGTTGTTTCTTCCTTGTTATCCTTACCGCCGAGAATTGAGATAAGAACTGAAGCCAGAACAGCAACAACCACAACTGCTACTATGATCGCTGCAATGAAGATTCTCAGAATCTTCTCTGATCCGGTCTTTTCTTTTGCGGGCTCTTCATTCTCAGCGCCGTCAAGAATTTCGTCTTCATAATTTCTGTCACTCATAATTTCTTCTCCTTTTCTGAGTTTTTTTCAAATCAAAAAAATTATAGCATATTATTAAACAGCATTTCAAGAGAAAAAGCTCAAATTATATCGCCGTAAGAGATTTTATTTCCCGTGAAGCTGTCGGAATCAAATTCCTTTCCGAGAATTTTAACGCTCTTTACAAGCTTTTTAGTTCTTACAAATTCATTTTTGCCGGGACAGAACGGATAAATACCGATGGATGAAAAAACATACCATAATGCCATTGAACCGTTGTCCTCATCACCCGGGAAGCCGTCATTCTCAAAGGAAAAAACTTCCTTACACATTTTTTCGACCCAGTATGATGTTTTATCCACATCGCCCAGCTCGGAATAGATATAAGGCAGATGGAAGCTCGGCTGATTTGATATTGCGCACTGCCCGAAATCAGCAGCAGCCATCTCTGTCATTTCGTGAATCTCACAGCCGTATCCTCCGTCATCATATACGGGAGGAGTATTGAACAGCTCATCTATTTTTTCAAGAAGCTTTTCCCTTCCGCCGTAAAGAACGCTCAATCCTTCCATATCGTGAGGCACCGCAAAGGAATTCTGCCACGCACTGCCCTCTGTATAGTCAAGCCCCCAGGAAACGGGATTAAAGCCCTCACGGAATGAGCCGTCCTCGTGTCTTGCTCTCATAAAGCCTGTTTCCTTATCGAAGAGATTCTTATAATTCTTACCTCTCTTACGGTATTCTTCAGCAATATCCTCTTTTCCGAGAAGACTTGCGATCTCGGCGATACACCAGTCACCGTAAGCGGCATCAAGGGTAAGATTTACACTTTCCTTATGTACCTCAAGCGGAACGAATCCGTGCTTCACATAGCTTTCTGCACCGCTTCTGCCGTAATCGTCATCGGAGGAATTTATATTTGCGTGCTTGAGCATTCCCTCTAAAGCGAGCTCCATGGTTTCCTTATCCATAAGCCCCTTTACTGCGGCGTCGCACAAAACAGCGTCAACAAGCGTACTGGGCATACAGCCTCTCTCTCCGATAGAGGGCCATCTGGGAAGCCATCCGCATTCGAGATAATCATTTACGAATGCACGGCACATTTCCTTATACTCTTCACGGGCAACAAGGCTGTAGAAGGGATAACAGGTTCTGTATGTATCCCAGAAGCCGTTATCAGTGTATCTTACGCCGGGGAGGACCTTTCCGCTTGAAGGAGCATAATGAACCTTTTCGCCCCTTTCGTTTATCTCATAACACTTATGAGGATAAAGGAAAGCACGGTACATACAGGAATAAAAGGTCTTCATCTGATTTTCGTCATATGCTTCTATTTCAACTTTTGAAAGATAGCTTTCCCAAAGCTCTTCAGCACCGAGCTTTATATCATCAAAGGTCTTTCCCTCGGTATCCTGACGGAGATTCTCTTTTGCCTGCTCGAAGCTTATATAAGAGGTTGAAATAAAAGCATCAACGGAATTTCCCTTTACCTTAAGGTGTATTCCCGTCATATCGCCCTGAACATTGTTAGCAACACTTGAGCTGTCATCCGTTCCGACAATATTCTCATCGGCGGATATCTGTCCCGCGGAAAATTTCACAACACAGTACATTCTGAAATTTACAGCCTTATCATCACCGCAGTTTGTGGCTACGGCATAAAGAGTGTTTTCCTCCGGCTTATATTCATAGCGGCAGAAATCTCTGAACGGGAGCACTGAAAACCAGTTATTATTTTCATCATCAAAGCGAACTCGCAGAGCACCGCCTCTTTCAGCCGGAGTGATCTCAAGTGTGCTTCTGCTCTTAAGAAAACGAAGCTTCATATAAGAGGGAGTCATAACTGCATCCTCGGGACGGTAGCCGGACCAACGGTTTTCATCAAAACGGATCCTCTTTTTCTGAGGCATAAACACAAGTGTACCGTAATCAGCTATCCAGGGACTTGGCTGGTGAGTTATCCTTACTCCCTCAAGGCTTCTTATCGGGATGGAAAAACCAGCTGTTCTTGCTTGAGGTCTGCGCCGCAAAGGCACACATCGCAAAGGGGCGCTGAATAAGAGGAAGTGTATTGCCGTTGGAAAAACGGTGAACGGAAGCACTTCCCTGCTTTATATTTACATACTGCGAATAATTCATATTTTACCTTCTTTCAAAAAATGTCCGGAAAAAAACTCTTTTCCGGACAAAAATCATTATTTATCAGCCTTCGCTTTTTGTGATTTTGATATCAAAGCCGTGCTCCTCAAGGAAGGGCTTTATTCTCTGTGCGTGATTAAGAAGTGAGCTTATGGACATATCGTGGTTAAGTGCATCGATAATAAGAGAGATATACTTTGAAAGGTCAACCTCGCAGAACCACTCTCTCTGAAGAAGCTCGGGTGTGCGGTAAATAAGATTTGTAGTAAATACCTTACTGATATAGCCGTCCTTATATGCCTCATCAAATGTATCAAGACCGTTACAGAAAAGACCGAAGGCACAGCATACATAAATATTCTTAGCACCCATATTTTTAAGTCGTTTTGCAACATCTATCATTGAGTCGCCCGAGGAGATCATATCATCAACAACGATAACATCCTTACCCTCAACATTTGAGCCGAGGAACTCGTGGGCAATAATGGGATTTCTTCCCTTTACGACTCTTGAATAGTCACGGCGCTTATAGAACATACCGAGATCTATTCCGAGAATGGAGGAATAATAAACGCCTCTGTTCACACCGCCCTCGTCGGGAGAAATGATCATAAGATGCTCCTTGTCTATCTTAAGATCGGGAATATGATTAACGAATGCCTTTATCATCTGATATGTAGTATAAACATTTTCAAAGCCCTTTGTAGGAATAGCGTTCATAACTCTGGGGTCATGAGCATCAAAGGTGATGATATTGTCAATTCCGTAGTAGTCAAAAAGCTCCTGAAGCATAATTGCGCAGTCAAGGGACTCTCTCGCAGTTCTCTTATGCTGTCTGCCTTCATAAAGCATAGGCATAATAACGGTAATCTTTCTTGCCTTACCTGTTGTTGCGGCAATTGCTCTCTTGAGATTTGCATAATGCTCATCAGGTGTATAAGGTACGGTATAGCCGTAAACCTCGTGTGTTACTCCGTAATTGAAGCAGTCGCAGAGAATGTATATATCATAGCCTCTTACGGATTCTTTTAATGTACACTTTCCTTCGCCTGTTCCGAATCTGGGAAAAACAGCCTTGAGGATGTAGGAATCTCTTTCATAACCGTTGAAGGCTATGGTATCCTTGTGTTCGCTTTCTCTTTCGTCTCTCCACTGAACAAGATACGAATCAATCTTGTGAGCAAGCTCCTCACAACCGGGAAGAGCAATAATTCCGAGAGGACCTGAGGGAATGGTTGTAAAGGTGTCGGTATAAACGGGCATTTTTAAACACTCCTTTGTTTTTTGTCATCAGGGAATCGACCTGACAACTTATATTACTATTTTAACCTTTTTTTTATTATTTGCAATAGAAAACCGCTTTTTAAGACAAAAAAATAAATAGAAATATAATGACTTATTTTGTACAATTTTACAAAGACCGTCTTTATCCTCCGATTATCAGGGAAATAAGCATAAGAATACCGAGAATTACGGGCTGATGTATCATATAAATATAAAGGCTTACCCTGCCGATTTTCTCAAAAAATCTCAGGCGGAATGACAGCAGCTTCAGAACCATCCTGCTTTTTTTCATAACGGGCCATAAGAAGAATCCGAAAAGAAACATAAATATCCAGGGAAATACGGGATAATAGTCGGAGGAGGCAAAGCCATAAAACGGAAAACCGAAAAATGCCGTAAAGTAATTGCGGTAAAGAAACTCGGGAAGCGGCAAAAATTCAAGGGAATAAAAGCCGAGACAGTGCTTTGTAAGATTAAAGGTCAGAAGAAAAAGAATAAAACATAAAACGGCAGAAATCCCTGCGGGAAGTTTTTCAAGAAAACGCTTCATCGGTATCATCAGAAAGGACGCCACGCCCAAAAATGTGAGAATTCCGAAGATTATGGGAAGCTCGGGCATTGCAATAAAGGTCACGGCACTTACAATAAGACCTGCAACCGATATAGTCACCGCTCTTTTTAAGGGTCTTTTTCCGAAATGGATGCATATTCCCGCAAGAGCAATAAAACAGCAGGCACCGAAATCTCTGATTATATTTATAAAGTTAAGCATCGAATAGCTTATTTCGACACCGAAAAACGCCACAACATCAAAAAGGGTATGATAAATTATCATACCCAGAATGCAGACACCTCTTACGGCATCAAGTAAATAATATCTTTCCTGAAGCTCAGTTTTTACCGAATGATCCATCTGTTACTGCCCTTACAAAATCAAGAATATCCCCGTAGACCTTTTCATTATCCTCTTCGTTGAGAATTTCGTGTCTGTCAGCAGGATAAAGGAACACCTCAGGCTCAATACCTGCTGCTACAAGAGCATCGGACACAGCGAACACTCCCCTGCCGTTCATTCCAATGGGGTCTTTTGCACCCGAAATCAGAAGAACGGGGAAATTCTCGGGAAGCCTTGAAGCCCATGAGGGATCGCTTGCCTTGACAGCAAGAGAGATAAGCTCCTTCATAAGAGCACCGCTCATAGGTGCTCCGCAAAGAGGATCGTTTTTGTAATTTTCGATATTCTCCTTGCTTCTTGAAAGCCATGAAAAATCATCGTCGCCCTTAAGCACTTTTTTTGTAAGCAATTCAAAAATATGAACAATTGACGCAGGGGCATTGGAATTTTCAGCAAATCTGTCCAGAACCGCCTTTACGGGATCCTCCAGAGCCGCAACTGCTGGCGGAAGCTGACCTGTTCCGCAGTATACAGCACCTGACAGTCTGTCGCCGAACGCTGCAGAATATATCCTTGCAAGAAATGAACCCATTGAATGACCGAAAATTATATAGGGAAGACCGGGATAACGCTTTGACATAATATTATGAAGAGTATTCATATCTCTTACCATATTGACATGGTCACCCTCAAAAACATAGCCAAGCTCCGAATCAAACGCTACGGATCTTCCGTGTCCGAGATGGTCATTTCCGCAGACCGCAAAGCCGTTTTTTGCAAGAAAACGAGCAAAATCATCATATCTTCCGATGTGCTCACTGACGCCGTGTGCTATCTGAATAACACCGACGGGGGCAGCTTCATCATCCTGCCATATAAGTGTTCTTATACTGTTTATTCCGTTTGAAGATGTAAAATATGCCTCTTTTCTAATAACAGCCATTGAGGTTTCCTCCGAAATTTATTTCCAGATATAAACTCTTGTTTCATAGGGTCTTAAGGTGAAGCCGTTTTCAACAACACCGCAGGACTCGTAGTTATTCATAACAAGCTCAGCCTTTGAAAGGTCGAAGCCTTCGGGAGCCTTGAATGCTACTGCATTTTCATCGAATGAGCAGACAATAAGAGCCTTTTCATTATCAAGATGACGGGAGTATACATAAAGAGATTTGCTGCTCTTATAGTGCTCCTTATAAGAACCGTAGATCATAAGATCGTTTTCTTTTCTGAACTTGATAAGCTTTCTGTAGAAATTAAGGATAGAATCGGGATCGTTCTCTGCTTCCTCGACATTGATCTCGGTATAGTTGGGATTAATGTGGAACCAAGCCTTATCAGCTGTTGTGAAGCCCGCATTCTTTCCGGCTGTCCACTGAACGGGAGTTCTTGCATTGTCACGGGATGCATAGTGAGCAAGATTCATAGCGATCTTTTCACCGAGAAGTGCCTTTGCAACACCGTAGTTATTGATGGTCGAAACATCAGTATAGTCCTCAATATTCTCAAGGGGATTATTGAGCATACCGATCTCCTGTCCCTGATAAATAAAGGGAGTACCGCACTGACACATATACATAACGGCTAACATCTTTGCACTTTCTTTTCTGTACTTTGTGCTGCCGTAACGGTTGATGATTCTGGGCTGGTCGTGGTTTTCGATATAAAGTGCGTTCCATGCCTTGCCGTAAAGGTTTTCCTGCCATCTTGTGTAAACCTTCTTGAGCTTCTTGAGGTTGAATTTTGTCTTGAACCAGCTGTAGAAAAGGCAGTCTGCAGCCATATGCTCGAAATGGAACATCATATTGAGCTGCTGATCGGGACCTTCGGTAATATGCTTGAGAGCATTCTTATAGGTCATCATAGGTGCTTCGCCGACAGTCATACAGTCATACTTTGCAAGAACATCATTCTTGAATTCGGAAAGATATTCATCAAGGTGAGGACCGTGCATATACTGCTCGAAGCCTGTTGCAACGGGGAACCAATAGGGGCTTGAGGGAAGTCCCTTGGGCTTTGAAATAAATGTGATAACATCTTCTCTGAAGCCGTCAACACCCATATCAAGCCAATATCTCATAATATCCTTGACCTCTTCGCGGACCTTGGGGTTATCCATATTGAGGTCGGGCTGTTCAACAGCAAAAAGATGAAGATAATACTTACCGAGCCCCTCGTCATATTCCCAGGCTCTTCCTGCGAATGTGGACATCCAGTTATTGGGATAACGCTTGCCGTTCTTTCCCTTGCCCTTATACCAATGGTAATAATCGTGATAGGGGTTATCCTCGCCCTTCTTACTCTCAAGGAACCATTCGTGCTGATCGGAGGTATGGTTGACAACAAGGTCCATAATAACACGGAGTCCTCTTTCGTGAGCACCGTCAAGAACTGCCTTGAAGTCTTCAAGAGTGCCGTATTCGGGCTGTATATTGCGGTAATCAGCTATATCATAGCCGTAGTCCTTCTGGGGAGATACATAAAGAGGTGAGAACCAGATAGCGTCAACACCGAGGCTCTTTATGTAGTCAAGCTTTGAAAGCACACCCTTAAGGTCACCGATTCCGTCGCCGTTGCCGTCACAGAATGAACGGGGCCATACCTGATATACTGACATTTCCTTATACCAATGTCTGTTGATTTCTGCCATTTCATTTTCCTCCAAGCTAAATAATACTTTCCCGTATACGCAATACAAAAGAAAAGCGTCTTCATATTTATAAGAAGCACCGGGAAATAACTCCTGTATAAAAAAGTTATACAGATATATTATAATAGAATACCAAAAAAATGCAATAGAAAAAATAATTACTGTCAAAAAAACACAAAAATACACATCCCCCGCCCAAAAAATGAAATTTACAATAATTTTAAAATTTGCTCTTGTATTTTCTTTACAAATGTTTATAATAGATTATATTGGTAATTTTATGCACAGTTTTATCGGAGGTGTTTTCATTGAGCGGTAACACAGTACAAATCAACTTATCTGATGCAAACAAGGATGCTGCTAAGAAACAGAAGGTTCTCGCATCAATAAATCTTGTGTATCAGGCTCTTAAAGAGAAGGGCTATGATCCCATTAATCAGTTGGTTGAATACATTCTGTCTGATGACCCCACATATATAACATCATACAACGGAGCAAGAAAAGAAATCAATTCTATTGACCGTTTCGATCTGCTGCACGTGATTTTCAGTGACTATTTTGACAAGAAATGATCGCGTAAACTCCGTTTATGCCGTTACCAAAAAATAATCCTCTCAGGAAAGGATACACGAAATGGAAAAAAAAGAGTTTCTCACATATAAGGGATACCCTCTCGTAAGAAGCGGAAGAATGATTCATTACGGAAACAGCTACGATCCCTTTATCATTATGATTCAGATAGCTTCGTTCCGCAAGGTGGGCGATGTTGAAATTGCAGACAAGGTTCTGGTCCAGCTCCTCAATACCGATCCCACAATTCCTCCCAGCGAAATGATCGTAAAAAAGAGCGAGAAAAAGGGTCTCTGGGATGCCATTGAGCTTGCTGCAATATGGCTTGAAAATGTAAACAAAAAGAAATAAAGAAAACGGGTATCGTATGATATCCGTTTTTTCTGTTATATAATGTATTTATTAATTGACATAAATAGGCTGTAATGTTAAAATAATACTATGTATGAACAGAAAGCGGTGATATTTTGCGAACCGTCGGAATAAATGTTTCATCCGACATTTCATTCGGAACAAAAAACTATATTGAATGTGTAGCCTCAGCGGGCTTTGACAGTATTTTTACCTGCGGAAACGATGAAGAGTATATTTCCTATGTAAGTAAGCTTTGCTTACAGAATAAGCTGAAATATGAAACTCTCCACGCTCCCTTTGACGGCATCAATGATCTGTGGTATGACGACAGCGGAAAGGCCGTACTGAAAAGACTTGAAAGATCCGTGGAACTGGCTGAGAATAACGGAATCGGCATTGTAATAGTACATCTCAGCTCAAAGGAGAACTGCCCTCCCGTGACCGATGCGGGTCTTCGGCATTTCGATGAGCTTGTAAATTTCGCCGCCCGTAAGAATATTGTTCTTGCAGTCGAAAATCAGAGAAAGCTCGGGAATATCGCAACGGTACTTGAGCTCTACGGCAAGGACACGAATGTGGGCTTCTGCTGGGATGTGGGACACGAAAAATGCTTTGCTCACGGCAGAGAATATATGCCGCTTTTCGGCGACAGATGTGTAACATCTCACATTCACGACAATAATCTCAGATATAATGTTGACGAGCATCTCATCCCTTTTGACGGAAATATTGATTTCAGAAGAACGGCAGAGCTTCTTAATCAGTATGATTACAAAGGAACGCTGATGCTGGAAATTGACCTTCCGAGAGAAGGCTCGGACAAATACAAAGAGCTCTCTCTTGAGCAGTTTGTATATAAAGCATACGCAGCCGTAAACAGGCTCCGTATAATTTCAGAATATTGAGAGGTAACGGTATGATTGAACTTCGTAAAAAAGAAACCTGTGCATATGATATGATCGCACTCGGTGAGGTAATGCTCCGTCTTGATCCGGGCGACACAAGAATCCGAACCACCCGCTCCTTCAGAGCATGGGAAGGCGGCGGAGAATATAATGTCGCAAGAGGACTTCGCCGCTGCTTCGGCTTCAAGACAGCTGTTGTCACCGCATTTGCAGACAACGATGTCGGCAGACTCATTGAGGATTTTATTCTTCAGGGCGGTGTTGACACATCTTTTATAAAATGGGTTCCCTATGACGGAATCGGCAGAAATGTAAGAAACGGACTCAATTTCACGGAAAGAGGCTACGGCATCAGAGGTGCTTCAGGCGTGTCCGACAGAGGAAACACAGCAATTTCCCAGTTGAAGCCCGGTGACATTGACTGGGAATATATCTTCGGCACGCTCGGCGTAAGATGGCTTCATACAGGCGGTATCTTTGCCGCCCTTTCGGAAAGCACCGCAGAGGTTGTTATTGAAGCTGTCAAAACAGCAAAGAAATACGGCACTATTGTTTCTTATGACCTTAATTACCGTCCCTCATTATGGAAATCCATCGGCGGCAAGGAAAAGGCACAACAGGTCAATAAGGCTATTGCCCCCTATGTTGATGTTATGATAGGTAACGAAGAGGATTTCACAGCCTGTCTCGGCTTTGAAATCGAGGGCAACGATGAGAATCTCAAGGAGCTTAACATCGACGGCTACAAGAAGATGCTCGGTGAGGTCACAAAGGTATATCCGAATTTCAAGGTTATTGCAACGACACTCAGAACAGTACGCTCCGCATCAATAAACGACTGGAGTGCAATGGTTTATGCCAACGGTGAGGTATATAAGGGAATGGAGCTTCCCGCTCTTGAAATATTCGACAGAGTAGGCGGCGGCGACTCCTTCGCTTCGGGTCTTATATACGGTCTTATGACCTATGACGATGCCAAGGTTGCCGTAAACTACGGCATTGCACACGGAGCTCTCGCTATGACGACCCCCGGCGACACCTCAACGGCTGTTCTTAAAGAGGTTGAAAATATAGTTAAAGGCGGCAGCGCCAGAGTAAACAGATAAGGAGATAATGCAATGAAAATGACTTTTCGCTGGTACGGTCCTTCGGACAGTATCTCCCTCGAAAAAATCAAGCAGATTCCCGGTATGACAGGCGTTGTTACGGCTGTTTATGACACTCCCGTAGGAAATGTCTGGAGCAGAGAAACCATCGCTTCTCTCAAAAAGCAGTGCGATGATGCGGGACTTGAAATGGAAGTTATAGAATCCGTTCCCGTTCACGAGGATATCAAGCTCGGAAGAGGAAACCGCGACCTTTATATTGATAACTACTGTGAAAACATCAGAAGACTTTCCGAAGTCGGAGTCAAATGCATCTGCTATAACTTTATGCCCGTTTTTGACTGGCTCAGGACAAATCTCAGAACAGTTGCCGAGGACGGCTCAAACTCACTTTCCTACAATCACGAGGAGATTATGAGCCTTGACCCCAAGCATCTCTCTCTTCCCGGCTGGGATGAAAGCTATACGGCAGACGAGCTCAACGCTCTTCTCGACAGCTATAAGGATATGTCCCACGAGCAGTTATTTGATAATCTCGTATATTTCCTTAAAAAGATAATTCCTGTCTGCAACGAGGTGGGAATGAATATGGCTATTCACCCCGACGATCCGCCGTGGGATGTTTTCGGTCTTCCGAGAATCATTTCCTGTAAAGAGGATTACGAAAGACTCTTTGCCGCAGTTCCCGATGATACAAACGGCATCACCTTCTGCACGGGGTCTCTCGGTGCTGGCAGAAGCAATGATCTTATTGAAATGGCTTATGAATACTCAAAAAGAAATAAGATCCATTTCGCACATATAAGAAATATCGCATATTCAAATGAGCTTGATTTCAGAGAAACCGCACATCTTACGGAAGCGGGAAGCCTTGATATCTACGGTATCGTAAAGGCTCTTGTTGACGGCGGATTCAATGAATATGTCCGTCCCGACCACGGCAGAAACATCTGGGGAGAATCGGGAAAGCCCGGCTACGGTCTTTTTGACAGAGCTCTCGGTGCTTGTTATATCAACGGACTTTTTGAAGCTATAGAGAAAGGAAAGAAATAATTATGAAGCTCCCGTTCAAGGTTGATTTATCAGATAAGGTCGTTGCCCTCACAGGTGCGGGCGGTGCAATTATAAGTCAGTTTGCAGAGGCTATGGCTCTTTGCGGAGCAAAGGTAGCTCTTCTTGACATAAACTACGAGGCAGCAAAGGCAGTTGCCGACAGAATCGGCGAAAATGCACTTGCAGTTGAAACAAACGCTCTCAATAAGGATTCCATCAAGGCTGCAAAGGCTCTTATCAACGAAAAATTCGGCAAGGTCAATTTCCTTATCAACGGAGCCGGCGGAAATAATCCCAAGGCTACAACAGACAACGAATATATGACTCCCGACATCGGTGAAGATGTAAAGACATTCTTTGATCTTGACGAAGCCGGTCTTAAATTCGTATTTGACCTTAATATCACATCTGCTTTTCTTGTTACACAGGTTTTTGCAGAGGATATGCTCGAAACAGGCGGTAACATCATAAACATCTCATCAATGAATGCTTACCATCCCCTTACAAAGATCCCCGCATATTCCGCCGCAAAGGCAGGTATTTCAAATTTCACTGAATGGCTTGCAGTTCATTTTGCTCCCATGGGCATCAGATGCAACGCCATCGCTCCCGGCTTCTTTGTCGGAAATCAGAACAGAGGTCTTCTTTTTGACAAGGACGGCAACCCCACTCCCCGCTCGCACAAGATACTTTCGGGAACACCTATGAAGAGATTCGGCGATGTCAGTGAGCTTATCGGCTCTCTTCTCTTCCTTGCAGATGACGGAGCAAGCGGATTTATCACAGGTATCGTAATTCCCGTTGACGGAGGCTTCAACGCCTACAGCGGTGTATAATAAGAGGTAATGCTATGAATACTAATGAATTTATAAGACAGTATAAGGTAGTTCCCGTTGTGGTTTTCAATTCAGTTGAGGAGGTTCGGCCCAAGCTTTCGGCAATGGTAAAGGGCGGTCTTCCCATTGCTGAGATCACCTACAGAACAGCCTGTGCGGGCGACGCCATTAAAATTGCAGTTGAGGAATTCCCCGAAATGCTTGTAGGTGCAGGCACCGTTATCAACAGACAGCAGTGCGAGGAGGCAATTTCTCTCGGTGCAAAATTTATCGTATCTCCCGGTTTTTCAGAAGAGGTTGCAGAATACTGTAACGAAAAAGAGATTCCTTATCTCGGCGGCTGCGTAACCCCCACAGAGGTTATGACTGCCATATCCTACGGCTGTAAGATCATAAAATTCTTCCCCTGCAGCAATTACGGCGGACTTCCCACAATGAAGGCTCTTGCCGCTGCCTTCCCACAGGTAACATTTCTTCCCACAGGCGGAATTTCAGATGTAAATCTTGCAGAATACCTTAAATGGGAAAAGATCTTCGCAGTAGGCGGAAGCTGGATGATGAAAGGCTCTCCCGAAGAGATTGCCAAAAAATGCAAAGAAGCAGTAGAAATCGCAAAAAGTGTATAATCAAAAATGCCGCAGAAAAGTTCTGCGGCATTTTTTCAGTTACTGCAATAAAAAGCCCTGTCCTTCACGGACAGGGCTTTTTTCATCAGAATTATTTATCGGCAGTAGCTCTTGTCATTGTTATTGATGTGCCGTCTGCCTTTGTGAGAGTGAGAGTATCACCCTTAAGCTCATATGCATAGATTATGGGGTCCTTGCTTGTGGATTTTTCTATTGTTATGTTGCCTTCATATATGGACCATTTCATACTGATGGGAATAAGGTCGCCCGTAAGCTCTCCGGGAGCTGTTCCTGTTCCGTCTGCATTGAAAATATATGTTCTTTCGGTAACGATACCGAGAACTGTTTCATTGTAAGTCCACTTACCTGTTATCTTATCTTCATCGAACTCACGGTCGCAGGCACAGAAGGTACAAGCAAGAACAACAATAACCAGCATAACACTTAAAATCTTTTTCATAGTGCTTCTCCTTTCGGTAATTCAATATTCTGTATATCTATATTATATAAAAACACAAGCAGTAAATCAACCTTTATTTTGATGATTGCTGTATTTTTCTGCCTGAAGACGGAACATATATGCGTATTTCCCGTCAAGTGCCATAAGCTCCTCGTGTGAACCCTTTTCAATTATCTCACCGTTTTCAAGCATATAGATCTCATCAGCCATAACCGTTGTTGAAAGACGGTGTGAAATAAAAATAACCGTCTTATCATCAGCCGCTTTTGCCATAGAATGATTAAGAGAGTATTCGGCAACAGGGTCAAGATTTGCACTGGGCTCATCAAGAATTGCAAAGGGGCAGTCCTTATAAAAGGTACGGGCAATGGCAATCTTCTGCGCTTCTCCGCCCGAAAGAGAAACTCCGTTATCGTCAAATTCACGAAGAAGGATACTGTCCGTGCCGTCGGGAAGCTCCTTGTTGAAGGTAGCTTTTCCGAGGGCAACCCTTACCTTTTCGTCCTCGGGAGCATCATTCATTGAAACATTCTCTCCGAGAGTGGCGCCGAAAAGAGAAAAATCCTGAAAAACAGCGGCAAAGTTTTCGTGATAAGTCTTTATATCCCAATCTCTTATATCCTTACCGTCAATGGTTATCCTTCCGTCCGTTACATCATAAAGACGAAGCAAAAGATTGGTAAGAGTGGTTTTTCCGGCACCGTTATAGCCGACGAGGGCTATTTTTTTATAAGGCGATATCTCGAGATCTATGTTTTTAAGAATATATTTTTCAGTTCCCGGATATTTGAAGGATACATTTTCAAATTTTATGGTAACCGGCTTTTCGTATACGGTCTTATCCGTACCGTTGATAATTTTTTCCTTGGCATTCATAAAACGCTTGAACTTTTCTACATAAAGCCCGTTTTCACGGAAAGAGATCGCAAACCAGCTTGTTATAGCAAACACGCTGTTGCTGATAGAAGCCGCACCGTTAAAGGTGGCTGCAAAATCACCCATTCCAACCTCTTTTGTAACAATGGCCTTATATCCCATAAAAAGAGTGATTCCGAGATATATAAGAAGCGTCATGGGAAGAGATTCCTGACAGAAATACAGCTGCCACTGCCGTCTGAGATAGGGCGAAATAGTCGTGATACGGTCAAGAATATTCTGATTATATCTTTTTTCAACCATCTTTCCCGCACCCGAAAGACGAAGCTCCTTCGCATAGTCCTGAAGATAGAAAACACGGCTGAAATAAAGATTCTTTCTGTCAAGGGGAGTCATAGCCTCTGTTCTGTCAACATTTACCTTTGCAATAAGTCTTCCTATGGGCGTCATAATAACAACACAAAGAAAAATAAAAACAAGGCATACAGGGTCAATGGAAATGATAACCGCACCGATCGTAAGAACCCCGACAATATTTGTAATAATATCCTGTGTGTTTGTCAATACGCCGTATGCCCTTTCATTCATAGATGTCATGGCAAGCACAAGGTCATTATAATATTCCGGATTATCATATGCCTCATAATCCATCTTTGCGGCTTTTTTATATATTGTTTTATAAATACTGAAATAAAGCTTCTCCCTTTGCTTGGGCAATGAAAACTCATAAAAGGTAGTTACGCAAAGATTTGTTACAACAACAAAAAGCACAAAGATAATAAGCACATAAAGAATTCTTTCATAGCCTGTCCCTTCAGTTGCAACATCAATTATATATTTCAGAAGCACAACATTTGAAAGAGTCCAGGGAAGATTTGCAAGAACATCAAAAAACAGATATCCGAAAAGCATATAAGGAGTGTGCTTTCCGATAAATTTCAGCATATAAATATAGTTTTTAAGAGCATTTGAATTCTCTTTTATCTTATTTTTTCCTTTACTCATCATCTGACACCTCCTCACTGTAGCCCGAAGCCTGAAGAGTGAACATTTCGGCATACTCTCCGCCCTTTTCCATAAGAGCCGCGTGTGTTCCCTGTTCCGTGATCTCTCCCTTATTGAACACAAGAATATTGTCGGAACGGGTAGCACTTGAAAGACGGTGGGAAATATAGATTACGGTCTTTCCTCTTGTTCCGTCAAGAAGAGCATCATACATTCTGCTTTCCGCAACGGGATCAAGGGCAGAAGACGGTTCATCAAGCACAGCAACATCAAAATCCTTGGCAAAAAGACGGGCTATGGTAACCTTCTGTGTTTCACCGCCCGAAAGAAGAATTCCCTCGGGATCGAATTCCTTTGTAAGAATCGAATTCTCTTTTTTGGGAAGAGAATTGATCTTTTCATACACACCCGCTTTTTTAAGAGCGTTCAGAGCAAGCGGTGCATTTTCCTCTGTAACCTCTTCTGTCAGAACATTTTCAGAAACAGTCATTGCAAATACGCGGTAATCCTGAAAGACGCTCGCAAAACGCTCACGGTATAAAAGAAGATCATATTCCTTTATGTTTATTCCGTTATAAAGGATTTCACCCTCTGTTACATCATAAAGCCTCATAAGAAGCTTTGAGAGGGTCGTTTTGCCCGCACCGTTATGTCCCACAACGGCAACGGTCTGCCCTTTTTCTATTCTGAAGGATAAGTTTTTAAGAATATATTCCCCGCCGTTTTTATATCCGAACGAAACATTTCTGAATTCAAGCGACTGAAAATCCTCAGGTATTTTATCCCCGCCCTGAATTTTCGGCTCATACTCTATAAATTCTCTTAAATTCTGCACCCATAAGCAGTGCTTCTGCTGCATTGCAAAATAATGAGCAAGGTGATTAAGCTTATTTCTGCAGGTGGTTATGGCGGAGATAAGAACGGAAAATTCCGAAACAGGCAGATTCTGAGCAACAACAAGTCTGTAGCAGCCGTAAATAAAGCCTCCGGTTACGGGAATAATTTCAGCAAAATAATCTGAAATACATTCAAGAAGAGCAATTCTCCAGCCGTATTTTTTTATGACCGCAATATTCTTTTCTATTGCCGAGCGGAAGCGCTTGTCAATAACCGAAAAAATATTGGTGGTCTTTATCTCCTTTGCAAAGTCCTTAAGAAGAATCGTTCTTCTTACATAGTCCTTCTGTCTTTCGTAGGGGGTCATTTCCTTTTCTTTTTCAAGCTCAACATTGTTCTTAAAAACCCTGAAAGCAATGACCAAAAGAGGACATACAAGAAAAACAAGAAGCACGGGGTCTATTGAAATAAGATAGGAAACGAGAGAAACAATACTTATAAAAGAGCCTATAGTCCAGGCAGAGCCCTCAATTATTCTCTTGAAGCCGCCCTTTTCAACTACCCAGGTAGCACGGTTATATTTGTCGAAGAAATCGGGGTCCTCATAACAGCCCAATTCAACCTGCTGTGCTTTTTTGAATATGAGAGAGTTTATGTAGCTTTCGCATTTTATTTCAAACTTTATTCTGACTGTATAGAAATCTATATAGCCGAGCAGGTCAACAAGAAGCTTTCCAATAACTATAAGAGTCATTCTCATTACGAATTCTTTGAATGTACCGTTGCCCTCAACAATGGAAAGCGCCGTTTCAAGGAACATAACATTGATAACAACGGAATAATAAACATTTTCTGCAATATAAGCAAAATATATTATAAGAAGAGATACAGGAGCACACCTGAAAGCACAGCCCAGCATAAAGGCCGTGTTCTTTAAGACATGTGCTTTTTGTCTCTCCTTCTTTTCTTTTTTCATTTTCATTTCTTTTCCCCCGAAAATATTTAACATTAGAATATTATATAAAAACAATTAAATTGTCAATCAATAAGTCGGTTTCGTGGCAAAAAACGACAAAAAAAAGTATTGACAAACATCTCCTACAGTTGTAGTATAGCATTAGATACTACAATTGTAGGAGGGTATTATTATGAAATTATCCGACAAGGAATGGACCGTTCTTGAGGTTTTATGGGAATCCTCAGGAAATGAGCTCGGAGAAATTGTTGAAAGACTAAAAAAGGATACAGGCTGGACAAGAAATACAGTTCATACCTACCTTACAAGAATGGAAGCAAAGAAGCTTGTTATTATTGACAAAAACGAAACCCCGCACATATATAAAGCCGCCGTATCAAAAAATGAATGTCAGAAAAGCGAAAGAAAGAGCTTTCTTCACCGTGTTTACAACGGAAGTGCAGGTGATATGATAGCGGCATTCTTAAAGGAAGAAAAGATAACAGACGAAGAAAGAGAAAAGCTTAAAAAGCTGCTTGACAATATGGAGGTATAAGCTATGCACGATATATTTGAATTTTTAATTCAAACGGTCCATGTAAGCTTAACGGGAGCATTCATTCTTATTGTAAAAAGATTATTCCGTGATAAGCTCCCTCCCGTATGGCAGCTCGGGATATGGAGCATCCTTGCATTTTCTCTTGTTGTTCCCTATTCGGCTTCGGGTAATATACTGTTTTTATCGGAAATAGTTAAAACCGCGATATCAGGAGAAATTACCGTTTCAAGACCCTCATTTTTCTTTCCGGTAACCGATTTCAGCGCTCCGGACAGCATTTCGGATATTCTTTTCTTTATTTATATAGCAGGTGTTATAATTTTCTTATTAAGATATCTGATATCTTATTTAAGACTTAAAATAATTACGGCAAAATGCATTCCGTTAGAGCAGGAAAAACAAGAAAAGCTGAACAGTATCTCTCAGAAATATAAGCTCAGAAGCTGTAAAGCCGCAACTATGAACGGACTTTCCTCCCCCTTTGTTTTCGGCTTTTTAAGACCCGTTCTCATTCTCCCTGAAGAATTCCCCGATGAAAAAATAATTCTTCACGAGCTTCTCCATCTTAAATACAAGGATGTTTTGTGGGGCTTTGCAATTGCGCTTTTCCGTTCTATCCACTGGTGTAATCCGTTTTTATGGTACTGCTTCAATAAGATCAACAACGATATTGAGGAATTATGCGACTCGAGAGCACTTTCTCTTCTTGAGGGAGAAGGCAGACGGGAATACGGCAATCTTCTTTTATCAATGGCTAATGAAAAATACGCTTCGTGCATCGGGACTACATCTATTGCAAACGGCGGAAAAAACATCAGCTCGCGTATAGAAACCATTGTAAGATTCAAGCATTATCCGCAGAATAATTCTCTTATTTGTATCTGTATAACCCTCATATTGGCTTCATTTTTACTTATCAATGTCAACGCCTCATCAGCACCTGACTCCTATCTTAAGATCACTGATATAAATTCCGTAGACCGAGCCTTTGCCGCATCGAGAAGCTATTTCTGTACCACTCCCGCGGCAGCACTTGACACATATGCAAAAGCGGTTATTCAGAACAACGGTATATACAGAGCTATCTCTGCTCCCCTTTCAATGCACGGCAGCATAAAAAATACAATAAAAGAGAATCTTAAAGAGAATAATTTTCCCCTGTGGGACAGCGGTGTAAATGTCATCCCCGTTACCCCTGCCCCCTATTGCATATATAATTTTGAAGAAACGGGCAAGGATGAATACAGCGCATATCTTGCTTTCAGGGTTCAGTTTTACGATCCCGACGAAGAGGCTAATCAGAAAATCGTTTACCAAAAATTAAAGATCAGTAAGGAAGATTTCCGCTGGGTCGTAACAGAAGGATCCGGCTTTACGGAAAAAATCACTGATAAGGTATTAAACAATTGGAGATGTGAGGATCTTCCGACCTATGTCTACAGAGCAAAAGCGGAAGACTTTGACCTTGAACGCCACTATCAGCTGAGCTTCAGTCTTAAAAACGGAGCATCAAACACCGACGCTCCGCTTCTTAAGGCAGATTTTTATGAGGTAACAGTAAATACATTTTCAAGGTGTGTATATACAGGTCCCGAGGAAAAGAAATCAGAAATACATCATCTGAGGTTTTCCTGTTCGACAGAAGCATCAAGACCCGGCATTATTGACAGAATAATAACTGACCCCACGCTTGCGGAAAAAAGCGAGACTTTTAAAAATATGTCTGAAGCACTGAAAGAAGCACAAGGCGGGAATTTCAGTTCAAACAGCTCTGACGGCTCATCGTTTTCCGCCCATGCTCTTTCTGAAAACTGGAATAATATACAGTCCTTCGGCGGAGGCGGGCACACAACAGAATATAAAAAAGGAAGAAACTATCTTCCGGAAATTATAAATGCAGAGCTCAGAATCAACAACGAGTATTCTGTAAAAGCTGTTCTTGAAAGGGTGGATGAAAAATGACGGATAAAGCTAAAATATGCAGTTCATTATCAAAAATCGCATACGGTTACATCCTTATACTCGTTGCAGTTATGATAGGCACCATTGATATACTCCCCGATTTCGTCGGCTATATTATGATGCTGTATGCTATTGATGCTCTCAAGGACGAATGTAAGACCATAACTCTTCTGAAGCCCTTCGGCTATGTCCTCGCAATATGGAAATTCGCTTTCTTTATTCTGAACGCATTCGGACTCCAATCTGTTTCCTTTACGGAATTTGAACCGGCGAGCGTATTCATTTATGTCATCTATGTATTATCAATTATAATCAACATCGTAGTTATATATTTCGATTTTCAGCTTCTGACCGAAATGAGTCTGCTTGCAAAAAAATATCAGGCAGAGGGCTCAAATCTCAACAAAACATTCATAATAAGAAGAAACATATATACTGTTTGTATGACATCGACATTTCTTATAAGCAACATAACAAACGCTTTTCAGGATATACCCGAGGACTTCAGAATCATCCTGATAATTGTGCCTGCCGCACTTTCACTTTTTGTAATGTTCCTCGTTGTATCAGCCCTGTTTTCTCTCAGAAAGACGATAAGAAGCTCCCCCGATGACGAAACAGACGAAACAATCTGCGAATAACAAACTAAACATAGCATAAGGGCTCGGGCAAGATAAAACTTCCCGAGCCCTTTAAATTATTCAACTTTAATAAACTAAATCTTTGAAGCAAATCTGCAGGCTCTTATGTAACACTCAGTGAAATAATCCTCAAGTGACATTCTTTCGTACTTGTCATTTTCGTGACGGTCAGGCTTCGATGTCTTATTAAGCTCAAATGTAAGAATGCCCTTATAATTACAAGCTCTCATTCTTCGGGCAAGCTCATCCCAGTCCCTGATACCGTCAAAGGGCAGAAGATGCAGGTCATCGTGCCAGGTTATCTTGCCGCCGAGATCCTTGATTCCGAGATTATCGTTAAGATGAGTGGCAATAAGCTTATTTCCCCATTTTTCGAGAAGATTTTTTGAAAAGTTATAACACATTTCGTGCCCCGTATCAAGACAAAAGCCCACATTCGGTCTGTCGCCGTAAACATCAAGAAGCTTTTCGAGATATTCCTCACCCTCTGTGTTTTCAAATGCGATATTCACTCCGCATCTTCCGGCCTCGTCAATTATTCTGCCGTATCTTTCAAGTCCTGCATCCGTTATATCAACAATACCGTCGAAGCCAATATAGCAATGTGAGACCATAAGTCCGATTTCATTACTGCTGCAGGTATGAATACAGGAAATGATCTCATTTTCAGCCTTTTTTGCTTCCTCTTCATCATCACGCCATAAATCCGCAGTTCCGCCGAATGGTGCGTGAACAGACTGATATATCATCCCCGTTTCTCTTGCAAGGGAAGCCCATTTATCAATAGGATATCCCTCTTTCCACGGAGTAAAAAAAGCCTCAAAGCCTGTTTTCTGAAGCATTTTTATCTGCTCCTCAATAGGAATTCCGAAGCTTTCAGATGTATTCATTCCCATAATATGCCTGTACATAAAAGCGCCCCCCTGAATAAAATATATAGATTTCAGATTACAAAATATTATAGCACGGCACAAAATCTACCGCAAGAAAAATCCTGAAAAACCGAAAAAATCAGCAATGAGCTCTTCCCGCAATTCAGGATTTCAACAAAACCAAAAATGCCCGACATAAAATCATTGACATCACAATAAAGATTTGCTATAATTATAAAGCTAATCACGGGGTGTGGCACAGTTTGGTAGTGCGCTTGGTTCGGGACCAAGAGGTCGTGGGTTCGAATCCCGTCACTCCGACCATAATTAACGCCTAAAAAGGCAACAAACCTTGAAACCCCTTGATTTTACAAGGGGTTTCGGTGTTTTTATGACTCAAAAATAGTGTTTCGTTTTATGACAACAAAATAG
>SVOV01000040.1 GCA_015066205.1 Oscillospiraceae bacterium
TCGGGGATAAGCTCGGGAGGATTCTGCAAATCGGCATGGAGAATCACGGCACAATCGCCCTTTGCCTGCTGAACACAGTAGAATGTATTTTTAAGATATCCGTAATTTCTTGTATAAAAAACAGCTTTTACATTTTCATTCTGAGCCGAAAGCTCTTCTATTGCCGCCCTTGTACCGTCAGTTGAGCCGTCATCGAAAAATACAAGCTCAAAGTCATAGCCTTCAAGAGAACTGAAAACTTTTTTCACACGTGAGAAAACCTCACTTACCATTTTTTCTTCATTAAAAATGGGCACGACAACTGACACTGTTTTTTTCTGCTCTGTCAAAACAATCACCTCTGCTTCAACTCATATTTTTTAAGAATTGCAGGAAACATATGAGAATAATAAAACACACCGAGAAATGTTTTAAGTGCTCTGAAAGCATCAAAAACAAAAGAAATAACGCCTTTTTTACTTATTGCCTTTAAACCGTTTACAATAGTCTGCACTGCAAAAGCATAGCTGTAGGATCCGTTTACGGATTCCTTGCCTGAAAAAGATTTCCAGTCAAAATATGCTTTTATAACCTTTAATTCCTTTGTCGGAATATGAGAGAAATTATATCCGGGATTTTCCATAGTAATATATTTTTTATAAAAGGAAAGACCGTCAAAGCTTTTTTTAATTTTTCCCGAGCTTACAAGCTCATTATGTATATCGGTATTTTCCACGGGGGTAAAAAGATATATCAGATTTATCGTGGCATCAATACTCTTTATATAGGAAAGAGTATCCTTAAGCTGCTCCTCGGTTTCGTCAGGTAGTCCGATCATAAAGGATACAACGGATGTTATTCCGATTTTTTTACACGATGAAAAGGTCTCTCTGCCCTTTTCAAGATTCACATTTTTCTTCAGTTTTTTCTGCATTTCCGCATTTCCGCTTTCAACACCGAAGCATATAAATCTACATCCCGCATCATAAAAAGCGGCAAAATCATCATAATCATACTGCCCCACCTTGGATAGCATTCCCCAGGTGAATTTCAGTTTTTCTTCCTTCACCCTTTCACAGAAGCTTCTCGCATCCGCTTTTGTGAGATTCCATAATTCACCCGAAAAATACACTCCGTTCATTCCGTGGTTTTCAACAAGGTATCTGATTTCGGAAAGAACCGTTTCGTCCGGTCTTTTTCTGAAACAGCTTCTGTTATAGAAATGGTTAGAGCAGAAGGTGCATCTTCCGGGACATCCCTTTGAGGAATACAGATAAAGCATTTTTGTGCAGTTGAAAAAGGTCTGGAAATAATCCTCGGGACGAACCAGCGTCCAGTCAATTTCAGGGAAAAGAGAGAGATCGGCAAAGGGTCTGTCCTCTGTAATATAAACCTTTCCGTCCTTTTTATATGCAATTCCCTTTATATTTTCCGTTGGCTTTTTATCTCTCAGAGCAAGTATCAGCTCTTCAAAGCTGAGTTCTCCCTCTCTCAGAACAACAAAATCTGCAAGACCTTCTCCGAGAATAAGCTCGGGACTCATAGTTGGGAAATATCCTCCCGCAATTACGGGGATATTCTTCTTTTTTGCGATTTCGGATATTTTTCCGCAGTCCTTAAGCCCTCTGCCCGACATCAGGGAAATTCCGATAGCATCAGGTGCGAAATCATCAATTTCTTTTACTAAATTTATTTTTTTAACACATCGGTCAAGAAGCCTGACATCGTGTCCTTTTTTTCTGATATAAGAAGCAAGAGCCATAAGACCGAGTGGATTTGAAATTGCCCTCGTATAATAACCGACTGCAGGGTTCACAAACAGAACTTTCAAATAATCACTTCCTCAGCTCATATTTTTCTATAATTGAGGGATAAGCGTGGGAATACCAGAAAACATATAAAAATTCATACAATGCCGCAAAGCCGTTTACAAGAAAGCTGACGGGACCTTTAAGAGATATTGAATGAAGACCGCTTATTATTGTTTGTTTTGCAAATTCAAAGGACTTCCCCGAGGAATAAGCTGTTTTATTAGTAAAGCCCTTCCAATGATACCAGCTTCTTATAACTCTGAGATCTCTTGAGGGAACTGCCGACAGATTTTTTCCGACACTTTCCGTTGCAACGACCTTTGACAGTTCTTTTAAGCTGTTTGGCTCTTTATAGCGGTTTGCTTTTACCATTTTATTATAAAGCTCAGTACCGGGAAGCGGAGTAAAATGATAAACGGGCATAAGATTAGCATCGGTCTCATTTATGAGCTTTACGGTTTCTTTAAGCTGTTTTTCCGTTTCATCGGGGAATCCGACAATATATGAACAGATACTTGTTATACCGATTTTTTTCATCGCATCAACAGAGGGCTTGAGCTTATTGAGATTTATTTCCTTATGAATTTCATCAAGCATTTCGGGCGAACCCGTTTCAACGCCGAAGAATACCCATCTGCAACCCGCATCATACATTATCTTAAAATCTTCTTCGCCGAATATACCGACTCGAAGCTGAACACCCCAGCTGAAATCAAGCTTTTCTTCCTTGACTCTTCTGCAAAAATCAAGCATATCACTTCTTTTTATGCACCACAATTCGTCAGAGAAGAAAACTCCGTCAAGGCCGTGATTCTGAATAAGATACTTAATCTCGGCAATGACATATTCATTTGGTCTCTTTCTGTGTGTGCTTTTATGAAAATTTACATTGGAGCAAAAGGCACATCTGCAGGGACATCCCTTTGAAGAATAGATATACATCATTTTTTTGCAGCCGAGATAATTCTGCATATATTTCGGCACATCAAGAAGAGACCAATCGGAAACAGGCATATCAGCAAGATCCGAAAAAGGTCTGCATTTATTAAAAATAATTTTTCCGTTCTTTTTATAAGCGATACCGTCAATATCATCTATACTGCCGCCGGCTGTGAGAACATCTGAAAGCTCCTTCCAGGTTATTTCACCCTCACCGAAGGAAACGAAATCCACAAAATCGTTTTCAAGCACAAGCTCAGCCTGCATCGAGGGAAGCTGTCCGCCCCATATTACGGGGATTTCTGCTTTTTTTATTGTCTTTGAAATCTTTACTGCATCCTTAAGTCCTCTTGATGACATAACGGATACACCGGCTATCTGGGGATTAAATTCTTTCATAACCCTTGACAGAGCCGTTTTATCAACACATCTGTCATATATTCTGACCTCATGACCGTTTCTCTTAAGATATGTAGCAATGCTGAGAAGGCCCAGAGGATTTGACAATGCTCTCGTATAATATCCGACCGACGGGTTTATCAGTAAAACTCTCATAATGTTCTCCGAAAATATACTTAGATTTTTGTCCTGTTATAAATAAAGGACGGTAGTAAGGAATATACCTTTGCAAGAATTTTCCACACGGGACGGTAATATTTTGTTACAGATTTATTTTTTTTGACAGTGCTAAAAATAAAATCGGCAGTTTTTTCAGGCGATGCAACAAAGACCGGTCTTCGGTAGGGAACGATCTTTTCGAGCATTTTTGTATCCGTATGACCGAGCTTGAAAATCATTGTTTTTACGGAATGTGCCTCATTTTTCTGCATAAGTCCCTCCATATAGGTTGAAACAGCCTTTTTTGAGGAAACATAGAATCTGTTGCTGTATTTTCCTCTGATATCCCCCGCCGAGGAAAGGAGCGCAATAAAGCCCTCCTTTTCCTTTCTCATAATTGAGGATATCCTCTCCATAAAAATAACGGGCCCGAGATAATTCACCTCTGCCGTACGAAAAATATTTTCATCGGTATTTATTTCTTCTCCATGAGCGCACTCAAAATGCCCCGCAAAAAATATAACTCCGAAAGGAACCGGCGAAGAGCTGATAAAAGCATCAATACTGCTTTTATCCGTAAGATCAATGTATTTTATATGAGCTTCCGCAGGAAGGTCATCTTTCAGCTCGCTTTCAAGCTTCTGAGGTTTTCTGCAGCCAAGAATCAATCGCCCGAAAGAGGAAGCATACTTTTTTATGAAACACAAAGCGATATCACTGTCTGCACCAATTATCCATAAGGTTTTATCATTCTGCATATTAAGTCACCTGAAAATATTGTTTCGTATAAGTTTCAGCCCGTAAGAAATATAATTTTTCATCACAACCGGGTTTACAATGCACCCGTAAAGCTTTTTCAGAATATAAGACGGTCTGAGATAGAATTTCAGGAGATACTTTTTCTTCAGCTCTTTGATTTTATCCATAGGTACCGTTACCGTCCCCACGGTATTGGGTGAAAAATAATCATTTCCCCAGGATTCACATTTTATTGTCTTATATTCGTCGCACAGCTCATAAAGCCCTGTTCCGAAATAGGGCATTGCTATATGAATCTCAATAAAGTCGGGATCGATCCTGAAAATGAATTTCAGGGTATTTACGATCTCCTCTTCGGTTTCCCACGGGAAGCCTACCATAAAGAAGCCGAAAAGCGGGATCCCTGCTTCCTTTATCAAAGCCGCGGCTCTGAGATTATCACTGACCGAGGCGCCCTTTTTTATTATTTCAAGAGTTTTTTCATTTCCGCTTTCAAAGCCCACTGCCAGCATAAAGCAGCCTGCCTCCTTAAGCTTTAAGAGAAGCTTCTTTTCAAGGGGCTTTACTCTTGAGTTTACGGTAAATTCAATTTTTCCGTGAAGCGGTGAATTGATAATCAAGTCGCAGATTTCCTCCGCCCATTCGCTTTCTATGGTAAAGGTATCTGCTTTAAAGAAGAAATTTTTTATCCCGTATTTATTATAACATTCCTCTATTTCCGCATAGATATTTTCAGGGCTTCTTTTTCTTACCGCTTTTCCCGAAATTATGGGTGTAAGACAATAAACACAGCTTGCGGGACAGCCTCTTGAAACCTGAACGGTTGCCATAGGCTCACCCGTGTCGGGTCTTACATAAAGCTCATTTTTCATAAGATCCCTTGCGGGGAAAGGAATATTATCAAGGTCACAAAACCACTTATTAAAGTCTGTTTTTCTAAACAGATCGCCGTCTTTATATACTATCCCCGCAATATCCTCCGGCTTTCTTGTTTTTCTGATTATATGGTCGGCAAGATCCTTGATGGCAAAATCAATTTCACCGCCCACAAGATAATTTATATTCTTAAGGTCAAGGGTTTTCAGAAGTTCATCCGAAATATTAAAGAATATTGCACCCTTCAGAATAAACTCACATTTATGAAAGAGGCATATCCGATTTACGAATTCAATATCAGAAAGTATGGTGGCATTTGTTGTGCTGATAAAAATAATATCGGGAAGAAAGCTTTTTATGTCCTTTTCCACATCGGAAAAATCTGCCGCCTCCGTCTGATAATCCCTTAAAAAGACATTATATCCCGCGTTCCTGAGAATTGCCGCAGCATACCCGATGTCGTTACAGGCATGAACAGAGCTTGCAGCAGAGTCATCAATATTGCTCTGTGCTCTGTCCTCGCTTCTCTGATATGCTTTTCCCGGCGGGTAGATTAACATAACTGTGTTCATATGGCTGTTCTCCTGTTCTCAGGAATAGTATTTTTTCGCTTCGTTAAGCTCTTCTGCCGTATTTATATTGAATTCTTTTTCTGCAATCTCAAAAATTCTTCCTGTTTTCCCGACGGACACAAGATAATTCATATAATCACATAACTCACGAGGAAAGCCCGTATTTTCATCATAAATGTCTTTCAGAAGCATCAGCGTACCGCTTCTGAATATGCAAAATCCCGTACCCTTCATATTATTTCCGACAAAATCGGGCTTTTCTGTGCATTTTTTAAGTCTGTCCGTACCGTCTGTTTCAACAGAATAGTTTTTTCTGACAGCATCTGCATCATCTTCATATGTAATACCGCAGCAAAAATCATAGACACCGTCTTCAATGAATTCCGTTACCGCCTCTGCCTTAAAGCCCGCCAGAATTTCATCCGCAAGCTGAAGAATTACCGTATCTCCGCATCCTGTCTCATCAAGTGCCGTAACAATTGCATTGACAATACCTTTTCTTTGCTTCTGCAGAACATACTTTATCTTCATTCCGCAATATTCTTCTCCTACGGTCTTTTTTATCTCATCTGCATATTTTCCCACAACAATATACACGTCTCTGACACCGAGGCGCAAAAAGTTTTCCAGTGAATATTCAATAAGACAGCGGTTATTAATTTTTATCAATGATTTGCAACAGTCAATTCCGAGGCTGTCCCTGAGACGGTCTCCGTCTCCTGCAGCCGGTATAATTCCTGTCATAACTCTTCTCCCGAAAGAAAAACTTTTGTTAGTTTTAATTTTAATTATAATTAAGATTATGTTAACAGAAAATAGCAGTAATGTCAATGTTACCTGTTAAATCTTTCAGATAAAAAAACCGCATCGGAAAGAATCCGATGCAGCTGTTTTCAGATTTTTGAGAAGCCGTGGCTGTTTATGAGGGCGTCGAGCTTTGCTCCTTCCTTGCACAGGGGGCATTCGTGGGGACGCCATACGCTGTAGCCGTCGAGGTCATTGGGGTCGAAAATGGAATGAACGGGATAGCCGATACAGTCCTTTTCTGTTGAGAATATTGAAGAAATACCCGATACCTTACCGCCGTAATATCTGATGGCATCGATAGCGGCAAGAACGGTTTTACCCGAGGAGACGGATACTGCAAGAATAAGGATATTCTTGTCCTTTATCATAGGAGCGATATTATCGCGGAAAAGTATCTGATTACTGTTTGTGTATTCGGGGGATACAACATAAATCGATTTATGTGCATTCATGCTGACAATATCTGACTTTGCAAGATAATCGGCAAGGAAAGCACCTATGACCTCTGTTCCGTCAAGGCAGAGAATAGTATCAACGACCGTATCTGCATAATAATAGGAAGAAAGCTCCTCGGCGACCGCCTTTGCTTCGGAAAGACGGGCCTTCTGGGAAACAACATCGATATAATAATTGGTGTGGCGGTTAGTGGTTGCAAAATGGCCTACCGCAACACGAAGAAAAAGGTTCTTACGCTTTGTTTCAAATTTCAGAGTCTGTAAGGTTGACATAAAATATTCCTCCTCAATGGGATATTATAATAGCATTATAAACTAAAGAATTAATATGTTCAAGATTTATTTTGTAGATTTTAGACTTATTTTATTATTTTTGTACCCTGTAACAGAAATAAGAATACAGTTTCTGCAGCTGACGGCATAAAAATAACGGCAGTCCTCTTAAGACTGCCGTTATTTATTCAGAATTCAATATTTCCCTTGAAAAGCTCAACAATAAAATTGAATACAGTCTTTATGAAGTCAATGAAGGCTTCAAAAACACTCTTTGCGGAAGGCTCCTGAACAACACTTCCGAGCCAGGGACCGTCTGCCATATTCTCCTGAGTCATATTGACAAACTGCGACTTGGTTTCCTTATCAAAAACAAGGAAGCGTTCAATTCCTCTGTTATTTGAAGAAACGGTTACATTTGAATACTGGGTGAAATATTCTGCAAGATAAACATATGAATCGCCGTAATCGTGGTGCTTGTTCTTTATAAACCATGTAGTTTCGGGGAAAATACAGGTTGAAGCGTCGATCCTCTTATCGGGAGAGATGTATTCTCCGAAGCCAAGCGCTGTTCTTTCGGCAACATATTCATCGCTGAAGGTATTGAAAAGTCCCGAGGCTGTTGCACCGAAGCCGGCATCTGTAACGCCTACAACACAGTCGCTTGTTTCATCATAGTGCTTCATAATGGGAGCATTTGCAAGACCGTAGCCTGCCATAACACCGATTTCAACACCGTATTCTTCGGCAAAGGTCTTATAAAGCTCGGGCTTCTTATCAATGATGTGCTCCTTTATATAATAGATCTTTTCAACAAGACCTGCATTTTCGGCACGGGTTTGGGTTCCCTCTTCACCGAAAACAAGATCAACGGCGTTTGAGAAATCCTCTGAATATACACTGCACCAGTAATTTGCCCATGTACCGATACCCGTTGCACGCAGCATTGCGGGCATAAATGCCTTATAAAGTCTTGAATAAAGCTTGTCAAGACCGCCGAGAAGAGAGGTTGAAATACCTGACTGAGTCATATAATCAAGAGTGTTTTCAACAAGCTCAAGCACAAGCTCATTTACACCTGTAAGATCAATTCCCTGATCGTCCTTGCCGAAATATTCTGACTGAAGGACATATGCCTGTAAGTGCTTGTCGCTGAAGGCTATCTGACCGCTGAAGCAATCATTTACAATAGCACTGCCGTTTGACATGACCTCATCATAGAATACCTTTTTAACAAGACCCTCTTCGCCGTACTTTTCAAGATATGCGGTGATAACGCTGCCGCCGAGGCATCTGCCTACAAGAGCAACCTGAGAGCACTTTGTGGTTTTGATAATGTCCTTGATATACTGATGGAGTCTGTCAACATGGTCATAGGGAGAAAGACGCCAGTCATAACGGAATTTATAGTCATTTACATTAAATGTACCGTCGGAGCCTGTGTTTACGGTCTGTGCCTTATTATTCCAGGAATCAATTTCAGCCTTTGAAACTCCTGTGCCGTACTTTGCATTTCCGTCACCGTCAAGCTGAGTTTCATCCCAGATGGGAGCAAGCTCCTCATAAAGAGCCTTACCGTAATTGTCCCACTTATTAAAGGGAAGCCCCTCAAGAATAAAGGGACGCAGAATATTCATAGCAGTTTCAATTATCTTATCTGTTGTCATATCTCCCTCGTCATCGTCAGTAACAACATCAAAGCCTGTTGAAATTTCATTTCCCTCGGCATCGCAGATGTCAATGGAGCTGCCTGCAATAAAAATTATGGGGCATTTTTCTTTTTTTTCTGTTTCGGCAGCCGATACGGGAACTGCAAAAACAGAGAGAATAAGAACAAAAGAAAGAGCAAAGGCAATTATCTTTTTCATAAACAGTTTCCTTTCAGTTTTATGTATATGTATTTTACCACATATATCCTGTAAAGTCAAAGAAAAATAATATTTTCGTAATACAATATTCAAACATAATTTATTTTCGATTTTTCAGCTGATGACTTTAAAAATTATAAAAATCTGATTACACCGAGGCTGTTTTTTCTGTTGAATTTCACATCCTGCCGTGTTATTATAAAGAAAAAACATCGGGAGTTGATATTATGAGCGAAAGAACCTACAAGCCCTTTTCCCAGTGGCCTGAAAAGTCAAAGCAGACAGAATACACAGAAAGCACCCGTCTTCTTGATTATGACGGAACCCTTCTTGCAAAGGGATGGGCAAGACACAATGTTTTCGATTATGACAGAAGCCTCTCCACCCCTAAAATGAGAAAAAAAGAGTGGGATTTCTATCAGCTCGGGAACGAGAACTTTATGGTTCAGATATCCTTTGCCAATATTTCTATAGGCGGATATGTTTCGGCAGTTCTCATTGACCTTAAGCGGGGCAAGAAAATTGCAGATGCAACCTCTCTTTTTGTCGGCGGAGAAAGTAAATACATACTCCCTCCCAAGGGTGATGTACCGAACTACTTTGAGGCTAAAGTAGGCTCAGCCCATGTTATCTTTGATACAAGAGAAAATAAGAGGCTGCTTTATTTCAAGAAGCCTCACAAGGGCTCATTCATTGAATGTAATTTCACAATGGATATTCCGGAGAATCTGGAAAATATCACAACCGTTCTCCCCTTCCCGAATGATCCGAAAAAATATTTTATGACAACAAAGCAGAACTGTATGCCCTGTGAAGGCACCTACAAGGTGGGAAACACCACCTACGGCTTCAAGAAGACCGATACCTTCTGCGCTCTCGACTGGGGCAGAGTCAACACTCCCCACGAAATGGTATGGTACTGGGGCAACGGCTCGACCTATCTTAAGGACAAGGACGGCAGCAAGCACATTTTCGGCTTTGAGATAACCTGGGCAATAGGTGATGAGAGCAACGCCACCGAAACCTGTCTTTTCTATGACGGAAAGGCACATAAGATAGGAGCTGTGGATGTAGAGATCTTCCCGAAGCCCGATAAATTTATGAATGAATGGAAATTCATAAGTGAGGACGGCAGATTCAATCTTACAATGACTCCCTATTATGACCACCACTCTGACACAAATGTGCTGAATCTCGCAAGAATGCACACCCATCAGGTGCACGGACTCTGGAACGGCGATGTGACCCTCGATGACGGCACTGTGCTTGAAATCAAGGATATGTATGCCTTCTGCGAATATGTTGAAAACAAATGGTAAATAAAGGGGAGATAAAAAATGCCTCGGATATTCATAAAACTATTTACACCTCTTTTATCCTGTCTTGCATATTTTTCAACTCTTTTCTTCGGCCATGCATCATTTCTTGATGCGGATATTCTTGACGGCTTTTTTGAAAGCTACCCTGTTTCGACTCCCGTAATTGAAAGCGACTGGGCGGATGAGGAAAAAGAAGCCGTAAGCGGTGACTATTATGTCAGCACAAAGGGAAATGACAGTAATGACGGCTCTGAAGATGCCCCTTTTCTGACAATTGAAAGAGCCGTTAAGGCTGTAAAGGAAACCGACAAAAACGGCAGAAGCGGTATCACCGTTCTTATTGAAGCGGGCGAATACAATGTTGATGCCCTTTCTCTCAGCGAAGCGGGAGGAACAGACAGCTGTCCCGTTACCTTTATGGGCTGCGGAGAGGGTGACACTGTTATTACTGCGGGAATTTCCCTTTCGGCAGAGGATTTCGTGACTGCCGATAATTATCCCGAATATTCTGCCCGCCTTACTGCAGATGCAAAGAATATTCTTGTAATTGACCTTACAAAAGCACCGTATGGGCTGACGGCAGCCGACTGGGGAAAGCTTTATCCCATCGGCACATATAACACCGCAGGAGATTATCAGGGCGACACAACAGGACCCATATACAGTGAGCTTTTTGTAAATGACATCAGACAGACACTTGCTCGCTATCCCGACGAGGGCTTCCTTTACACCGAAGAGGTGCTTATGACGGGAATCGACAGCAATGTCCGTGACGAAAACGGCGATCCCGCAACGGATAAGTACAGGATATCAGAAGACCTCGCTGAAAGGATCAGCGGCTGGGATGACAGGGAAAATGTCTGGATGTACGGCTATTTCAGATATGACTGGGCAGACAGCTCCTCTCCCATAGGCTCATTCAATAAGGATGAAAGAACTCTTTCTCCGAAATACAGAAGCGCCTACGGAACAAAGGAGGAAGCTCCCTATTATTTCTATAACTGCCTTGAGGAGCTGACATCAGAGGGCGAATGGTATCTTGACCGCGAAAGAGGACTTCTTTTCGTATATGCTCCCGAAAACAGTGAGGATGCTACCTACAGCCTTTCTCTTTCTCTCTCTCCCGTAATTACAATAAATGCGAACCACATAACCCTTGACGGACTTACGATAAAGGGTTCGAGAAATAACGGAATTGTGATTAACGGCAACAGCAATACCGTTAAAAACTGCAGAATCATCAACATATCCGATAATGCTGTCATTGCAAACGGAAAAAATAATACATTCACCCGTAATGAAATAGCCCATATCGGTGCGGGCGGTATTTCCGTCACGGGAGGTGACAGACAGACTCTTACAAGCGCAAATAACCTTGTAAGCAATAATCTCATCCACGACTGGGGCGAGATATATAAGACCTACCGATATGCAGTCGATTTCGGCGGCGTGGGAAATATCTGTTCAAATAACGAAATATATAATGCTCCTCACGGTGCCGTTACCTATGACGGAAACAACCATATTTTTGAGTATAATCTCATTTATAATGTCTGCCGTCTTTCCGATGATGCGGGTGCAATTTATGCGGGAAGAAACTGGATATCCTACGGCAATATAATCCGATATAACTGCATACATTCATTAGGTTCGGACGGCCACACTCCCGACGGGATCTATCTTGACGATGCCTTATCGGGACAGTCGGTTTACGGAAATGTACTCATCGGCATCCCGAAATATGCGATTCATGCAGGCGGAGGCAGAGATAATGTTATTGAAAACAATCTCATAGTAAATGCGGGCGATCAGGCAATAAAATATGATGACAGAGCCCGTGACGGTGCCCTGAACGGCGGATGGTTCAATGAGCATGTAAACGAAAACACAGGCGATTTATGGATAGGACTCAAAAATTCTCCATATAAAACAGATATCTGGCAGAATGCATTCCCGCAGTATAAGAGCTTCTCCGATGATTTCTCCGACGGTGACAACCCCGGCTTTGTTCCCAACCCCGCAGGCAGCGTTATAAAAAACAATCTTATAGTTGACCGCTCGGGTGCTCTCGGCGATATCAATGAGAATGTTTACAGATTCTCCGAGGTTACAGAAAATGACTGCTATACGCTTTTTATGATGAATAAGCTCTTCAATGATGCCAAAAACGGCGACTACACGCTTAAGGACGGTTCCCCCGTTTATAAGAATCTTCCTGATTTTAAGGAAATACCCTTTGACAGTATCGGAAGAAAATAATCTATCACAAAGCTCAGGCACATCCGTTGCCTGAGTTTTTTTCTTTACAAAAAACCTATAAAGGGAAAGAAGAAAAACAATAAATTCATTTGACAGCAATTTCTCTGTTCTGTATAATTAAAGCTAAAATGAAAAGGAAACAGAATTTATGGAAAATATCACACCTGTGCTTGAGCTTGAAATTTATCTTATCCGCCACGCTCAGAGTAATACAAACGCGGGAATAAGGGTTCGCGAAACTCCCACAATACAGGATATGGCAGACCCTTATCTTACCGAAACGGGTATTCTTCAGGCAAAGGCTCTCGGAAAATATTTAAGTGACACCGATTTTGACTATGTTTATTCCAGCGGTCTTTTCAGAGCAGAAAGAACTGCAACAGAGGTAATAAACGGACAAAAAGAGCGTAAAGCATTAAGAATACTCCCCTATCTTACAGAGGTGGGAATGGGAAGAGATTACTGCGGCGCCACCTGGGAGGAGCTTCACGCTATCAACCCCGATGCCGTTTTAGCCCCTGACCTCGGGGAGAATACGGAAATACTCTGCTACTCCGAGCATGATGACAACGCTTCTCACAGAGAAAGAGCAAAAAAGACAATAGATTATATCCTCTCTCACCACAAAAACGAAAAAATATGCATAGTATCCCACGCCGCCTTTATCACCCATGTTGTTTTCTACCTTATGGGACTTAAGGAGCTGCCCGCCTTCGATATAAATTTCTCGAATACGGGCGTTACAAAGATCCTCTTCTATAAAGAGGGCACAAACAAATACGGCGACATAATTTTCGACTACATAAATTCCACCGCCCACCTGAAGGAGCTTCCCGAAACGAAATAAATGAAAAGCCCGCAGACTGATGGGCAGGGGTTGCTAAGGACAGAAACAAATATCCATACAGTTGTGAGACGCTTTTTATAAGGTGTCTCACATTTTTTTGATAAAAAACAGACACTTTCGGTCTGAAAGTGTCATAGTGGGTTATATACTTTAAAAACAATTACTATTTTCTGAAATAAGTTTTTTCGGTTAGTATCAGTGATATTGCAAATTAAAATTTGCAGTTATATTTTTGATAAATCAAAAGTGTTATTGAAGCCTTACGGCTTCAGTGTTATTTTATTCGCAAAAAACTGTCCGAAGGACAATATCACAATGCGTAGCATTATATAACTGCGAAGCAATATCACTCGCCGCAAGGCGAATAAAACTGCCGAGTGTCCTTACGAACACTCGGCTATCTGCGGGTCGTTTTTTTAATACTGTGAGGGGAAGCTGTCCACGGGGGCGAGAAGAATCTTTCCCGTACCTCTGTAAACATTCACAAGACCCTCGCCCGAGGCGGCAGAGCCTATGAGAGTTTTTCCCGAGCGTTCAACGGTGAAATTGAGAGAATTGCTCCAGGCTATGGCAAAACTGCCGTCAACCTTGAGAACATCGTTCTGAAGAACTATTTCGATAAGCTCTTCTTTGGGACATCTTGATTCTATGGCGCAGATACCCTTGCCGTTTATGCTGAGATTAAAAAGTCCTTCGTTGCCCGCAATGGCGGAGGAGAAATTTGAACGCATGACCGCCTTATGCTTCAAAGATGCTTCACAGGCAAGGAAAAGTCCGTCATCAAGCACAAGAGATTCGTTCCAGTCGGAGGTGTCAAGAAGAATAATATGCTTATATGTGGGCTCAAGGACAAGTGTTCCGTCACCCTTATATTCGGGCTTTATGGCACTTTCACCCGTGACCTTGCCTCTTACGGCCTTGCCGAAAAGGTCGCCCACACCCTTGATGCCTGTTGTGGCATTGACATTTCCCACGCTCCACTGCATAGCACCCGCCTGACAGGTAACACCGGCTGTCTCTCCCATATTGCAAACAAGCTGTCTTTTGCGGACATTCATTTCATTGCTGTAATATGCGGTCATGGCACTTGCGGGGGTAACGCTTAAATCTCTTATATATTCTGCTACGGTAAAGGGGCCTTTTCTGTCAACGATTCTGACATCATCATTATCAAGGAAATTTTTGATCTGAAACATAATTTTTCTCCTTTATATAACTATTTTTTTCTGCGGTATCTGAAAAGAGCAATGAGTGAGGATGCGATTCCTGCCAGCTGAGCAAAAATTGCGGTTGAGCCGAGCACAGCGTGATATATAGTCCACGATGTCATATTGCCCAATAAGAAGAGTCTTATTCTCTGCTCTTTTTTTTGGAACATTGCCAGCATATAAAAAACTGCCGCTACAATGGAAAGGATGTCAACGGGTGAGCTGAAGCCCGCTGCACCTCCCGCAACATAGAGAATCAGAAAAACGATCTTCTCAGGCAGTGAAGCATCGGTATTCTTCTTTTCGTGCCGCAGTGACGAAATTATCTGAAGCACAGCAACAAGGTTTATTATGACGCCTGAGCTGAATGAATCAAGAAGAAGAATATTGAGAGCGGCAAGCACATTGACCGCCGCCGAAACAAGAAGCATTTGCTTCTTATTCTTAAGCTGTAAGGTTATAATTGCTCCGGCTGTAACAATCAGTCCGAGAGCCTGACCGAGATAGTACATAAGATCTTTCCGTATCCTCCGAGAACTTTTCGGGAAATAATAAGCATCCCTGCATATATTTTATTTTATTCGGGGTACGGTGTCAATCTATTTTATTGACAAGCATATTTTTACTTTGATATAATAATTGTGAGAATAAATTAAAAGGAGATAACTTTATGTTCAGAGCAATTATCAGAGTACTCGTAGCATTACTTATGTTTATTTCCCCGTCACTTCCCGGTATGATGGATCTTCCCGTTCCTCCCTCAGGTCAGTCACTTGACCTTGACAGCAGATTTGACCTCGTCTGGCAGGATGAATTTGAAGGCACCGAGCTTGACAGGACAAAATGGCAGACCGAATGGTGGGTAACAGAAAGAAAGGGCGGCTTCTGGCACGAGGATATGGTTTCGGTAGCTGACGGAAATCTTACCATCACGACAGAGTATTTCAGCGAGCCTCTCGAAAACCGTTATCTTGACAAATGGGGCGACAGCATCGATTTCAAGCCTTATAAGGAGGGCTGGTACACAGCCTGTATCTCAACACAAGGTCTTCACGAATTCAAGTACGGTTATTTTGAGATCAGCTGTATTCTTCCCAAGTCCACAGGTATGTGGTCCGCCTTCTGGATGATGAACGGCGGCGTTGTCAACTGTGACGGAAGCGGCAAGGACGGAACAGAGGTCGACATCTTTGAGTCAATGTTCTATAAGGATGAAGTCTGGGGCTACGGCGACTGCGTACAGACAGGCGTTATCTATGACGGCTACGGCGAGGATATGGTAGGCGTAGGTCTCGGTAAATACTATGCAAATAACCCCTATGAGGAGTACAACACCTACGGCGTAGAATGGAACGAAAATGAATATATTTTCTATATCAACGGCGTTGAGACCTGCAGAACAAGTGCAGGCGGAGTAAGTCAGAATCCCGAATGGCTTCTCGTTTCCTGTGAGGTTGCAGGCGAAAACGGAGTTGCACACGCAGACCGTCACGGCACAGGTAAGATCAGTATGTCCCCCGGCGACACAGCAGAATTCATCGTTGATTATGTAAGAGTATATCAGTACAAATAAGACATTCTGAAAATCGGTCAGATTTAACAAAGGACTTAAAACTGCGTTATACAGTTTTAAGTCCTTTTTTTATTAAAACTGAAAAAGAGAATTAATCTCCGATAAGGCCGTAATATCTTGCCATCCAGTAAGGAAGAAGATAGATATAGGGCTGTTCGGCTCTCATTCCGTTAGCTCCAGCAGTTCCGGGAAGAGTTGAGGTGCGGTTTACGGTCTTGGAATTGATCTCAATAAATTCCTCTGCACCTGAATCGCAGACCATCTGATTTCCGTCATAGTGAACAAGAACACGGGCGGAATATTCTACGGGGTACTTAAGCTGGGGAGGACAGCCCATTTCCTCGGGCTCATAGTCCCAAATGAGGTCCTTTCTGTGGCTGTTATAAACGGGCCAGCGGACAAGATCGAGATTCATTTCGGAAAGACTTCTTGCGGCATTTTCAATGTCACAGTAATTTTCTGTAAGCGCACCGTAAATTACATTGAACATAGGTGAACGCTCTACTCTTTCATAATCGAAATGGTGGGTAAGCCCCATTTTGAAGATTTCCCTGTGGGCGTTATCCTCAGTATATGTGATAAGGGGATAGATATTTGTAAAGTCAAGCTGATCGTCAATATGAGCAAGGTGGGCATCCTCTACCTTATACTGCATACAGTTCATGGCATAGTGATGCTTCTTTATGAGCATTTCATAAACCTTGTTATACTTTTCGTCGCCTGTTACATGGTATGTTGTCTTAAGGAAAGAGAGTATCTCAAGGGAGTTTGTGCCTCTCTCGTAATACCATCTGTCGTCATTATTGAGAAGGTCGGGCTCCCAGTTTGCCCAGGTGGTGGGCACTCCGTCAACATCCGTAAGATGGAAATTGTTGTCTATGATGTGGTCTGTAATGGTCCTTACGACCTCGGCGATCTTTTTCTTTTCCTTTTTATCTGCAACAAGGTCAAAATAGATGCCGTATGCGAAATAATGGCCTGTCATTTCGTCGGAGGAGGTCTCACCCAGCCATTCGCAGTCGGGGTTATTTTCGCAGTAATGCCATTCCTCGCGGTTGCCCGTGCCGAAATTCTCCTCGTGGGAATATCTTGTGGCTCTTGCCGTAAAGCCCTTTTTGCCCGTAACCTCAGTGAGCTTTATCATAGCTTCAACCGCTCTTTTTGCGTTCTTTTTGGCTTCTTCTTCCCCTGTTACCTTATAGCGGAAGCACTGGGATGCACAGTAAAGTCCCGTAAAGAGTCCGTCGTTATCGGAATTGGGAAGCCAGCCTGAATCGAGGTCGCCGTATTTTCTGAGGACTCTTGAAACCTGATAGCCCTCGTTTCTTGTAAAATATTTTACAGCCATCCCGTCGAAATGCTCTGCCTTTTCACGAAGTGTCATAAGACGGCTTGTGATGATGCTTATTCCTCTGGGAGTTACTGCCGCAACGGTTCCGTTTTCGGATACGGCAATTTTCTTTACAACGGGATGCATAAGCCATGCGCCGTATGAAAAATATGAGATCTTACCCTCAATGAGAGTTACAATACCCGTATTTGTTGCAAAATATTTCTTTCCGTCAGCGGTAAAATACATATCGTTAAAGGAGCCTGCGGGCACGGAATAAAAATCGTTTCCGTTGAACCAGAAATTTCTTCCGTCATAGATATTAAGTCCCTCATCGGTGCCCACCCAGAGATGGCCCATCCCGTCAAGAGCGAGGCAGTTTACCTTCTTTGAGAGCACACCTGACATATCGGGGGTGATCTCAGCAAAATGACGGCGCTTGCCCTTCATAGAGAGAAGCCCCTCTTCGGTACAGCCGATATATACTGTTTCGCAGTATTTTGAGGGGTTATCCTTTGCGGCAAGGCATACTGTATCCTCGGGAATACCTACTGTCTGCCTGAAGCTTTCACCGTCATAAAGATAGAGATCCTTTTCTGTAATAAGCCAAATGGAGCGGTCAAGTGCAACCGACACATCAATTACCCTTGAATTAAAATCGGCAAGCTTCTTTATTTTTCCGCCCTTAAGCTCTCCGAGGCTATGTCCGCAAGAAACATATACCTTGCCCCCGCGGGAGAAGAGCTTATCAGCCTTGCCCGAAAGCTTCTTTACCTTTCCCTCATTATATTCAAAAAGCTCTCCGTCAGCGGCAATATAAAGAGTCTCTCCGAGAAAAGCAACGGAGCTGACACCCTCAATATTGATACCGTTTTCGGAGGTGATAAATTTCTTGTCGAACTGTCTGAACTGTCCGAAATTAAGTGTATATTTTTTCATACATTTTCTCCCATTAATATAATTGCCCCCATTTTACCACACTTTTCACAAATTGTCGAGATTCTTTATATAAAAGAACCGAAAACAACAAACCCGATACACTCTTCTGCGTTGTTTTTTCTCATTATAAAAAAACCATAAAAATTAAGTAAATCAGGTCTCAAAAACCTTTCCGCGTGTCCTAAAGCATTTATTCCCGCTTTCCCATCCTCTTTTCCTTGACACAACCCCAAAATTATGCTATATTATCAAAGCACAAAAAAACTAAATTTCGGGGTGTAGCGCAGTTGGGCGAAGAGACACACCGCTGCCGGTGGCAGAGGAAGGTGTGGCTCTGAGGTGAGAAAATACAGAGTATCAGACACGGCAGTGGCTGAGACGACAATATTTTCGAGGGAAATGCACCCGCCTTCCGCTTTTTACCATAAATAAATAAACTGAATTTCGGGGTGTAGCGCAGTTGGTAGCGCGCCTGCTTTGGGAGCAGGATGTCGGGAGTTCGAGTCTCTTCACTCCGACCACGAAAAACGACAAGTTTCGACAGAAGCTTGTCGTTTTTCAATGATATCCGTTCCTGCCGGAACGGGTGATATATCTTCGATATGATATCGCTCTGCGAGCGATGATATATGCCTGCGGCATATGAAGGAACGGATATTATTATGAGCGCAGCGAATAACAAGGTTCCGGGGTACCCGCTCGAAATCTTTGATTTCGTCAGCGGGTCGGGTTCTTATATCATATTTGCTCTGCAAATATATCATACGGCAACGCCGTATATCATATCGCGTAAGCGATATATCATTTATGTAAGAGTTCAAATTCATACGCAAAAATGCCGAAAATATCTTTTTTCATCCCATAAAAGAGTCAGCGCCATCGGAATTCCCGATGGCGTTTTTGTTGTTATTTTCTGCAATAGCTTCTGACGGCTTCGGCAATGAATTCTGCAGTACCTTCACCGCATTTATCAATGTTATTCCTGAACCGCTCGTCGCAGATGTACATCTGACCGAGGCCGGCGAGAATGTCATCGGTGCAATGATAAAAATTCTCTGTGATGTAGTCCTGCAGTTTCTTAACGAGCCTTTGTGCAGTTTCACTGCCGGCACTCTCTCCGCTTTTCTTGCACTCCGAAAATTCAGCAAAGACACCGTTCATTCCGGCGAGAACATCATTCCATTTGTCTTTGGAGTAGCCTGCAGTTTTTGCCTGACTCTCTTTGTAGGCATCGGTGCTGCCCCAACGCTGCTTTGCCTCGTCCTCGTACTGCTGACGGGCGGTCTCGTATTCACTGTTGTCAAATACGCTCATAGTGATCTCTCCTTTTTCTGCTTGTTCCAGAGCGGCGATCAGCCGTTCCAGCCGATTCTTTTTGATGGTCAGCAACCGCTTCTGCCGTGCAAGCGCTTTTTGTTTATCGTAATTCGGTGAGGCGAGGATCTCGGCAATGCTTTTCAAAGAAAAATCCAGCTCACGGTAAAAAAGGATCTCCTGCATCCGTTCCAAGGATGCTTCATCATAAAACCGATAGCCGTTTTTCTCGTCCACAAAGCTCGGCTTCAGCAAACCGATCTCATCGTAGTAATGCAACGTGCGCACGCTGACACCGGTCAGCTCGGCAAATTCTCTGATCTGTAGTTTCATATCTTCACCTCGGATATGAGTATACACTATGACGCTTCGTCAGAGTCAATACTGTTTTTCACTATTTTTACAAGAGTATTCGGGGACGGTGCGCTCGTTGATGACCGATTCATAGAGGCGCCAGCCGCCTGCGAGGTTATAGCAGTCGTAGCCGCCTCCTGTGAGAATACGGCAGGCAAGGTAGGAACGGAGTCCCGAATGGCAATGAACGAAGACGGGTCTGTCTTTCGGAATCTCATTTATTCTTTGACGCAGAGAGTCCAGCGGGATATTGACAAAGCCGTCAATTTTGCCGTTCATTACCTCAAAGGGTGTGCGGGTGTCAAGTAAGAACACGCTGCCGTCACGGGGGAGCTTTTCCACATCGTGCCAGAAGAACTGCTTGAGCTTTCCGCTGACGATATTTTCGGCAACGAAGCCTAACATATTGACGGGGTCTTTTGCGCTTCCGAAAGGCGGCGCATAGCACAGCTCCAAGGTGGTAAGGTCGGTGATCTTCGCACCGAAGCGGATAGCGGCGGCAAGCACATCCATACGCTTGTCCACGCCGTCAAAGCCGACGATCTGCGCGCCGATGATTTGAAGAGTTTTCTTATCCCACAGTGCTTTTATTGACATCTGCGCCGCACCCGGATAATAGGTGGCGTGGGATGCCGAATAGGTGTAGGTCTTATCGTAATCAATTCCTGCCGCCGTAGCCGCCTTTTCGTTAAGCCCCGTGGTGGCAACCGTCATATCAAAGAGCTTGAGCACCGCTGAGCCCTGCGTGCCTGTATAAACGCTCTCGAATCCCGCGATATTGTCAGCGGCAATTCTGCCCTGCTTATTGGCAGGCCCTGCAAGGGGAATAAAGGCAGGCTTCTTTGTGATAAAATCCTCAACCTCGACCGCATCACCTACGGCATAAATATCGGGGATATTGGTCTGCATTTTATTGTTTACAACAATGCTTCCGCGCGGATTAAGTTCTATTCCGCAAGCCTTTGCGATAGCGGTTTCGGGGCGGACACCCACCGACATCAGTATCATATCGGCGGTGATCTCACCGTTTTGCAATATGACGGTATTCCCGCTTATCGCCTTTACGCCGTTATTCAGGTGCAGACAAATCCCTTTTGACTTTATATAGCGGTGAACATCTGCCGCCATATCAAAGTCGAGGGGTGCTATCAGATGGTCTGAAAGCTCTACTACAGAAACCTTAAGCCCTGCTTCGGCTAAATTTTCCGCCATCTCAACGCCGATATATCCGCCGCCGATGACCACAGCCGAGCGCGGTTTTGCGGTATCGATATAGTTCTTGATCTTTAAGGTATCGGGGATGTTGCGAAGCGTGAAAACATTACTGCCGTCAGCACCGTCGATATTCGGCCGTATAGGCTCTGCGCCCATAGACAGAATCAGGTTATCGTAAGCCTCCTCATAGGTTTCTCCTGTGCGAAGATTTTTTACGGTAACGGTTTTGGTCTCGGGGTCAATCTTTACTGCCTCATTTAAGACTCTGACATCAATATTAAAACGCGCCTTGAAGCTTTGGGGCGTTTGTAAGGTCAGATCCCCGCGGTCTGTAATGACACCGCCGATATAATACGGCAGACCGCAGTTGGCAAAGGACACATATTCGCCACGCTCCAAAATAATGATCTCCGCTTTTTCATCCAGTCTGCGAAGCCGTGCCGCCGCCGTTGCGCCGCCCGCAACACCGCCTATAATAACGGTTTTCATACTGTTCACCTCTTTACAATATTTTCAACTACTATGTGAATGACAATGCTCGGTCAGTTCGTGTTTGTGCGTATGATTCTCACTATCCCTGCCATGTGTGTGCAAATGCGTATGGATATGCTTATGTTCATGGGTATGAATCAGATCTCCGTGAGCGTGTTCGTGGGTGTGAATGTGTTCATGCTCATGTGTATGTTGTAAAGCGATTGTATCCTTTACCATAAGATAGGTGCTTATTACCATAATGATAAGTGCTATGTAAAACTGAACTCCCGGTCTTTCGTTTAGAAAAATAAAACTGAACACAACCCCCAAAAACGGAGCAACGGAATAATACGCACTTGTCTTTGCGGCACCCAGATCCTTTTGAGCCATAATGTAAAAATGTATGCTCAGTCCGTAAGCAACAAATCCCAAAAGCAATATGCAAAGTATCCACTGAACTACAGGGAGATGCTCTCCCACAATGAAAGCGCATATCAAACTGCCATGTCCTGAAAATGTTCCTTTTATGATTACAATTTCAACCGAACTTTTGTTGCTTATCATTTTAGTGCAGTTGTTTTCAAGTCCCCAACAAAGACATGCACCGAGCACAAACAGTGAACCGCCGTTAAAGGTGAATGACCCTGCACCTTCAAAACTGAGTATGGCACTTGCAACAGTTACCAGTGCAATTGCGAACCACAATTTTTTAGATACTGTTTCTTTAAATACCACAAGGGCAATTATGGATGTTGCCACAATCTCAAAGTTGTTAAGCAACGATACATTGGCAGAGTTCGTCATTGAAATACCGAACATCAAAAATATCGGGGCGGCAATATCCAAAACCACCATTGCTATTGTGTATGGTAATTCTTTTTTGGTAAGCGGCTCTCTTTTCACTTGTTTGCCTGTTGCTCTTTCTATCAAGCTATAGATAAACAAACCAAGACCGGCACCAAGATACAAAAATGATGCCATCATTGTAGGTCCGGCGTGATTTAATAAAACTTTAGAAAGCGGGACATTTATTGCATAAAGCGCAGCCGCTAAAATCGCATAAAAGGTTGCTATGTTTTTGGTCTTCACTTCGTATTAAACCTCACAAAACAGTTATTTATAGTACTAATTATATCATAAAAGCAAGGCGTCAGCCTTGGTAAGCGGCTTTGCCGATGTAAAATGGCGAAAGACATTTTACCTTTTATCCATTCAATGTTCACCGAAGTAGTCGAAATCTTCGATTTCGCAACTGCTCGTGAGGTTATTATATCACATAAATATTAAAATTGCTACATATCCGTCTGCATCTTGGCAAGAATATCTATTACTAAACAAACGGAGGTAATAAAATGTTCAAACACGAAAAGATGCTATTTCATCCTGTGGCGGTGGAGAGAGCAAATCCGCAATATGCGGCACTTTTGCAGGAACAGCTCGGCGGCGGCAACGGCGAGCTTAAAGCGGCTATGCAGTATATGTCGCAAAGCTTCAGAATCAAAGATCCCGAGATCAAGGATCTGTTCCTTGACATTGCGGCGGAGGAACTGGGTCATATGGAGATGGTGGCGCAGACCATCAACCTCTTGAACGGTCACGATGTGGATGCCGAAAAGGTGCCCTGCGGAGAGATCCAGTCCCATGTGCTCCTCGGTCTTAATCCCGGACTTATCAACGCTTCGGGTTATTCCTGGACGGGTGATTATGTAACAGTCACGGGTGATTTATGTGCCGACCTCTTAAGCAACATTGCATCCGAACAGCGTGCAAAGGTGGTTTACGAATACCTTTACCGCCAGATCGACGACAAAAAGGTGCGCGAGACCATTGATTTTCTCTTAAACCGCGAGGAAGCCCACAACCAGATGTTCCGCGATGCCTTTAACAAGGTGCAGAATTCCGGCTCTAATCGCGATTTCGGCACGACCAAAGCCGCAAAAATGTATTTCTCTATGTCGGATCCCGGCCCCAACACATTCGCCACGGGTGATACCAAGCCTGTTTCCTTTGAGTGACAGAGAAAAGCCGCTGAGGAGTTTTTGTTCCTCAGCGGCAAATTTTATTTTTTCCTATATTAGAACAGTTTGATAAATTGGAATTTATCTAACGGTTTGATAAAGAAATTAAAGAACCATTACCATAGTTCCAATTCCAATAAGTATACAACCTATCAAGGATTTCGTTGTAAACTGTTCGTGTAAAAACACGAACGCCAA
>SVOV01000041.1 GCA_015066205.1 Oscillospiraceae bacterium
AAGTTCTACACTCTTTTCTTTCCAAGGCATACCCATCTTCCTTTCGATGTGATTGCCTTTATTATACTTAAAAGTGTAAACTATGTCCTCGGACATTTTGTAAACTATGTTATCACACTACACAGTTTCCCCGCCCGCTCCCGATTATATGTAACTTCCCGCAAGGGCTAACGGCACGAGCGTTATAGAGCGTAAGCGGAGCAAGGCGAAGCCTTCCGAAATTCTGCATTCTGCATTTTGCATTTTGCATTTGCGCGAAGCGCATATCGCGGAGCGCATAAGCGCATATAATAATTATTATTTGTAATTTCTTCTTGATTTTTATATTAAGGGAGTATATACTAATAAGGAACTGTCCGTAAGGGGGATGAAAATTATGGAAAAAAGTGAAATTGCACTGAAGGCGGTTGAGGCTCTGAAAAAGCTTTATCCCGAGGCTATTTGCTCGCTTGAGGCGGAGGATCCCTTTCAGCTTCTTGTGGCGACAAGGCTTTCTGCCCAGTGTACGGATGCCAGAGTCAATCTCGTGATTCCCGCGCTTTTTAAGAAATTCCCCGATGCCCTGTCTTTCACTTCGGCGGAGGTGTCAGAGGTGGAAGAGCTTATTCACTCCTGCGGATTTTTCAGACAGAAGGCAAAGGATATTATAGGAATGTCCCGTGACATAATTGAAAAGCACGGCGGAAGAGTTCCCGACACCATGGAAGAGCTGACGGCTCTCCCCGGAGTGGGAAGAAAGACCGCAAATCTCATTTTAGGCGATGTCTATAACAAGCCTGCCGTTGTTGCGGATACACATCTTATAAGAATATCAAACAGGCTGGGTCTTGTTTCAACAAAGGACCCCCTTAAGGTGGAGCTTACTCTGAAAGAGCTGCTGCCGCCCGATGAGAGCAATGATTTCTGCCACCGTGCGGTGCTTCACGGAAGAGCGCTCTGCGATGCCCGAAGACCCGACTGCGGAAATTGTCCTCTCAATTCCTTCTGCAAATATTATGAAGAAAACGGCTAATATAAACGATTCTTGAAAGGAAGAAACAAATGTCATTATTCAAAAAAATCTTCGGCGACTATTCCTCGAGAGAGGTAAAAAAGGTAAAGGTTATTGCCGATAAGGTCATAGCTCTTGAGGAGCAGTATGCCGCTCTTACAGACGATGAGCTCAAGGCAAAGACACCCTATTTTCAGGAACAGCTGAAAAACGGTGCTTCTCTTGACGATATCCTCCCCGATGCTTTTGCAGCCTGCAGGGAGGCATCCTGGCGAGTGCTTAAAATGAAGCATTTCCCCGTACAGATAATAGGCGGTATCGTTCTTCATCAGGGAAGAATTGCCGAAATGCGTACAGGTGAGGGCAAGACTCTTGTTGCAACCCTCCCCGCATACCTCAATGCCCTTACGGGAAACGGTGTTCATGTGGTTACCGTCAATGAATACCTTGCACGCCGTGACTCCGAATGGATGGGTAAGATATTCACCTTTATGGGTCTTAAGGTAGGACTTGTATATTCACAGCAGCCTCTTGCCGAAAAGCAGGCGGCTTACCTTGCCGACATCACCTACGGCACAAGCAACGAAATGGGCTTCGACTATCTCCGTGACAATATGGCAAAATACCGTCAGAACAGAGTTCAGCGCGGACATACCTTTGCCATAGTTGACGAGGTCGACTCAATTCTTATCGACGAAGCAAGAACCCCCCTTATTATTTCGGGTATGGGTTCCGTTTCCTCCGATGCCTATAAGAGTGCCGATGATTTTGCAAAAAGACTCACGGCAAAAAAGATAACCGAAATGGAATCAAAGACCTCTATCGACGAGGCGGCGGGAAATGCCGATTATCTTATTGACGAAAAGGCAAGAACCGCCACTCTTACAACAAACGGTATCAAAAAAGCGGAAATGCATTTCGGCGTTGAAAATCTTATGGATGCCGAAAATACAGAGCTTCTCCACCATATAAATCAGGCCATCAAGGCAAGAGGTGTTATGAAGCGTGACGAAAACTATATCGTCAAGGACGGCGAGGTGTTCATCGTTGATGAATTTACGGGCCGTGTTATGGTCGGAAGACGCTACAGCGAGGGTCTTCATCAGGCTATCGAAGCCAAGGAGGGCGTAAAGCTCGGAAGAGAAAACAAGACTCTTGCCACCATCACTCTTCAGAACTATTTCCGTCTTTATAAGAAGCTTTCGGGTATGACGGGTACTGCCATGACCGAAAAGGACGAGTTTCAGGAGATATATGCTCTCGACATCGTAGAGATTCCCACCAACCGTCCCATGATAAGAAAAGACCATTCCGATGTTATGTATGTCAACGAGGAAAGAAAATTTGCGGCTGTAGTTGAACAGATAAAGGAATGTCACGCAAAGGGTCAGCCCGTGCTTGTAGGTACTGTAAGCATCGATAAGTCCGAGGCTCTTTCCCGTGTGCTCAAGAAAAACGGAATAAAGCACGAGGTGCTCAATGCAAAGCAGCACGAAAGAGAAGCCGAAATAGTAGCTCAGGCAGGTAAGCCCGGTGCCGTTACCATTGCCACCAATATGGCAGGCCGAGGCACGGACATCATCCTCGGCGGTAATGCAGAATTTATGGCTCTCAGCGAGCTTAAGAAAAAGGATTACCCCGAGCTTCTCATAAATGAAGCCACGGGCTTCTCGAAGACGGACGACGAGGAGATACTCGCAGTAAGACAGGAGTTCAAGGCTCTTAAGGAAAAGTATGAAAAAGAGCTCTCCGCCGATGCCGAAAAGGTAAGACAGGCGGGCGGTCTTTTCATCATAGGTACGGTCCGCCACGATGCAAGACGAATCGACAATCAGCTCAGAGGCCGTGCGGGCAGACAGGGTGACCCCGGTGAAAGCCGCTTCTATATTGCCGCAGACGATGATCTTATGAGAGTTTTCGGCGGTGACAGATTTGAAAGAATACTCAATTTCTTCAAGACAGAGGATATGGGACTTGAAGCAAGTCTTTTCGATTCCGCTGTTGAAAATGCACAGAAGAGAGTTGAATCCAACCACTTTGCCGCAAGAAAGCACACCATAAACTTTGACGATGTTATCAATAAGCAGAGAGCCATTGTCTATGCCCAGAGAGATCAGGTGCTCTTCGACCTCGATATTGACGAGACCATCCGCAAGATGATAAGGGACAGCATTTCCGACAATGTTGATTTCTACTGCGCAGACGGCGCAAAGGCACAGCTTTGGAATATAAGAGGACTTGAGGTCAAATACGCTTTCATCCTCGGAAACGAATCCCTTGACGGATATGAGAAGACAGGGGATATCAAGGAGAAGCTTATCTCTCTTTGCGAGGAAAGACTTGACGAAATGCACGCTGAATTCGGCGCAGACAAGATAAAAGAGCTTGAGCAGTTCGTTCTTTTACACAATGTTGACGAAAAATGGATGGATCACATCGACGCTATGGATCAGCTCAAGCGCGGAATCTCTCTTCGTGCCTATGCTAATCAGGATCCCATCGTAGCCTTCAGACAGCAGACCTACGATATGTTTGACGATATGTCCTCCTCCATCAGAGAGGAAACAGTCCGTATGCTTTTCAGCTACCGTGTAAGAAAAGAAGAGGACATAAAGAGAACCTCGTCAAAGACAAATTATGTGACCTCGGGCGGCAGTGAGCCTGAAAAGAAAAAGCCCGTGGTAAAGGGTCAGAAGGTCGGAAGAAACGATCCCTGTCCCTGCGGCAGCGGTAAAAAGTATAAGCACTGCTGTCTCGGTAAAGAATAAAAGTATATTTTTCCCCGCGGGATGCCTGCGGGGTAAAGGCATTTTTTGTAAAGGGAGGTAAAACCGTAAATGGACAACGAAAACGGAATGAATATCCCCGTAAATGAGGGCTTTCCCGATGAAAATAAGCCCTCGGAGAATAATGAAAACGGCAGAGAGCCTGACGAAAAAAGAGAAGCGGAGCAAAAAAGCCCCTCAGACGGCGGCTTCGGACAAAGAGGCTCTTATCAGAATGACCCCTATCAGGGAAATCCCTATCAGGGAAATCCCTATCAGGGAAGCCCCTATCAGGGAAATCCCTATCAGGGAAATCCCTATCAGGGAAGCCCCTATCAGGGAAATCCCTATCAGAATAACCCCTATCAGAATAACGGCAGCCCCTGGAACGGATATTACGGCTCGCCTTATCAGCCGCCCGCAAAAAAGCCCTCTCTTCTTAAAAGAGCTACGGATTTTTTTGTGCAGGATAAGTATCTTGAGCTCTCGGTTTCGGCAATAGGTGTGGGTCTTGCCCTCGTTCTTCAGCGGTTTTTTGATTTTCTATTCGGAACGGTCATAGGACTTGTTCCCGCTTTAAGTAAGCTTTATTTCGGAAACTATCTCTTTCAGGACCTTGTGGGAATGATATATTCCCTCGTCTGCGTGGGGCTTCCCTTTGTCCTCGCACTGATTTTCCTGAAAAAGGCATCGGATATTGAGATACCCTTCGGAAGACCTGTAAAAAAGTCGGGACTTATATTTCTTATCCCCGCGGGAATGGGAATCTTCTATGTGGGAAATCTCGTTTCAAATTATCTGGTAACTCTTCTTTCCTCGGTGGGAATCGAGCTTTATTCCTATGAGACCGCAATGTCAATGGGCTCGGATCTTCCGAAAAATATCTTTGAATTTATCATTATGGCGACGGGCACGGCGCTGATTCCCGCCCTCGTCGAGGAATTTGCCTTCAGAGGCGTTATGATGCAGTCCTTAAGACGCTACGGTGACTGGTTTGCAATTATAATGTCCGCAGTTTTCTTCGGACTCCTCCACGGAAATCTTATGCAGATACCCTTTGCCATAGTAGCGGGCATCGCCCTCGGCTATGTTGCTGTTGTTACAAATTCGATATGGGTGGCGGTAATTCTTCATTTTATGAATAATTTCCTCTCTCTCATATATTCCTTTGTCGGCGAGATGCTGACCGACGGAAAGGCAATGGCATTCTCCGCACTTTTCACCTACGGAATAATATTCCTCGGTGCGGTTGCTCTTGCGGGATATGCATATCTCAATCCCCGCTTTATGCGTCTTTATCCCTCCGAAAGAAAGGATGTAAAGCCCCTTAAATGTGCGGGAGTGTATTTTGTTTCCCCCGCAGTAGTAGTTTTTCTCATCGCGATCCTGTCCGCAGTGGTTCAGGATATAAAATTATGAGGTGTATATGGAAATAATCTCATCAAGAACCAACCCCGTCATAAAAGCCGCCGCCGCTCTGAAGGAGGCCTCCGAAAGAAAAAAGACAGGACTTTTCCTTATAGAGGGCGCAAGGCTCTGCTTTGATGCGGCTTCAAACGGTGTTCAGGTAGAAAAGCTTTTTATAACCGAAAGGGCGGCTGAAAAGTATTCCCGTGAATTTGAAGCGGTGAAAGAAAATGCCCTTAAGAGCTACTTTATTTCGGAGCATATAGCCGAAAAGCTTTCCGATACAAAAAATTCACAGCAGTTTTTCGCTGTCTGCCGTGATACAAAAGGCATCCCCGAAATCGCAAGGGACAAAATGTATGTCTTCTGCGATAACATACAAAATCCCGATAACCTCGGGGCAATAGTAAGGACCGCAGAGGCTCTCGGAGCGGCGGGGCTTATTATAAATTCGGGCTGTGATATTTATTCTCCCAAGGCTCTTCGTGCATCAATGGGTGCTCTTATGCGCTTTCCCGTTATAAGAACGGAAAACGGGAGCGGGCTTCTCACGGCTCTTCGCCGTGACGGTATGGAGATCTACGGCTCCGTTGTTTCCCCCGATGCCGAAAAGCTCACCGAAACCGAAAAAAAGGGAAGCGGTGTCCTTGTTATAGGTAACGAGGGCAACGGTATCAGCGAAGAAATCCTCAGTGTATGCACAAGGCAGATCACCATCCCCATGAAAGGAAAGGCAGAGTCCCTCAATGCATCTGCCGCCGCAACCATTCTCATATGGGAATTTATGAAATAAAATGAATGAGAGGTCTTTTTATGGATAAAGAGTTAGTATATGCAGTATGGTATCACAGGTTGTTCGGCAAAAACAAAGGCGCAAAAAAGGCCCTCGGACATTATAAAAGCTTTGAAAAGCTTTATGATGCTCTCATTAATGACAGGGATGAAACAGGCTATTCCGAAAAAATAAAGCCGGGAAAGCTCTCCTCTTTCAGTCTTTTCGATGCCGAGCTTGTAATAAAGGAATGTGAGGAAAACGGCTGGAAAATAATCCCCTGCTACAGTGAAGACTACCCGAAGCAGCTTCTTTCCATAGACGATTATCCCGTAATTCTTTTCTGCGACGGCAAAACGGAAGTGCTTAAAAGCTCTATGACCGTCGGAATAGTCGGAAGCAGAGAGGCTGTGGCGGATGCCGAAATAATTGCCCGCAATGCCGCCTTTAACCTCGCAAAAACAGGTGCCGTCATAGTAAGCGGTGCTGCTCTCGGTATTGATTCCTGTGCCCACCTCGGAGCGGTCGAGGCGGGAGGCCTTACGGTGGGAGTGCTGGGCTGCGGACTTGGAAGCTCTTATATGAACAGGATCGGTGAATTTTATGACAAGGTAAGGGAAAACGGCTGTTATGTAACGGAGCTTTTCCCCCATACAAATGCTTCAAAATTCACCTTCCCCGAAAGAAACAGACTTATTTCCGGCCTTTCGAGAGCTCTTCTCGTTGCCTGTGCCGCCGAAAACAGCGGCTCTCTCATAACTGCGGGGCTTGCTAAAAAGCAGAAGCGCCGTGTCTATGCCTTAGCTCCCGAAATATGCTATTCCTCGGGCTGTGAAAAGCTTCTCGGTGAGGGTGCCTACAGCTTCTATACAGCGGGTGACATCGCATATCCCATGAGAGATCTCTATGACGAGGGAGTCTTCAGCGAGCTTTGGTGCAATAAGCCCGTTACAGTAAAGGGGAATGATGTAAAAAGAGAGGATATGGCTCTTCCCAAAAAGAAGACAAAGACCTCGTCGGAAAAAAAGGCTTCTTCGGAAAAAACGGCTGAAATACAGCCCGAAAAAAAGGAAGAGCTGAAAAAGCTCCCGAACCTCAGTGAGAATGCAAAAAAGATATATGAGCTTCTCGGTGAGGATGCGGTATCGACAAATTCACTTACCGGTCTTACGGGACTTAAAATTAATCAGGTGCTTACGGGTGTGGGTGAGCTTACGGTGTATAAGCTTATAAAACAGCTCCCGGGAGCAAAAATTCAGAAGGTATAAACTGCCTTACGGCTTAAATATAAATTTCCAAAGGAAGAAACAGTATATGTCCAGACTTGTAATCGTAGAATCGCCTGCAAAGGCAAAAACCATAAAAAAGTATCTCGGCTCCGATTTTGAGGTAAAAGCATCAATGGGTCATGTAAGAGATCTCTATGCCAATAAGCTGAGCGTTGATGTAAGCCGGGATTTTGAACCCAACTATGTTATCATCAAGGGAAAGGAGAAGCTCATCGAGGAATTGAAGGCTCTCGCCAAAAAAAGCGATGAGGTATATCTCGCAACTGACCCTGACCGTGAGGGTGAAGCCATCTCCTGGCATCTTGCAACAATTCTCGGTCTTGATGTAAATAAGTGCAACCGTGTAAAGTTCAATGAAATAAATAAAAACAGCGTTACCGCAGGAATAAAGAATCCCTCAAAGATCGACCTTGATCTTGTAAACGCCCAGCAGGCAAGAAGAATTCTTGACCGTCTTGTAGGCTACAGGCTCTCTCCCTTTATCTCACAGAAGATAAGAAGAGGTCTTTCTGCGGGAAGAGTACAGAGCGTTGCCTTAAGACTTATCGTTGACCGTGAGGAGGAAATAAAGAAGTTCGTTCCCGAGGAATACTGGACAATAGATGCAGTGCTCTCGGCGCCTCCCTCAAAAAAGAATTTCAAGGCAGCCTTCTGGGGTGACGAAACAGGAAAGATAAAGCTTAGTGACAAAGCGGGCACGGATAAGATACTTGAAAAGCTTGACGGCGCGGTGTTTACCGTCGGAAGCGTTAAAAAGGGCGTAAGAAAGAAACAGCCCTCGCCCCCCTTTATCACCTCAACTCTTCAGCAGGAGGCTTCAAAAAGACTGGGCTTTACCGCAAAGAGAACAATGAAGGTGGCACAGGAGCTTTACGAGGGTGTTGAAATAGCAGGCCACGGCTCTCTCGGTCTTATAACATATATGAGAACGGACTCTCTCCGTATTTCCGAGGAATCCCGTGCGCAGGGCAATCAGTTCATTAAGGAGACCTACGGCGAAAAGTATCTCCCCGAAAAGCCCCGTTATTTCAAGACAAGACAGGGCGCACAGGACGGACACGAGGCAATAAGACCCTCCGATGTCACCCTCACTCCCGACAGCGTGAAATCCTCTCTTACAAGTGAGCAGTATAAGATATATAACCTCATATGGTGCCGTTTTGTAGCCTCCCTTATGGCAAACTGTATTCAGGATACAACAAAGGCAGAGATCAGAGCGCAAAAGGAAGAAAATGCAGACAGCTTCTGCGTTTTCACAGCCTCGGGCTATACAGTCCGCTTTGACGGCTACAGCACCCTTTACGATAATAATTCCGAGGACGAGGAGAGTGCCTCCGTTCTTCCCGAGCTTACCGAGGGCGCAGTGCTCAAGGTTCGCGACATAAAGGAGGAACAGCATTTCACCCAGCCCCCCGCACGCTACTCCGAAGCCGCTCTTATCAAGACACTTGAGGAAACAGGCGTGGGAAGACCCAGTACCTATGCTTCCATTCTTTCAATAATTCTTGACCGTGACTATGTTGTGAGAGAATCGAAAAAGCTTCTCGCTCCCACAGAGCTCGGCACTGCCATAGTCACTCTTCTTAAGGAGAAATTCCCCAAAATAGTAAATACGAAATTCACCGCAGGTATGGAAGCCGACCTCGATAAGATAGAGGAGGGCGGTTACGACTATATAAAAATGCTCCACGGCTTCTATGATGAATTTGAAGAAAATCTCAAAAAGGCAAAGGCATCAATGGAGGGCGTAAAAATAAGCCTTGAAGAGGATAAGACCGACATCCCCTGTGAAAAGTGCGGAAGAAACCTTGTTGTAAAGGTGGGAAGATTCGGTAAATTCTTTGCCTGTCCCGGCTATCCCGAATGTAAATTCACAAAGCCCTTTGTAGTTGAGATAGATGGTAATTGTCCTCTCTGCGGAAATAAGATGATAAGCAAGAAATCCAAAAAGGGACATACCTTCTACGGCTGCTCAGGCTATCCCGAATGTACCTTTATGACCTGGGATATGCCCATAAGCGACAAATGCCCCGACTGCGGAAAGACGCTTTTCAGAGGCAGAGGAAATGTAATAAGATGCCTTGACGAAAAATGCGGCTACGAGAAAAAAGGCGGAAAAAAGCAGGATAAAAATGAAGAATGATTTTATAACAGTTATAGGCGGAGGCTTTGCGGGTGTTGAAGCGGCAACGCAGATTGCAAAAAGAGGAATAAAATGCCGTCTTTACGAGATGAAGCCCGTAAAATTCTCCCCTGCCCATAAAAGCGAAAACTTATGTGAATTGGTGTGCTCCAATTCCTTTAAGGCGGCGCGTCCCGATTCCGCCGCAGGGCTTCTCAAAAATGAAATGGAGGCTCTCGGAAGTATCACCGTAAGATGTGCAAAAGCCACGGCAGTCCCCGCAGGGGGAGCTCTCGCCGTCAACCGTGACGATTTCTCCGAAATGGTAACGGGAGAAATTGAAGAAAATCCCCTTATAGAAATTATAAGAGAGGAAATGTGTGAAATTCCCCGTGACGGAATTGTCATAGTTGCCGCAGGCCCTCTTGCAAGCGACAGCATAAGTGAGGATATAAAGAGCCTTTGCTCCGATAATCTGAGCTTCTATGATGCCGCCGCCCCCATAGTCAGTGCGGAATCAATAGATATGTCAAGGGCTTTTTATCAGTCAAGATACGATAAGGGCGGAGAGGATGATTACATCAACTGCCCGATGAATAAGGAGGAGTATGAAGGCTTTTATAAGGAGCTTATCAATGCCGAAAGCGTAATACTCCACGATTTTGAAAAAAACAAGGAAATATATGAGGGCTGTATGCCCATTGAAATAATGGCAAAAAGAGGGGAGAATACCATCCGCTTCGGCCCTATGAAGCCTGTAGGGCTCGTTGACCCGAGAACGGGCCACCGCCCCTGGGCAGTATTACAGCTTCGTAAGGAAAACCGCGAGGGCACTCTTTATAACCTCGTAGGCTTTCAGACAAATCTTAAATTCCCCGAGCAAAAGAGAGTCTTTTCAATGATTCCCGCGCTGAAAAATGCGCAGTTTGTCCGTTACGGAGTAATGCACAGAAATTCATTTATAAATGCTCCGAGGGTGCTTACTCACCATTTCAATATGAAGGAGCATCCCGATATCTTCTTTGCAGGTCAGATGACGGGAGTTGAGGGCTATATGGAATCTGCGGCGGCGGGAATAATAGCAGGTATCAATGCCGCAAAAAGATATCTCGGAGAGGAAATGCTTCTTCTCCCCGAGGATACAATGCTCGGTGCCCTGTCACGGTATGTTGAAAACACCGAAACCAAAAACTATCAGCCTATGGGAGCGGCAATAGGACTTCTGCCGCCTCTCGGTGAAAAAATAAGGGATAAGAGAGAACGCTATGCCGTAATCTGCGAAAGGGCAATGAATTCTCTCGGAAAATACCTCGAAGAAAACGGAATGTGATCCGTAAAAACAGGAAAGAAAGAGCTGTTATGGAAAAACTCGAAAAAAATATAGGATATGAATTCAGAAACAAGGAGCTTCTTCGCCGTGCTCTCACTCATTCCTCCTATGCCAACGAAAGAACAGGCACGGGGGATAATGAGAGACTGGAATTTTTAGGCGACTCCGTTCTCGGCTTCATTACTGCGGAATATCTTTTTTCAACACTTAAGGACCGTCCCGAGGGAGAGCTGACAAAGCTTCGTGCAAATGCGGTATGTGAAAAATCCCTTGCCGTTTTTGCGGGAGAGATAAATCTCGGAGAATACATACTTCTCGGTAAGGGCGAAAATATGACAGGCGGAAGAGAGCGCCCCTCGATTCTTTCCGATGCCTTTGAATCCGTAATTGCCGCAATTTATCTTGACGGCGGTATGAAAGAGGCAAAGAAATTCGTTCTCCGCTTCGTATCGGGTGCCACAACGGATGTAAAAAGCGCAACGGATTATAAAACGATGCTGCAGGAGGTCATTCAGAAAAACCCCGACGAGCACCTGACCTACCGTCTTGTTGCCGAAAGCGGTCCCGACCACAGCAAGGAATTCACGGTCGAGGTGTACCTCAATTCCAACTGCATAGGTCAGGGAACGGGCCCCTCAAAGAAAAAAGCAGAGCAGGCGGCGGCAAGAGAAGCGCTTCTTTTAATGGGGATAAAGGAATGAAGCATATAAATGTTTCTCTCTTCGTGCCGCATCTCGGCTGTCCCAATGCCTGTATCTTCTGTAATCAGAAGACGATATCGGGAAAATGCGGAGCTCTCACAAAAGAAGAGATCCTTTCAGCCGTGAATACGGCAATAAAGGGGAACCACGATATAAATAACAGCGAGATCGCCTTTTTCGGAGGCTCATTCACAGCTATAGAAGAGTCTCTTATGATAAATTACCTTGAAACGGTAAAGCCCTTTATCGGAACTCATTTCAAGGGCATAAGAATTTCAACCCGTCCCGACTGCATCGATGAAAACAAGCTCGCACTGTTAAAGAAATACGGCGTAACCTCAATAGAATTGGGCGCACAGAGTATGTGTGAGGAGGTTCTCATAAAAAATGAGAGAGGACACACTCCCGAGGACACCGAAAAAGCGGCAGAGCTCATAAAGAAAGCAGGCTTTTCTCTGGGTCTTCAGATGATGACGGGTCTTTTCTCGAGCGACAGCGAAAAGGACATATATACAGCAAAAAAATTTGTTGAAATGAAGCCCGATACCGTAAGGATATATCCCACGGCGGTGCTTCAGGGGACCGCTCTTGAAAAGCTTTATGAAAGGGGAGAATATACCCCGCCGACACTGTCGGAAGCAGTAGAGCTTTGTTCAAAGCTTCTTCGCCTTTTCAATGAAAACGGCATACGGGTCATAAGGCTCGGTCTTCATTCGGGCGGAAATGTTGAAGAGGGCTTCGTTGCGGGTGTGTACCACCCCGCTTTCAGAGAGCTTGTTGAAGCTGAAATATATAAAGACAAAATTGAAGAAAAGTTAGAGGGTCTTCCCGACGGTGAATATACCCTGTCCGTATGTTCAAGGGACTTATCAAAAGCAGGCGGTCATAAAAAAAGCAACATTCTTTATTTCGGTGAAAAAGGCAAAAAAATCCGCCTTGTTCCCGATGATAACACAGCACAATATGATGTTTTAATAATATAGTAAAATATTATAATGATTATAAATTAAGGAAAGGTAAAAAAGATGTATCTTAAAGCATTGGAAATGCAGGGCTTTAAGTCCTTCCCCGATAAAATAGAGCTCAATTTCGGCAAGGGTGTTACAGCCGTTGTCGGCCCTAACGGCTCGGGTAAGAGCAATATTGCCGACGCTGTCCGCTGGGTACTTGGTGAGCAGTCCACAAAGAGCCTTCGAGGCTCAAAGATGGAGGATGTTATTTTCAGCGGTACAAAGGACCGCCGTCCTCAGGGCTTTGCCGAGGTCACCCTGAAGCTTGATAACTCTGACGGTGCACTCTCAAATCCCGAAAAAGAGGTAACTGTCACAAGAAGATATTACCGCTCGGGTGACAGCGCCTATCTCATAAACGGAAACACCGTAAGACTCAAGGATGTCCATGAGCTGTTTATGGATACGGGCCTCGGCCGTGACGGCTATTCAATGGTCGGACAGGGCAGAATTGAGGAAATGGTCTCCGCAAAGAGTGAAAACCGCCGTGATATGCTTGAAGAGGCGGCAGGAATCTCAGCCTACCGCTACCGCCGTGCGGATGCGGTGAAAAGACTTGATCAGGCAGAGGAAAACCTCGTAAGACTCCGTGACATAGTTTCCGAATTACAGGCCCGTGTAGGCCCTCTCGAAAAGCAGAGCATCAAGGCACAGCAGTTCCTTGTTTTTGCGGGTGAGAAAAAGGAGCTTGAAATAGGACTCTGGGTGAATACCCTCAGCAGATCGGCGGGGCTTATCAAGGAGCAGAGCCATAAGATAGAGATAGCCCGTGCCCAGTATGAAGAGGCGGGAGAAGCTCTCGAAATGATATCCCGCAGTATCGATAATGCGGCCCAGGGCACAAGGGATATCAATATCTCAATGGAAAATATAAGAAATGACCGCTCCGCCCTTGAGGAACAGGCTTCTTCTCTCGAAAATACCGCCGCCGTTTACGAAAACAGCGTTGAGCATAACAGGGAAACGGCTCTTCGCATTGAAAGAGAGCTTGAGACAGAGGAAAATACCGATACCGACATCAAAAAGGAAATCGAAGCTCTCGAGGCAGAGATAAAGGAAAACGATAAAAAAATAGAAAACGAAAACGAAAAGCTGAAAAGCCTTTCCGAAAAGCTTTCGGGTCTTAAAAAGAACGACGAGACCTATGCAAATGACTATAACATAAAGACCGACGAGCTCTCGGCACTGACTCTTGAGCTTTCAAAGGCTCAGACGGCTCTTGCTGCAGCAGCCTCCTCTTCAGAGGAGATCGAAAACAGAATAAAGGGTCTTGACTCGGATATATCGGAGCGTGAAAAGAGCATTTCCGAGGTGCTCACTCAGATCGAAGCAAAGAAAAAGGAAACGGAACAGGCAAAGGAAAAATGCGAGGAGCTTTCCAATGCCGCCGCAGGCTACGAGCTTCGCCTGAGAAAGGCAGAGGAAAAGCACGATGCCCGTAAAAAGGAAAATGACAGCCTGAAGCTTGAACTGATGTCACAGGAATCGAAGCTGAGATTCTTACAGGACACCGAAAAGAATATGGACGGCTATCAGGGAAGCGTAAAGGCAGTCCTCAAGGAGTTTTCAAGAGGTACTCTCACGGGAATCAGAGGAACACTGTCCTCTCTTATCGAGGTTGACGAAAAGTATCAGACAGCAGTTGAGACCGCCCTCGGGAATGCTATTCAGGACATCGTAACAGAAACGGAAAACGATGCAAAAAAGGCTATCAATATGCTGAAAAGCTCCCACGGCGGACGAGCCACCTTCTTACCTCTCAATGCCGTAAAGGGAAGAATTCTCGAGGAAAAGGATCTTGACGATCATTTCGGCTTTGTTGACCTTTGCTATAAGCTTGTAAGGACCAACAGCGAGTATAACGAAATAATAAAATCCCTTCTCGGAAGAATTGCAGTCTGTGAGGATCTTGACTGTGCAATTTCCCTTGCAAAGAAATATAACTATAAGTTCAAGATAGTGACCCTTGACGGACAGGTCATAAATGCGGGCGGTTCAATGACGGGCGGCTCGAAGATAAATAATGCGGGATTTCTTGCAAGAAGAACGGAAATTGAAAAGCTGAAGACCCTTTGCGAGGAGCTCTCCTCCAAGGTTTCCGACAGCTACGCAGTTCTTAAGGATGCCGCAGAGGGGCTTTCAAAGGCAAAGGCAGACCTTGAGGGCTCACAGGGAGAAATTCTTCGTGCGGGTGAAGAGAAATTTCGCATCGAAAGTGAGCTTTCCGTAACAGAAAACAGAAAAGCCGCTCTTTTAAGAGATAAGGAGGACTTCATAAAGGAAAAGGAAAGAGCCCTTTTCAGACTGAATTCCGTAAAGCAGATGGCACAGGGTGCCGCCGAATCCGAAAAGAGGCTTTCAGCCGAAAAGCAGGAAAAGGAAAATGAGCTTTCAAGCCTTACGGGCGGAAGAGATTCTCTTCTCAAGGAAAGAGAAGCCCTCAACGATGAAATATCAAGAGTAAATCTCGGAATCGTAGCTTTCGTAAAGGAAGGCGAGGCAAGAAAGGAAAGCATCAATTCTCTTCTCAAGCGAATCGACGATGCCACGGAAAGAAAGGCAGTCCTTCTTAAGGAAAAAGAGGAGCTTGAAAAGAAAAACGCGGCTCTTCTCCTTGAAGCCGAAAACACAAGAAATAAGGCCGCCGAAATAAGAGAACAGATAGTTCTCAATGAAAATAAGATAAGAGAGCTTATAAAACAGCGTGAGGAGCTTGAAAAGAGTGTCACCGACAACCGTGCTCTCGAAAAGGTAAAGAGCGAGGAAAGAGAAAAGATAGGCGGTGAAATAGTCCGCCTTGAGGAGAAAAAGGCATATCTTGAAAAGGAACAGCTTGACATCGAAAGAAAGCTCTATGACGAATATCAGCTTACAAGAAGAGAGGCTGAGGAGATAAGCCCCGAAATCGAATCCGTGCCCAAGGCACAGAAAAGACTTTCCGAGCTTAAAGCCCAGATAAAGGCCCTCGGCTCCGTAAATGTTGCGGCTATAGAAGAGTATAAGGAAGTAAGTCAGCGCTACGAGTTCTTGTCGGGACAGGTAGAGGATGTGGAAAAATCCAAGAAGGAGCTTCTTAAGATGATAGAGGAGCTTACCGATAAGATGGCAGAGCAGTTCCGCGACCGCTTTGAAGCAATAAACAACGGCTTCAAGGAAACCTTTACAGCCCTCTTCGGAGGAGGCTCCGCAGAGCTTATTCTCGAGGACGAAACCGATATCCTCGAATGTAACATAGAGATCAAGGCACAGCCCCCCGGAAAGAATGTCAAATCCCTTTCGCTTCTTTCGGGCGGTGAAAAAGGACTTACCGCAATAGCACTTCTCTTTGCAATTCTTAAGGTAAGACCCTCGCCGTTTTGTATATTCGACGAGGTCGAGGCGGCTCTTGACGATGTAAATGTGCTTCGCTATGCACAGTATGTAAGAATGATGACCGATGAAACACAGTTTATTCTTATTACTCACAGAAGAGGCACGATGGAAGAGGCGGATATGCTTTACGGTGTAACAATGCAGGAGCACGGCGTATCAAAGCTTCTCGAGCTCAAAACCGCAGAAATGGTGGCAAAGCTCAAACTTGACGAATAGAAAATTTCGCACAAATGGGAAAGATTCGCACAAATCACCGTATTTGCCGCGCGGCAATTAAAGGGTGTAGTGTATAGACTTGTTTGTTGTACAGACTTTGAAAACTCTGCTTCTCATAAAGTAATAAGGCGCTTTGTTTTCGGCGGTTCGCAGTACACATGTACAGCTTGCCACCGCCGAAAACAACAACTACGGCAATTTCTGCGAAATTTCCCCGAGGTTTGTGCAGACTTTGTTAAGTTAGTTTTATCCGACGCGTGAGGGGAGTGTCTTCTCTTTCCGATAAATGCCCATATTTCACTCATCTGCCGCCGATTCCCAAAGAAAAACGGCGACACCTGAGCAAAATATGAACATTTCTCGTCAAACGGGGGCTTAGATATGTAGGTAACTACGCTTTTAAGTTTGTTTGAATCAGAATTTCTCGTCAAACGGGGGATTAAGAGAGGTTGGCAACCGAATTATTCTGTTTTGTGTGAATAAAATTTCCGTCAAACGATGTGAAGCGGGTATTATAACCATATTAAAAAATTATCATTGAAAGGATCTATATATGGGAATTTTCAGTAAGATAAACTTTGGTCTGGGTAAGACCAGAAACAAGATGGCGGGAGCCATCGACGAAATGCTTGATGCATTCGATTCATTTGAGGACGATCTTTTTGTAGAGCTTGAAGAAATTCTTGTTATGTCCGATGTCGGTGTAAATACCGCCGTTCAGGTGGTTGAGGAGCTTCGCTCCCGTGTAAAGAGCGAAAAGCTCAAAAGCACTGCGGATGTAAAAAAGGAGCTTCAGAACATTATTGCCGAGCTTATTGACGGCGGTGAGGATATGGGGCTTGTAACGATTCCCTCCGTTATCCTCGTAATCGGCGTAAACGGAGCGGGAAAGACAACCTCAATAGGCAAGATGGCTGCTATGTATAAGGCACAGGGCAAAAAGGTAATTCTCGGTGCCGCCGATACCTTCCGTGCCGCCGCTATAGATCAGCTTGATGTCTGGGCACAGCGTGCAGGCGTTGACATCATCAAGCATAAGGAGGGCGCAGACCCCGCCGCAGTAGTCTATGATACTATTCAGGCGGGTATCGCAAGAGATTGCGACATCATCATCTGCGACACCGCAGGCAGACTCCACAACAAGAAAAACCTTATGGACGAGCTTGGAAAAATATACCGTGTCTGCGATAAGGAGCTTCCCTATGCCGACCGTGAGGTGCTTCTCGTGCTTGATGCAACAACAGGTCAGAATGCCGTAAATCAGGCAAGAGAATTTATGAATGTTGCCGAGCTTACGGGTATCGTTCTCACAAAGCTTGACGGTACAGCCCGAGGCGGTGTTGTGCTTTCAATCAAAAATGACCTTAAACTGCCTGTTAAATTCATAGGTGTCGGTGAGGGTATCGATGATCTCCAGCCTTTCTCACCCTCTGCCTTTGCAAAGAGCCTGTTTGAAACCGCATCAGAAAAGGATATGAATCAGGAAGGGGATACCTTAAGTGAACTTGTCAACTCTGAAGACTACATTAATTACACTCCGAAAGAAGACGAAGAAGACGGCTCCGAAGCTCTTAAAGAGCTGTTTACTCAGGTATTTGGGGAAATCGCCGAAAATGTCGGAGAAGCTGAAGGGGACAGCGAAGGCTCAGCTTCTGCGGGACCGCAAAACTCCTACTCTGAAGAAATCGGAGAAGAAGGCACTGAAGAAAACACTCTCGCAGACGAAGAAAATACAGAAATCGTATCTGAAGAAGCATCCGAAAGCGGTGAAGAGAGCATCGCTGAAATCGAAGACGATGAGGAACAAAAGAGAGCTGAAGCTTTAAGACTTGAAGCCGAAAAGGCAGAGGCCGAAAGACTCGCCCGCGAAAAGGCAGAAGCCGAAAGACTTGCCGCCGAAAAGGCAGAAGCCGAAAGACTTGAAGCCGAAAAGGCAGAAGCCGAAAGACTTGCCCGTGAAAAGGCAGAAGCCGAAAGACTCGCCGCCGAAAAGGCAGAGGCTGAAAGACTTGCCCGTGAAAAGGCAGAAGCCGAAAGACTCGCCCGTGAAAAAGCAGAGGCTGAAAGACTTGCCCGTGAAAAGGCAGAAGCCGAAAGACTCGCCCGTGAAAAAGCAGAGGCTGAAAGACTTGCCCGTGAAAAGGCAGAAGCCGAAAGACTCGCCCGTGAAAAGGCAGAGGAAGAGAGCAAGAAAAAGAAGAGGGGTGGACTGTTTGGATTTTTTAATCGCCACTCATAATAAAAAGAAGAGAGAAGAGCTTCACAGAATACTCTCTCCTCTCGGAATAAATGTATTTCTTGATTTTGAAAAGGGAATAGAGCTTTCAGATGTTGAGGAAACAGGGGAAACCTTTACCGAAAATGCATTTCTCAAGGCCCGTTCAGGCTGTAAGGAATCGGGACTTCCCTGTATCGCAGACGATTCGGGGCTTGTTGTGGATGCCCTTGACGGAAGACCCGGTGTGTATTCCGCAAGATATATGGGAGAAGACACCCCCTATCCCGAAAAAATGGCTCACCTTGTAAAGGAGCTTGAGGGCGTAGAGGACGAAAAGAGAACCGCCCGCTTCATTTCCGTTGCCGCGGTAGTTTTCCCCGACGGCAGAGAATATGCAGTTTCCGGCGCCTGTGAGGGAAAAATAGGCTATGAGCCCAAGGGTGAAAACGGCTTCGGCTTCGACCCCATCTTTATGGTGGGAGAGCGATCCTTTGCCGAGCTTAGTGCAGAGGAAAAGGATGCCATAAGCCACAGAGGAAACTCCCTGCGCGCACTTAAGAAAAAGTTGGAAGAAATACTCTGATGCAAAATGGTACATTTTGCATCAAATTCGGATTTCGGATTTCGGAATTCAGAGAAAACGCATAATCCGACTCACCCGTAGGGGAGCTCTCACCGCTCCCGCATAGAGCGTCAGCGGAGCAAGGCGAAGCCTTCCGAAATTATTCATCATTCAATATTCATTATTCATTTGTAAAAATTTCAAGAGTATTGATTAAATTAAGATTAAATTGAGGTAATTTATGACAAGTAAAGAAAGAGCTGCTCTCAGAGGGCAGGCAAATACGCTTGATGTGCTTTTTCAGGTAGGAAAAGGCGGCATCTCCGATACACTTATCGAACAGACAGACGGAGCTCTCCGTACAAGAGAGCTTATAAAGCTTCGTGTGCTTACCGAAACATCTCCTCTTACTCCCCGTGAGGCTGCCGAAGAGCTTGCCTCTGAAACGGGCAGTGAGGTGGTTCAGGTAATCGGCGGAGTTATGGTTTTATACCGCTACAATAAGGAGCTTCACGAGGAAAAGAAGCCCGCAAAGAAGAAAGAAAACCCCGTAAAGGCAAGAAAAAGACTTGCAAAGCTTCAGGGAAAGAAGAAAAAATCCCCCTTTGAGGATAAAAAAGGAAGAGATAAAAGACTTCCGCGAAAGACTGATAAATAATGAGTAAGGGTATTTGTATATTCGGCGGAAGCTTTGACCCCGTGCATCTGGGACATAAAAGACTGGCGGATTTTGTGACGGATGAGCTTTCTCTTGAAAAAATGCTTATCATTCCCGCCGCCATGTCACCCTTTAAGAGCACCTCGGGAGGTACTGCCGCGGACAGGCTCACTATGTGCCGTCTTGCCTTCCCCGAGGAAAAATACGAGGTTTCCGACATCGAAATAAAAAGAGGGGGCAAAAGCTATACCGTTGATACCGTAAGGGCTGTAAAGAAGCTTTTCCCTGAAAGTCGGCTTTATCTTCTCATAGGCTCTGACCAGCTTCTGTCCTTCAACAGATGGTACTGCTACAAGGAGATACTTTCTCTTGTCACCCTTATAAGCGTTTCAAGAGCGGACAGCGTAAAGACCGAAAAGCTTCGGGAGTTTGCTAAACGGGAGCTCATCTCTTACGGAGAATGTAAGATTTTAGATTTCGTTCCCCTGGAAATCAGCTCCACCGAGCTTCGTGAAGCAATAGAAAAAAATGAGGATACCTCACTCTTTTTAGAAAAAACAGTCAGGGCATATATCGACGAAAAAGGACTTTATAAAAATGCATAATGAAGAAAAAATATTAAAGGATATCAGAGAAAGACTTTCGGATTTTCGCTTTGTTCATTCTCTCGCTGTGGCTCAAAGTGCCCTGTATCTTGCAAAAAAATACGGCGGTGACGAGGAAGCGGCATATATCACGGGCCTTTCCCACGATATCCTCAAGGAGCTGTCAGAAGAGGAATATCTCGCTTTCTTTGAAAAAGAGAACATAACTCTTACGAAAGAAGAGCTTGCCGCCCCGAAATTATGGCACGCCGTTGCGGGAGCAAGGTATCTTGAAAAGGAATACGGCTTTTCCGAAGAAATGGTGTCGGCAGTAAGATACCATACAACGGGAAGAGAGAATATGACACTTCTTGAAAAAATACTTTTTACCGCCGATTTCATCTCTTCCGACAGAGATTATGACGGCGCAGAGGATATGAGAAAAAGAGCGGAAATTTCCCTCGAATATGCAATGGAAGAGGGGCTTCGCTTTACTATAGAGGAGCTGGCACGAAACTCCCGCCCCATACACCCCGATACGGTAGCTTGCTACAACGAAATTCTTCTCAGCAAGAGCCGATAAAACGAAAGGAAAATATTATGGATAAGAAAGTAGAAATTGCCGTAAAGGCACTTGACAGCAAAAAGGCTGCAGAGATCACAGTTCTTGAAATAGGCTCACTCACAGTAGTTGCCGATTATTTTGTTATTGCCGCAGGTACATCGAATACGCAGGTAAGAGCTCTCGCAGACGAGGTCGAATACCGGCTGGGACTCGAGGGAATCGAGCCCCGTCAGATAGAGGGCAAGGCAACAGGCTGGATACTCCTCGACTACCACGATGTTGTGATTCATGTATTCTTACAAGATCAGAGAGAATACTATAACCTCGAAAAGCTCTGGGCAGACGCAACACCCATAGATATATCGTCGCTTATAACCGAAAACTGAAATGCGCAAAGCGCAAATTCGGATTTCGGAATTCGGAGGAAGCAAAGCCGGACTTTGCCGTTCTCAATCCGAGCCAAAGGCTTGGTATATCATCACACGATAGTGTGTATATCATCACCGAAGGTGCATATCATCACGCGATAGCGTGTATATCATCAGCAAAGCTGTATAAAAACAGAGCGTAAGCGGAACAAGGCGAAGCCTTCCTTCACATTTTCCGCAGGAAAATATATCACCTGTTCCGACGGAACAGATATCACTCGTTTCGCAGAAACGAATATCACTGCCCGCAGGGCAATATCACTGCCCGCAGGGCAATAGCACGCTGTCGCGTGATGATATACAGCTTCGCTGATGATATGCACGCTGCCGCGTGATGATATGCCCCTTCCTTTTGGCTTTAGTGTATCGGGGTCAGGTAGGCGTTTACTTTACAGTTTTTCGCTTTATTTCTGTCGGAGAAAACGGCGTGGAGCTTTATTTTCTGTCCCTCAAGTCCCTCGGGCAGGGGGAAGAAAAATGTGTTGTTTTTGTCGGAATCCACGACGGCGTGCTCCCATTGGTTTGCCTTGTATTCGGGTGCTCTTTCGGGGAAGCCGAAAAAGCCCTTTTCGGTTTCGAGGACTAAATAAACGCTTTCGGCACCGTGAACGCCCTCAACTGCTGCCGCAAGGCGGGGAAGACGGTGATAATCGGGGAGAGTGAATTCGCCTGTGAGGACGGTGCCTGTCTTCTTATAGCGGTAGTGCGCCTGCATATTATTGGCTTTCGGGCTTTTAAGGGGAAGAGATTTGCCGTCCTTAATGAGCCTTATATGATATATTCTGTCAACGGGCTTGGGTATCCTTAAATATCTTATTCTGCCGTTTATTCCGTATGAGGAAATGAGCTTCTTGCCCTTGAGGGGGTAGGTGGTGTGTACGGTGAAGCGGATTATCTCGGCTGTATAGTCTTCCTTTTCCGTGATATCTGCCTTTTCACTGATTTTCCACTCCCTGAGATCTTCGGAGAATTCCGCATAAAGGGGCACGGACTGAATTTCCACCTCTCTTGTGGGTGTGTCCGAGGAGAAGAACTCAATTTCCACGCTGTCGCAGTCAAGTGCTTCGCCGAAATCGACACGAAGACAGCCGCCGTTTATACGAAGATCGTTGTCGCAGTAGGTCTTTGACTGTGAATCATAGAAGGTGTCATCCCTGCCGTCGAACATATTTTCCGCTTCAAGTCCGCGAAGACGGTATAATTTCTGATTAAAGAAGGCATCTCTTGCGTTTTTTACCTCGGGTATCTTTGTTTCTCCCGAGCGGATAAGGCTTCTCTTTTCGAGGCAGTCATTGGTTATGGCATACATTGCGGTTTCATATAAAAATTCGCCGTTTTCTGCACTCTCCGAGCGGTCTTTCAGCTCTCCGAGAAGAACAGGCGCTCTTTCGGAAATGTCCGTCTTTTCGCCCTTTTTGAAGAAGCTTTCGGCACCGTTTTTAATGAGCACCATATCCTCACCGTCCGAATACAGCACTTTTATCTCCTCGGGTGTGCCGTCGGGGGCTTCCTTTATAATTTCGTATTCAGCGCCCTTTATTACGGGCTCTGCCTCTTTTTCTGCCGCAATTTCAATAAGGCAGGCTCTGAACGGCATAAGGGGGATCTCAACGGTATCGCAGGGACTGAAAAAGCCTAAATGCTTTTCATAGGGATGGCGGATGTTGACAGCCACCCTTTCCTCGGTGTCAATGCCCGTTTCCCTTATGTCAAGGAAAAGGGTCTTTTCTTCCCATGAGTTATTGCCCGTTGAAACGAATCTCTTTGTTTTAGTACCTCTTGAGCAGGCATTATTGCCCCAGGTTTCGGGGAGAAGCTTACCCTCTGTGAGGATGGATGCGTTTCTTTTGTGAAGATTATATATGCGGGCGAATTTCGGCAGCTCGTCATCTCTCATAAGCCAAGGGTTGCCGTAGGTCTCGGGGGCAAGTATAAGAGAGCGGTTGAATGCCTGATAGATAAGCTCGTCCTCGAAATAGTCTATTCCCGAGGATATGCAGACTCCGTGATCCTCTGCAAGGCGCTCTAAATTGTCCGTATGTCCTCGGTCGAACATAAAGCCTCGGTGGTGCATACAGGTCTTTGTATTTCCCTGTGACACATCAACATAAGTTTCATGTCCGTTCCATAGATATGTAGTGACATGCTTTTCGGCTTCATAGAGGTCAAGGCGGTGGTTGAGGACTATAAGGTCGGGGGAATATTTTCGACATTCACGGAGCATTTCGGCAAAAAGCCCTGCCTTTTCGGGGCGCAGTGTCCCGCATACGCCGTCTAATTTGAAAAGAGAGAAATTATGGTCACGGCACAGGTGCACGAAGAACTCGAATCTTTCCTTTTCGGTCTTTTCGTCGTCACCGAAGCCGTCGGGACTGCCCCACAGCCCCATACGGATGCCGATTTCCTTTGCCTTTTTTACTACATTGTTATACTCCTCGGGGTACTGGGCGCGGAATTTTTCTCCCTGCCGGTTTCCGTAGCCCTCGCTTGCTCCGTCGAAATTTCCCGCATCCCAGGCATAGATCTTTATTTCCATACCGTAGGTGTCCTTCAAGTATCGGAAGAATTCAAGATTTACGAGGGTCTGCTCCTCGGTGGAGCCCTCGTTGGTGTTGTTTATCCATGAAAAATACTGGGGGATAGAGGGAGTGCGGTTGTCCGCTCCTGCGTCGTGTTTTGTTTTGTTCATAATTTTCTCCTTTGGAAAGAAATGATTTTTATAAAAGAATAAAGAATAAAGAATAAAGAATAAAATCGGAAGGCTTCGCCTTGTTCCGCTTACGCTCTGTCTTTATACAGCTTCGCTGATGATATGCACCTGCGGTGATGATATGCACCTGCGGTGATGATATGCACGCTGGCGCGTGATGATATACAGCTTCGCTGATGATATACCGAGCCTTCGGCTTGGATTGAGAACGGGTGAATCGGTACTTCTTTCGTATGGGAGC
>SVOV01000004.1 GCA_015066205.1 Oscillospiraceae bacterium
TATTGCAATACTGTTTCTAATTTTTGCTCATAACTTATTTTTGCTTTTGACATAGAAAAAAATCCCCTTAAAGTAGTCTTGAAACTTTTTGGTTATTTCAAGTGTCTACTTTAAGGGGATTATATCAAATTCGTTTTACAGCTCTTTTTGTTTTTTATATCGGCTGAAAAAAGTCTCTTTTCAGAAAAAAATAGCTGAATTTACCTGAATCTTGCACAATACTTTTTACTTTTAAAAAATCGGACTTAAAATACCGCTTTATACACAAAAAATAAAAGACTTCGGAAACTTACCGTTTTTCTCCGAAGTCTTGTTATTTACGCCTTTTTTAGCCGTTTTACATCATCTGTGATTTTTCCTGTACGCAAGATAATCTTCAAGAATTATAACAGCGGAAACTGCATCGACAGTGTTCTTCCTTTTTGAGCCTCTTATATCATTCATACTCATAAATTTATGAGCACTGACAGTTGTAAGCCTTTCATCACGGAGAACTGTTTTTATTCCGCTGAGTTCTTCAAGCTTCTTTGCAAATTCCTTACAGGCCTCTGCCCGAAAGCCCTCTGAACCGTCCATATTTTTAGGAAGACCGACGGCAATTTCCTCGGCCTTAAGCTCCTTTGCCTTATCACTTATAAGAGAAGCAAGCTTATCGGCATTGCGTTCCGTTATAACACCTACGGGAGAAGCCAGAAATTCACTTTTATCACAGACAGCAACGCCTGTTCTGACATCGCCGTAATCTACTGCAAGAATTATCATACAAACTCCTGATTAAAATTCGGGGATCTCATAGTTCGGATCGGTTACATCCTCACCGGGCTGACCGCCCTGGTTTCCTCCGGAGGGAGTTGATTCACCTGAACAGCCTGAGCAGACTCTCGGAAGATGATCTACCTTATACCAGCCTGTTGCGCCTGAGCAGTCGGCATTTGCAAGAAGTCCCGTTGCCGTGCAGTATGTTCTTCTTACTACCTCGTCACCCATTTCAAAGCCCTTATATTCGAGACCGTCATGGATGCGGTTCATAACCTCTTTATAAACCTTACCTGCGGGATTCTGTCCGTAATATGAGGTATTTATAGCCTTCTGTACCTTTTCAAATCCTGTCCAAGCACAGCCTACATAATAACCTGTACCGCCGCAGAACCATTTATCCTTGTTATCTGATGTTGTACCTGATTTTGCCCAGTTTTCCTGTCCCTGAACAGCATAAGCACCGCCTGTACCGTTGGGATAGGTTATAACGCACTTAAGAAGCTGAAGCATAACATCTGCAGTGCCGGAGGAAATGACCTGCTCGCCTTCACGGTTAGGCTCAAGAATAACCTCATCACCCGCCGCATTTGTAACCTTATAATAGCACCAGGGCTTATAATAAACACCGCCGTTACCGAAGGTTACATAAGCCGCCGCCATATCAAGACAGGTAAGACCGTAGTTCATAGCACCGATAGCAAGAGGAGCATAATCGGCATCTCCCTCAACAAGATCTGAAAGATGGAAACGGTCACGAAGGAAGCTGAAGCTTCTCGTGGGAGTCATCATTTCAATGATTCTGGCGGGAATGGTATTAAGCGAGGGGGCTATTGCCTGAGGAAGATTCTTGAGGTCATCAATGCTACCCGTTACACCGCCGTAGTTTGTGGGCCAGGGCTTAGCTTCACTCTTAAGAGAAATACCGTAATTGGGGATATATGTTGACCATGTACAATAGTTGAGCTCTATTGCGGGAGCATATGCGGAAAGGGGCTTGATACAGGAACCCGGCTGTCTGGGTGAGGATGTACCGATATTAAGAGTTCTGTCGCCTACCTTTTTACCGAGTCTGCCCGCGGTCGCAACGATTCTTCCTTCATAATCAAGAATAACCATTGAGGACTGAATTGCGGGATTCTCTTCAGTATCCTCTTCCTTGGGGAAGGTTATTCTGTTTTCATATACATATTCAATTTCATCCTGAATACTCATATCAAGAGCTGCATAAACACGGAGACCGCCGTAATATACCTTTCGGAATGCCTCTGATTCACTGTAGCCGTACTGCTCTCTGAGGTCATCGATAAGCTGTTCGATGACAAGGTCAACATAGTAGCTGTTATACTCAGTTTCAACAACAAGGTCCTCATCTGTCACAGCCTCTTCCCTGCGGTTTTCACCGTAGAAAACAACCTCTTCCTCTAAAGCGGCATCAAGCTCTTCCTGAGTAATATAACCCTCTTCAAGCATATAATAAAGACAGGTCGTGGCTCTTTCTCTGTTATCCTCATAGTTTACTATCGGGTTAAAGCCTCTCGGAGCCTTTGTTATGGATGCAAGAATTGCACTTTCCATAAGAGTAAGTTCGCTTACACTCTTATTGAAATAATATTCGGCACCCGTCTTTATACCGTAGCAGCCCATATCAAGGTAAATGGTATTAAGATATGCTTCGAGAATCTCATCCTTATCAAAGTGTCTTTCAAGGGCAAGGGCATTTTTGATCTCCTTGTATTTTCTTACGAATGTACCCTCGTTTTCACCTGTAAGGTTCTTTATAAGCTGCTGAGTAAGGGTCGAACCGCCCTGAGAGAAGCTGTATTTGACAACAACACCGATGGTTCTTATCCAGTCAACGCCCTTATGCTCGGGGAAACGCTTATCCTCGAGAGCGACAACGGCATCCTGAAGATCCTGACAAACCTCCTCAAGGTCTACCCATTCGCGGTTTTCCGCACCGTGAAGACGGGCAATTTCAACCTCTTCATTATCAGCCGTGTAGCCGTAGATAATTGTAGTCTGGCTCTGATTTGCTATATAGTTATTAAGGTCTATATAGTCTACACCTGCAATCTCATCGTCAGGATTTCTTCCGATGTTAAGAAGTCCCACATCGGTGAAGATGTCAAGAACGATTATTCCCGCAGTGAGAACACCTATCATAAAGAGCATAAGAAAGGCTGTGAGAAACGCAGTAAGTCCGCGGCTCATAGGCTTTTTCTTTTTTCTCCTTTTCTTTTTTGCGGGAGCTGTATTTTCTTTACTCAAATCACTCATCCTTTTTTTATTGATTTATGTAAAAAAGCTGTATTTTTCCATATACGAGGTATAGTATAACATATATTTTCAGAAATGTTTAGTATATTTTAAAAAAAATTTGCCAAATATTTTTAAAAATATATTAAGAAGTTGATATAATGAACAAAAATTCATCATCCGTGTACATTCTTCTTTGCATCTGTCTTATTTCCATTCTTATTACAGGGATATATTTCGGTGAAAAAAAAGAAGCTCCGACACTTTATACGCTTAAGGAATATGACGGAAAGCTTGCTGTTTTTTCAGAGGGAGAAGAACCGCTGAGCATTCTCGATTCAGATATAAAGCATTTCCCCGAAAAGGATCAAACAGCACTTAAAGAGGGTATCGGAAATCTTACGGAAGCGGAGCTTTTCAGCTTAATTGAAGACTTTTCAGGATAATTTATTGACTTTTCCCTTTTTCGGATTATATAATAAGAGAGTAATTTAATCCGGAAGGAAGATGTATATGCATTATACCATGAATATTGCCGGCTGTGAAAGAAACCTGCCTCTCTGCCCCCTTAACGAGGAGCTTATGATAGGTGCTTTTGTTATTTTCGGCGACACAGAGCTCACAACTGCCTGTGCCGAAAAGCTTCTCAGTATGGCACCCGAATATGACTACCTCATTTCAGCCGAGGCAAAGGGAATTCCCCTTGTTCACGAAATGGCAAGACTTAACGGCGATAAAAAATATATGCTGGCAAGAAAAGCACCGAAGCTCTATATGACAGGTGTTTTTGAAGCAAAGGTCCGTTCAATTACAACAGCAAAGGAGCAGACTCTTTATCTTGACACGGCAGATGCCGATCTTATGAAGGGCAAGAGAATTTTAATAGTTGACGATGTTATCTCAACGGGAGAATCTCTTTATGCTCTTGAGCAGCTTGTTGAAAAGGCAGGCGGTATAATCTGCGGAAAGCTCGCTATTCTCGCAGAGGGCGATGCAACAAAGAGGGATGACATAAAATACATTGAAAAGCTTCCACTTTTTGATAAAAACGGCAATGCTTTGGAATAAACCGGATTTTTCCGTTTTTATTTATTGAATGACCGCTGTTTTCTGCATAAAAATTCCCGCCGCTCCCCTTTTTCGGGAACGGCGGTTTTGTTACAAAAAAAGAACTGCTTCACTTTATCGGTGAAGCAGCTTTTATTTTAATTATGCAAAGAGATCAGCGAACCACTGTCTGATGAAATTAAACAGAGCAATAAGCCAGTCAAAGGGGCTTACACTGCTGTGGAAGCCGAGCTCGGTGTTGCAGTAATCGCATTTGCCGTTGGTATCTGCATCAGTGTGAGTGAGAATACCGATGGTCTTGACTTCAGATGCACCGCAAACGGAGCAGTCACGCTGTTCATATCCCTCTTCCTCACAGGTAGCCTTAACAAGAACCTTCCAGCTGCCGTAGGTATGTCCGAGAGCAGGTCTGCCGTTCTTATAGTCCTTATAGTTATCACCGCAGTTTCCGCAGACATATAAGGTATATCCGTCTTCTACACAGGTGGGAGCTACAAGAGTGGCTGAATAGTTGTGGTTACATACATCAGCTGCAGCTGCAGTTAATGCAAAGAAAGAGAAAACCATTGCTGCTACAAGAATTAAACTTACTGTTTTACGCACATTTTTCATAATGACAACTCCTTTATAATTTCATAATATCACAATAAAAAACATCTGTCAAACACTTTCAATAAATCTCATAAAGGCTTTTAAGCCGTCGGGGGTTCTCTTATAAACGCCTGCGTGCTCAAGCACCTGAGAAAATACCTTACCGACCTCATCCTTAAGGATATCCATACAGTTTTCCTCTGTAAATTCATATTCTCCGATAAATGAATTCACCCAATCGGCATGATGAGAGGTAAGAGCGTCGGCTTTGAGGTCACCGCCTGAAAGAATACATTTTTCGACAGCCTCAAGCTCGTCCTTTAATCTCGGAGGAAGAACGGCAAGTCCCATAACCTCTATAAGACCGATGTTCTCCTTCTTGATGTGATGAAGCTCCTCGTGGGGATGGTAAACGCCGAAGGGATGCTCGTCCGTTCTGATATTATTTCGGAGGACAAGATCCATTTCGTAAAGCTCCCCTCTTCTTCTTGCGATGGGAGTTATGGTGTTATGAGGCTCACCCTTTGTTTCGGCAAAAATGAAAGCCTCCTCATCGGTATAGCCTCTCCACTTTTTAAGAATCCTGTCGGAAAGCTCAATAATGCTGTCCTTATCGGCGGAAACAAGTCTTATTGTTGACATAGGCCATTTTACGATACCCGCCTTGATTTCGGGGAAGCCGTCAAAATGAAGCTCCTTTTCAATGGGTGCTCTTTCCATTGCGAATTCAAAGTTTCCGCCCTGAAAATGCTCGTGGCTGAGAATTGAGCCGCCGACCACGGGAAGATCGGCATTTGAGCCGAGGAAATAATGGGGGAAAACGGTAATGAAATCAAGAAGCTTTCCGAAAACACTTCTGTCTATGGTCATTGGGGTATGCTCGGAATTGAAGACGATGCAGTGTTCGTTATAATAAACATAGGGAGAAAACTGCATAAACCAATCGGAATTATTTATTGTAACGGGAATGATCCTGTGATTCTGACGGGCGGGGAAATCAAGTCTTCCGCTGTAGCCCTCACATTCACGGCAGAGCATACATTTGGGGTAGCCCACCTGAGGAAGATTCTTTGCAGCCTCAATAGCCTTGGGATCCTTTTCGGGCTTTGAAAGATTAACGGTAATATCGAGAGTACCGTATTCACCCGTCTGCTGCCACTTGAGGATCTTCGCAATTCTGTCACGGCGTATATAGTTTGTGTCCCCGCTGAATTCATAATACCAGTCGGTAGCCTTAACGGGGTCCTCCTCATAAAGAGCCTTGAATTTCTTTATGATTTCAGAGGGGCGGGGGGTAAGAACTCCCATAATTTTTGTATCGAAAAGATCTCTCGATACGGTACCTCCGTCAATAAGTCCCGCTTTAACGGCTTCATCGCAGAAGGCATCAAGAATTTCGGAAAGACTGCCCTCGAAGGCATCAGCCGATGCATCATAATCGTTTTTTCCGAAAAGAGCAATTATACCGTTGGCACAGTATACCTTGTCCTCTTCCTCGATAAGACCTTTTTTTACGGCATAATTCAATATGGCTTTGATCAAAGAATCCAGCATAACAAAACCTCACACAAATTAAAAATATATTATATTATACACAAAGAAGAGTCCTTTCCGCAATAGGAAATTAAAAAAAATAATTGCATAAAAGTGTTTAATAATCTATAATTATAAAAAACACAAAGGAGCACTATGCCATGAAATATGAAAACAACTGGGAATCCCTTAATTCCCGTCCCGTTCCCGAATGGTTTGCCGATGCAAAATTCGGTATTTTTATCCATTGGGGACTTTATTCCGTTCCCGCCTACACCGCAAAGGGTCAGTATGCAGAATGGTATCAGTGGCAGCTTGAAAAGCAGCCCGAGCTTTCCACAAAGCAGTGGCACGAGAAAAATTACGGTGAGAAATATAAATATACGGATTTCGTTGACGGCTTCAGAGCCGAGCTTTTTGATGCCTCTCAGTGGGCGGAGCTTTTTAAGAGATCAGGCGCGAAATACATAAATATCACCTCAAAGCACCACGACGGCTTCTGTCTTTTTAAGACAGAGCACGCATGGAACTGGAACAGCGCAGATGTGGGCCCTCACAGGGATTTTCTTATGGAGCTAAAGGAAGCTATGAAGGACACGGGAGTGCGCTTCGGTGTATATCACTCCGTCTACGAATGGTTCCATCCTCTTTATCTAAAAGACCCCGAGGAATATGCATTAAAGCATCTTCATCCCATGCTCAAGGAGCTTATCACGAAATATGAGCCCTCTACCCTTTTTACAGACGGTGAATGGGATCATCCCAGCTCCGTCTGGCATTCGACGGAATTTCTCACCTGGCTTTATAACGAATCTCCCGTCAAGGAATATATAGTTCCCAATGACCGTTGGGGCAAGGAAACGAGAGGAAGGCTCGGCGGAAATTTCACCACCGAATACGGCTATATTGAAGAGGGCAGAAAAATTGAGGATGTTGAGCTTGACCGTCCCTTTGAGGAATGCAGAGGCATAGGACGCTCCTTCGGTCTTAACAGGATAGAAACAACAGAGGACTACCTTTCGGCAAAAGAGCTTATTGAAATGCTGGTCGAGCTTGTTTCAAAGGGCGGAAACTTCCTTCTTAACATAGGCCCTGCCGCAGACGGTACAATTCCCGTTATTATGGAGGAAAGACTCCTTCAGATAGGTCAGTGGCTAGAAATAAACGGTGACGCAATTTACGGCACCCGTCTTTACACAAAAAAGCCGCAAAAAGATATTTATTACACTAAAAAGGGCGACACGGTTTATGCAATAATCAACCGATTCCCCTTCGGAAGTGTTACTCTTTCGGAGGTAGACTTTGACGAAAATATCAAGGCCCGTCTTCTCTCCCACGATGCCGCACTTACAACGGAAAATGACAGCGGAAAGCTTAAGATCAATTTCCCCGCAATAAACCCCGATGAAGTAAAGTGTCAGTATCTTTATGCAATTCAATTAACAAAATAAAAGCTGTGCCCTCACCCGAAAAAAGGTGAGGGCAATTTTTATATTATTTTTTAACAGCCTTGAAGGAAAGAGTGTGTTCGCCGAGGTTTTCGCCTGTAACCTTAACGGTAATATTTCCTGATTTACCGACCGTTCTTATCCAGAAGGCGCGTGCACCGCCGATAAGAGCAAATTCATCGGGACCGATAACCTTTGCGGGACCGTCGATTTCAACTCTGATGCTGTTATTTGCAAAGGGAAGACGGTTGCCGTTCTGGTCAACACACATAAGTTCAACTCTTGTTACATCATAGGTCTTGTCCTCTGTGAGAGTATCGCTGTCGGCTTTAACGGTAAGCTGCTGTGAGTTTGCGGCTGTTCTCGTAACGGATTTTACAAGAACACCGTTCTTATAGCCGTCAAAACGGTACTCAACCTGCTCGTCGCCCCAGTTTGCAAAATACTTTGTAACGAGGTCAACGATCTCGGATATCTTCATTTTTCCTCTGAGGAAGGAATATGCGATCTCAAGATAATGCTGAGGAGGCATAATATAGCCGTAAACGGATGCCGAAACAAGAGCATTCTTAAGAGGCCCTGCAACCTCGGGAGCAAGTCCGTCATCCTCTTCAAGAGAATTTCCTATATAATCCTGAGGAAGAATGGGAGGATGAGGAAGATTGGGATATTTGTTCTTTGCGGGATATGCAGTGCTCTTATATTTGCCGTTTTTATATATCTCAACATAATCGCAGTTTGTGAAAATATAGGTCTGACCTATAATAGCACCGGGATGCTCACCTACATCCATTGCAGAGGAGGTTTCAAGCACGGGAGTGTCATCCTGCTGAGAAGCATAAACGGCGGCAGCGAGCTTCGGGATACGGAACATATCTGCCACGCCGTGGTAACATATTCTGTCACCGCTTCCGAAGTCCTTATGAGTATTATAGTCAGCCATACACCAGCCTATAGCACCCGAATGACGCTTACTGCCGAATGAGGTATTCTGCACACGCAGATGCCTTAAGGCGTGCTCTGTACGAAGAGCCTCTCTGTCAAAGGTCTTTGTGGGGAACATATGGCCGTTATGCTCTGTTACAAGATAGGGAGCCTTTATTCCGCAGGTGATTATAGCGGGAAGAAGATTAATGGGACCTCCCGAATGGATGAAATCGTTATATGTATAAACATCCTCAAGCAGGTGGCTTCTCGGGAAGTTTCTTACACCGCCTGTCTGTCTTGTGGGGTCAAGAGAACGGGCAAGTGCATTGGTTTCGGTATAGAATTCGTCGCAGTCATTACCCTCGTTGACTCTGACACCCCAGAGAATAACAGAGGGATGGCTTCTGTCACGGATAACCATACGGCGGATATTGTCAAGACAGTTTTCTCTCCATTCACCCTCGCCGAGGAACTGCCAGCTGGGCATTTCCGTAAATACGAGAAGACCTATCTCGTCACAGCGCTCAAGGAAATGAACGGAATCGGGATAATGAGCTGTTCTTACAATATTACAGCCGAGAGTATATTTCATAAAGTCGGCATCGGCTCTCTGAGCGGAGGCAGGCATTGCATTTCCCACATAAGGATAGCTCTGATGGCGGTTAAGACCGAGAAGCTTTACCTTTCTGCCGTTGAGAACAAAGCCCGTTCTTGTAAACTTTGCTTCCCTGAAGCCGAAGCGCTTGATAATTTCATCATCCTTATAGGTAACTCTTAAAGAATAGAGCTTCGGATTATCAATATCCCACAGCTCGATATCCTTTACCTTCCAGCGGATACGAAGCACCTTACCGTCAATCTCGGCAGTCTTCTTACCGATGACCTTTTCACCGTCAAGAAGCTCAAAGGAAACCGTACCCTTTGCACTTTCAGAAAGAGTAACATCCGCTTCTATGGTTTTAACGGAATAAAGAGGGTCGGGAGTTTTTACAAAAACATCCTCAATATACTCCTCATCAAAAATATCAAGATGAACCTCTCTGTAGATACCGCCGTAAACAAGATAGTCAACAACCTTACCGAAGGGAGGTATCTCAGGTCTTTCGGTTGAATCAAGCATAACGGCAAGACAGTTGTTGCCGCGGTTTACCTTATCTGTAATTTCAAAGGAAAAGGGTGTGTAGCCGCCCTTGTGCTCACCTATAAATTCGCCGTTAAGATAAACCTTTGAATAGTTAGCGGCACCCTCAAAGCTGATGAAAATATGCTTTTTGCCCTCGAATGCCTCCTGAGGAACTCTGAATATTTTCCTGTAGCAGCTCACAAACTGGAAGGAAGCCTCATCAAAATAGTTATAGGGTAATTCTTTATTGGTATGGGGGATATCAACCTTTTCAAAGGAACTGTCATCAAAGCCGGGTCTTATCATTTCTTCCGAAAAGGTTTCGCTGAATTTCCAGGAGAAATTCAGGTCAAGTATTTTTCTCATACTATATCGCTCCTTTTTTTGAATATACACATTTATTATAACTGTATTTTCCTCACAAGTCAATCACACAAAAAAGAGTTGATTTGTACGAAAAATATGCTATTATATATTCAGTATGATTCAAGGGAGGAAAAATTATGAAAAAAGGACTTAAAGCCGCTTGTATTACAGCGGGAGCAGCGGCAGGACTCGGTTCATTATATGTGGGCACGGGCGGACTTCTCTGCTACGGTATTTTATCAAAAAGGATCTGTAACAAGCACCCCGAAGAGCTTCTTCATATTCCCGATAATATGAAAAGATACCTGAAGGACGAGAATTTCAGAACTGCGGATGACTGGTATAATGCAATAAATCCCGATGATACCGTGCTTATCAACGAAAAGGGCGAAAAGCTTCTCTCCAAAGAAATTCTTCAAAGCGCACCCTCTCATAAATGGCTTATCGCCGTTCACGGCTATACCTCCCGTCCGAGAGCTATGGCAAGACAGGCTATATGGTTTTATAAAAAAGGTTATAACTGCCTTCTCCCCTGCCAGAGAGCTCACAGAAATCAGGAGGAGAAATTCACCTCTATGGGATATTACGAAAGATATGATGTTATCTCTTGGATAAATTATATTCTCTCAAAGGATCCCGAGGCTGAAATTATGCTTCTCGGAATTTCAATGGGCAGTGCCACCGTTATGCTTACCACGGGTGAAAAGCTCCCCGAAAATGTTAAAGGCTGTATCGCTGACTGCGGATACTCCGACTGCTATGAGCTTTTCAGGGGCTCAATAAAAAGAGAAGCGGGCCTCCCCGATTTCCCGTTCCTCGGTGCGGCAAACACTTTCTCAAAGCTTTTCCTTGGCTGGAATTTCAAGGACTGCTCCCCTATTACGGCGGTTGAAAGATCCGAGACTCCCACTCTTTTTATTCACGGAACGGAAGATCCCGTTGTTCCCTTCTGGATGATGGAGGCGCTTTTTGAAAAATGCTCCGCGAAAAAAGAAAAGCTTGTAATTGACGGAGCGGGTCACGATGAGGCCTGTGAAAAAGCCCCCGAAAAATACTGGGAAGCAGTAGAGAGCTTCATAAATTCTCTGTAAGTAAAAAAAGACTTGCCTTCAGTATCCGGGCAAGTCTTCTTTTTACGGGTCAATAAATCATAAGATTTTTATTTGGTTGTAATTTTAATATCTCCGACACCGCCGTCAATTTCGATGATATTTTTTCCGTCACCGTAACGGGTATCGTCCTTAAGCTCCTTACCGTTGAATTTACAGGAGCTGATACCCTTATCGACCTCAACGGTATAATCGGCTTCCTCGCCTGCAAGCTCAATATCAATATCGCCTGCGGCACAGTCGATCTCGGTTTTTCCCGTAAGAGCGGCTTTGAGATTAACATCACCCACGGCAAGATTCATTTCAAGGTCATTTATCTTACCGCTCCTTACAATAAGCTCCCCTGCTGCGGCATTAACGGATGCACTGCCGCTTATATCAATACTGTCAAAGACAATATCTCCGGCACCAAGCTCCATATTAAGAGCTTCTGCTTTTAAGACTTCAACATTTATTTCACCCGCACCTGCGGAAATACTGACCCTCTCGAAGACCTTATTTTCGGGAACGGTTATTATCACAAGACGGTCGCTTTCAAACACACCGAGCTTTTTTCTTTCGGAGATTTCAAGCACGGAGCCCTTTTCAGTTATTTCAATTTCACTGTTATCCGTTGCGGCAACAAATGCATCTCCCTTGATGATCTTTACCTGAGAAGCGGAAATATTCAGCTTCAGAATACTTACCTCGGGAGAAGCCGTCACGGAATTGTCGTAATCGGAGGCGCCCTCTCTCTTATCCTCAATACCGAGAAGAGAGGAAAGCACACCGAAGGCGGCAAGAGCCATTGATGCTATAAGAAAAGCGGCAAGTAGAATTGCAAGATATTTTATAAATTTCTGTTTCAGAGTCATTTTACATCAACCCCGCCGAACACACAGGTTCCGTTAATAAATACTGTGGGAAGTCCCTGAGTAAAGGGACGGCTTACCTTATTGCTGACACCTCCGAAAACGGGAGTGGTACAAATCTCTACATTGACATTTTCGGGAACAAATACATCTATACCGCCGAAAATGGCACATACATTGACAACAATATCCTCGCTTATGATACTGCCCCTGAGATCACAGTCAACACCGCCGAAAACAGCGGTAAGCTCTGCGCCGTAAACATTTTCTCCGGGGAAAGCCGCCTTCTGTCCGGAAAAGGTGGCTGTGCACTGCTTGACGGGAGCACCTCTGGAATTTAGCCTTTTTACGGCTTCTTTTGCATTTTTATTGAATACATCCTTAAAAATGAGGCTCAGTCCGACGATTATTATAACAACGGGAATAACGAGCTTCCAGAGAGTTGCAAAGGAAATAATATCACGGCTTGCAAGAAAGAGAATAACTCCGACAAAAACACAGATAATGCTTCCTGTTTTGTCCTTACCGGAGATGAGCCCTATCACACCGGGAATTATCAGAATAAGAGTCCACCAGCCGTCAAAAAATATATTGAAATCGATTATATCAAGAGCCTTGAGTCCGAAAAGAACACCAACGGCAACAAGAAGAATACCCCATAAAATTCTGTTAAGATTTTTCATATAAAAGCCTCCGTAAAACTGATCTTACATTAATATTTTACAATAACTGTATAATAAAGTCAATAATATTGCCATATTGCAGTTTCTTCACTTTCGTGATATAATTCATATAATAAACTTTCGGAGGGAAAATATGAGATTACAGGAATCAGGCGAAATGTATCTCGAAACCATATATGTTCTCGGAGAAACGCTTCCTCTTGTCCGTTCAATAGATGTAAGCGAGCATCTCGGTTATTCAAAGCCCAGCGTTTCAAGAGCTGTAGGACTTCTTAAAAACGGCGGCTTTATCACGGTGGAAGAAAACGGCGGACTGAAACTCACCGACGAGGGACTTGCCATTGCCCGAACAATGTTTGAAAGACACACAATTATTACTCAATGTCTTACGGCACTCGGAGTCAGCGAAAGCACGGCTGCGGAGGATGCCTGTAAAATTGAGCATGTTATCAGCGAAGAATCCTTTGAAGCAATAAAAAGGCATCTTGAACAGTACCGATAAATATTTCACGGAGGCGCGTTATGAGGCTTCACATCGATCAATCTGCACAGTATCAGGAAATTGAGGGCTTCGGAGCATCGGGTGCCTGGTGGGCACAGGTGGTCGGCAAATGGGATCACATCGACGAAAAAAGCGGAAAGCCCGCAAACGAAAGAATTGCCGAGCTTCTTTACAGCAAGGAAAACGGCATCGGACTTACAATTTACCGCTATAATCTCGGCGGCGGTTCAAAAAACAGCGGCTCGAGTATATTTTCCAATAAAAACAGAATGGCAGAAAGCTTTTTACTTGATGACGGAACATATGACTGGACACGGGATGAGGCAGCTGTAAAAATGATGAAGCTCTCCGTTGCTGCGGGAGCAGAAAGCGTTATTCTTTTCAGCAACTCCCCTCCCGAGCCTTACACAAAAAATCATAAATCCTGCCTTGATAAGCCATGGCGAACCAATCTTCCGAGAAAAAACGAAGCTGCGTTCGCAAAATATCTCTGCGACTGTGCCGAGCATTTTCTCGGAGAAAGCATCCCCGTGAAATACATTTCTCCGGTAAACGAGCCCTTATGGATATGGACAGAGAAAAACGGTCAGGAGGGCTGTCACTACACCCCCTACGGGGTATATTCCTTACTCAAAGAATGCGAAAAATCCTTAGCTGAAAGAAAAGCTCTTGACGAAATAAAGCTCAGTGCCTGTGAAAACGGTGATATACGCTGGTTCAATAAGACTTATACCCTTGCGTTGCTTCTGAATAAAAAGGTCCGCGAAAGATGCGACGGGATAGATGTACATTCCTACTGTCTTCCGATTCCTCTGAAATTCCTCAACAACAGAAAGGGCTTCCTTAAAAGATACAGAAAATTCCTTGATATCTTTTTCCCCGGTGTTCCTGTAAAAATGAGCGAATGGTGCCATATGAACGGCGGACGGGACAAGGGGATGGATTCAGCCCTTGTGACGGCAAAAACAATGTATGAGGATATCTCGATCCTCGGCGTGACCTCCTGGCAGCACTGGATAGCTGTATCGGAGGTCAACTACTGCGACGGCCTCATTTATATAAATGAAGATGATAAGACCTTTGAGCTGACAAAAAGACTGTTCGTTACGGGAAATTTCTCAAAATACATTCCCTCGGGGGCAAAAAGAGTTAAGATCACCTGTGACGAACAGGGAGTTTTACCTCTGGCTTTTATAAAGGACAAAAAAACCGTTGTAATACTTATAAATCCCACAAACTCTCCCGTCAGTGTCAGCACGGATGAAGATACGGAATATCTTACGGCTGTAACAGACGAAGAAAAGGACCTTGAAGAAAAAATAATCAGAGGAACAACGGAAATTACTCTTTCAAAAAGATCTGTAACAACTCTTGTTTTCTGAAAAACTCAAAAAGAAAAGCGGTAATCTTATGAAATTTGATTTTACGGGCGTACCCGACAGAACGGGCTGCGGCTCATCAAAATGGAACGGTGCAAAGAATGCAAGTGTCGATGCCGTTCCCCTTTCCGTTGCGGATATGGAATTTATGACGGCACAGCCCATCAGAAATGCCCTCTCAAGGCTTGCCGAAGAGCAGGTTTTAGGCTATACCGATCCCACGGATGCTTATTTTGAAGCGGTGTGCTCTTGGATGAAAAGACGGCACAATTTTGAAATTACGCGGGACGAGCTTGTAATGACACCCGGTGTTGTAAATGCTTTGGGAATTCTGATTGAAGCGGTAACAAAGCCGAATGACGGAATTATTATTCTCACCCCTGTATATTATCCCTTTGATATGGCGGTGCTCGCAAAAAGCAGAAAATTCATATACAGCGAGCTTCTTCTGAATGACGGCAAGTACGAAATTGATTTTTCTGACCTTGAGAAAAAGGCAAAGCTCCCCGAAGCCAAGGCTATAATCTTTTGCAATCCCCATAACCCCATCGGTAAGGTATGGACAAAACAAGAGCTTCAGAAGCTTACTGATATATGTAACAGTAACGGCGTTTTCATTATTGACGACGAAATACATAATGACCTTATAATGCCAGGAGTTACCCATACGGTTATGGCAACTCTTGACGAAAGGACAAGAAATAACATAGCAGTCTGCACAGCCCCCAGCAAGACCTTTAATCTTGCAGGTCTTCAGTGCTCGAACATAATCATACCGAATAAAAGTGTAAAGGCAAAAGCCGATGCCGTAATGATGATGAATCTTCAGAGCCATCTCAATATTTTCGCATATGAAGCCTGTAAGACTGCATATAACGAATGTGAGGACTGGCTCGAGGAGCTTCTTACGGTAATTGATTCAAATGCAAAATATGTCGAAGGCTTTATGGCTGATAATTTCCCCGAGATCAGGGTCTTCCCCCTTGAGGGCACATATCTCCAGTGGCTTGATATGAGAAGCCTCGGTATGACACATATTGAACTGAGAGAAATGCTTGAGGACGCCGACATCTTCCTTGACTGGGGCGAAATGTTCGGAGACAAAGGACGAGGCTTCCAGAGAATCAACCTTGCCTGTGCAAAAAGCACCCTTGAAAAAACTATGGAACGCTTCAGGGCGGCTGTATATAAAAAGAGAGCGGAATGGGAGAAAAACGGAAAGCCCTATCACAAAGCTCTCGCCAAGGGTGATAAATTCCCCGAGATCACCTATTCTTCACACTACGGAAAAGACAGAAAGCTTCGGGACACCGTAACAAAGAAAACGCTTCTTATTTTTTCCCGTTACTATGAATGCGACATCTGCAAAAAAACTCTTGATACCTTCAAAAAGTATCAGAGAGTCTTCCGTATGATGGGTATCGATATAAAATTCATAATTCAGTCGGACATTGACACGGTATCAAGGATACAGAGCAATTACCCCTTTGAGATCATCTCTGACCCCGATGCGGTGTTTTATGATATGTTCAATATCTTTGAAGCAAACAGTATGATAAATATGGTTGCAGGCGATAAGATGTTTGAGGAAATGACAAAAGGCGATGTGAGAAATCTTCTTGATACCGATCTTATAAACGGCTTTGTTTCAGATTCCTCCGAATTCTCTCACAGAGAATTACAGCTTTCCGCTTTTATAGGTATTGACAAAAGCTTAAATGTAATTTATTCTCATTACTGTAAAACCATAGGAGATTTTCCCGAAGCGGGAAAGCTTCTCGGTGCTATGAGAAAATCCTGAGAAAGAGGTCAAAAAAATGGGTAAACAGAAAAAAGAATTAAGACCCGGCTTCGTTGTTCCGAAAAAAGAGCTTAATATGTTCGCAGTCGGCGCAATGGGTCAGGGTATGATCTATGCGATGATGTCAAGCTACATCAGTGACTATTATGTAAATGTGCTTCAGCTTCCGCTGATGTTCGTTATGCTTCTTATGCTTCTTGCCCGCGTATGGGACGCCATCAACGATCCGCTTATGGGAATGATCGCAGATAAGGCAAATCCGAAGAGGGGAAAAATGAAGCCTTATATCCTTTATGCAATAGTCCCCATTGCCGTTCTCACGGTTATGCTTTATATGTCTCCCGATCTTCCCAAGACCGAGCTTATGATATATGCCGCAGTTACATATATTCTCTGGGGTATGTGCTATACTCTCGCTGATGTTCCCTTCTGGGGAATCCCCAATCTTATGACGCCCAATGCCGACGAAAGAGGCTATGTTATTTCTTACACAAAGAACCTCAACAGTATAGGCTCTGCTCTGCCCGAGGTGCTTTTCCTTGTTGCAGGCTTTACGCTTCCCACTCTTCTCGGTTCAAGCGGTATTGAATATGAAAAGCAGCGTTATCTCATAATTGCCGGTGTCTGCGTTGCAATCGGCGTTGTAATGTACGGAAATTCCTATTTCCACATCAACGAAAGAATTATTCCTCCCGCAAAGGAAAGAAAGCCCGGCGAGCCCACCGCTCTCAAGAGAATCTTCACCTGTAAGCCCCTTATGCTCGTAGTTGCAATGGGTGTTCTTTCAAGCGGACGCTATATGGTACAGGCTGCGGCTGTCCATGTTGCAAGATATGCTTTCTATATCGGACCGGAGCTTACAGCCGATATGTCACTGGAGCTTCGCACAAAATACATTTCAGAAAGCGTTGCTTCCGTCAAGACGATATTCCAGGTATGTGCTATTATAGGTATGTTCGGTGCACAGCTTCTTATGCCTAAGCTCATAAGAAAATTCGACTATAAGAAGATTCTTATAACAACCTGTCTTGCAGGCTTTGTTGCAAGTATTTTCACAACTCTTATCGGCTGGTTCACAGCAAATCTTTATATCTGTATCCCCTTTATTCTCGTTTCCTGCATTCCTCTCGGCGTTCTCAATGTTGTTTCAAACGCTATGATAGGCGACTGCCTTGACTATCTTGAGCTTCAGACAGGCTACAGAGATAACGGACTCGGCTCTGCTTTACAGGGCTTCGTTAATAAGCTCGGCAATGCGCTTGCAACAACAGGCATAATTCTTATGTATATTTTCATCGGTATTGACCCCTCAAAGATGCTTTCAAGCGAGGTCGTTGTTGCCGCAACAGAGCTTACAAGAACCCAGAACTTTGCTATGTTCACACTTGTTTCAATCATTCCCGGAATCAGTATGCTTCTTTGCGCTGTTCCCATGTTCTTCTATAAGATATCAGGCAAGGAAAGAACAAGGATCATTGAAGCACTGGCAAAGAGACGACAGGCACAGATGGCTGAAATTACAGACTGACAGTATTGACCGTGCGGATTTTTTCCGTGCGGTCAATTTTATTTAAGTTTTTTATTGCTAAATATTTCATTTCAGTTTATTATTAATATAACTAAAGTTTTTTCGGAGGAAAAATATGCTTCGCAAGGTATATTCCGCAACAGAAGAATTCATTTCACAAAACAGAGAGCTTGATACAGAGCTCCCCTTTTCGGAGAATCTGTCCGTTCTCGGGAAAAAGCTTATTATCGGCAATAAAACAATAAATAACCGCCTCGCCTGTCAGCCTATGGAGGGCTGTGACGGCAACTCAGACGGAACACCGGGAGAGCTTACTCTCAGACGGTATGACCGTTTCGCAAAAGGCGGTGCGGGACTCATATGGTATGAAGCGGTAAGTGTGCTTCCCGAGGGAAAGGCAAATCCCCGTCAGCTTCATATAAATGAAAATAATCTTGATGCATTCGCAAGACAGGTGGACTCTATTAAAGAGACCGCCGTTAAGGAAAACGGCTTCGAGCCCGTTGTCATTATGCAGGCAACCCATTCGGGAAGATATTCAAAGCCCGAGGGCAGGCCCGCTCCCCTTATAGCCTATAATAATCCCATATTTGAAAAGGATTCGCCCATAAGTCCTGACAGGATAGTAAGTGATGAATATATAGACAGGGTAAAGGAAGCACTTATTCATTCTGCCGTTCTTGCAGAAAAAGCGGGCTTTGACGGAGTTGACATAAAGGCCTGTCACAGATATCTCAACTGTGAGCTTCTGTCAGCCTTCAACCGAAGCGGAAGATACGGCGGCTCATTCGAGAACCGTACCCGTCTTTTAAGAGAGAGTATCCTCGGAGCTCAGCAGGTTACGGACGGCGGCTTTATCGTAACATCAAGAATGAATGTATATGACGGCTTTCCCTACCCCTACGGCTTCGGCGTAAGAGAGGGCGCGGGAATCGATACAGACCTGACAGAACCTGTCGAGCTTATAAAGCTCCTATCCTCATATAATGTTCAGCTTCTCAATATCACAATGGGAAATCCTTATTTCAATCCCCATGTAAACCGTCCCTTTGCCAAGGGCGGCTATACCCACGAGGAGCATCCTCTTGAGGGCGTTTCAAGAATGCTCAAGGGAATTGCTGATATAAAAAGAGAGGTTCCCGAAATGAATCTTATAGCATCTGCATTTACCTATCTCGGTGTAGCGGCGCCCTATGTTGCCGCAGGCTTTATTGAAGCGGGACTTTTTGATATGGCGGGCTTCGGAAGAACAGTTTTCGCTTACCCCGATTTTTCAAAGGATATACTGCTTTCGGGCGGTATGGATAAAAACAAGATATGTATATGCTGCAGTAAATGTACTGAAATTATGAGAACTCCCGGAGGAACACCGGGATGTGTCATAAAAGACAGGGATGTTTATGCTCCCATTTATAAAAAGCAATGCGGAGGTGCCGTAAATGAATAAGGTAGCAATAATTTCGGGTGTGTCCGCGGGAATAGGGCTTGCTACGGCAAGACTTCTCACGGAAAACGGCATTACGGTTATAGGAACAGGCACAAGAGAAAAGGTTGAAAATGCCCCCGACAAAGATTTCATATATGTAAGAGGCGACATTTCCGAAAAAGAAACAAGAACAAGGCTTATTGACACGGCTATAAACAATTTCGGACATATAGACTATCTCATAAATGTTGCGGGAGTAGCTCCTAAAGAAAGAACGGATATTCTTGAAATGACCGAGGAAAGCTATGACAGAGTTATGAACATCAATACAAAGGCTATGATGTTTTTAACACAGGAAGCAGCAAAACATATGATAAAAAACGAGGGCGAAAACAAGGGTGCCATCGTTAATATATCTTCTCTTTCCGCTTACACAAGCTCTGTTTCAAGAGGCGAATACTGCATTTCCAAGGCGGGCGTATCTATGATAACAAAGCTTTTTGCAGACCGCCTTGCTGAATACTCTATACCCGTAAACGAGGTAAGACCGGGTATCATAGCAACGGATATGACCGCAAAGGTCAAAGAAAAGTATGATAAGCTCATAAACGACGGGCTTCTTCCCATAAAAAGATGGGGTACGCCCGAGGATGTCGCAAAGGCAGTCTTTGCTCTCATCAACGGCTCTCTTCCCTATGTCACGGGGCAGTCCCTTGATGTAGACGGAGGCTTTCACATCAGAAGACTTTAAGGAAATATTATGGAATACATATATTTTGACACCGTGGTCGTGGGCACGGGTGCGGCAGGCTACAACGCCGCAAACAAAATAAAAACACTCTGTGATAAAAGCGTATGCATTGTCACGGAGGGAATTTTCACGGGCACATCAAGAAACACGGGAAGCGACAAGCAGACCTATTACAAGCTCTCTCTCGGCGGAGACACCGAGGACTCCGTCAGGAAAATGGCAACGGATCTCTTTTCGGGCGGAGCGGTTGACGGTGACAATGCCCTCGCAGAAGCGGCAGCCTCCTCCGAATGCTTTTTTGATCTTGTTTCTCTCGGAGTTCCCTTTCCGAAAAACAGATACGGTGAATATACAGGCTATAAGACCGACCACGATCCTTATATGAGAGCCACCTCTGCGGGGCCTCTCACATCAAAATTTATGACAGAGGCTCTTGAAAAACAGGCAGAAAAGCTGTCCGTCCCCGTTTTCGGTGAGCTTCTTGCCGTCGAAATAATCAAGGATGAAAATTCAGTCAGAGGACTCCTCTGCCTCAATAAAAAGGACGGCTCATATAAGGCTTTTCAATGTAATAACATAGTCCTTGCTACGGGCGGTCCTGCGGGAATCTATGAAGACACCGTTTATCCCGAGGGGCATACGGGCTCAACAGCTCTGGCGCTTGAGGCGGGAGCGCAGCTGCAGAATATGACCGAATGGCAATACGGACTTTCAAGCAAATCCCCAAAATGGAATGTTTCGGGCACATATATGCAGGTGCTTCCCCGCTTTGTTTCCGTAGACGAAACGGGAAATGAATATGAATTTCTGAAGGACAGCTTTCAGGATATTTATGCTGCTCTTTCTACGGTTTTCTTAAAGGGATACCAGTGGCCCTTTGATTCAAAAAAGGCTGAAAACGGCTCTTCTCTTATTGACCTTGCTGTATATAACGAATGTGTGAATAAGAAAAGAAAGGTTTATCTTGATTACACAAGAAATCCTTTTTCTCTCGATGAAATTGATTTCTCCCGTCTGTCTGAAGAGGCATACAGTTATCTCAAATCAGCAGATGCTCTTTTCGGTACACCTGTTGACAGACTTATTAAAATGAACCGCCCTGCCTATGAGCTATATAAATCAAAGGGCGTTGATCTTAAATGCGAAAAGCTTGAAATTGCGCTTTCTGCACAGCACAATAACGGCGGAATTGCCGTTGACCTGTGGTGGCAGACAAAAACAGACGGTCTTTTTGCGGCAGGTGAATGTGCGGGAACTCACGGCATCAGCCGTCCGGGAGGCTCTGCTCTCAATTCAGGGCAGGCAGGCTCCTTAAGAGCGGCAAGATATATTGCCGAAAAAGCAGAAAAAGCCCCTGATAATGAGTCTTTTTCCTTTCTTCTGGATGAAGTCCTTACACGGCATAACAGCTTCCGTGAAGCCATAAAAGGCAACAGGAATACCGCCTCCTCTCTTCTTAAGGAAATCAGAACCGAAATGAGTGCCTTTGCCGCCGCCGTAAGAGATGTTAAGGAAATAAAAAGATTATCGGAGAAAAGAGAAGAACAGCTTCGTCTTTTCCCCGCAGAGCTTACGGCAGCTGATATAAACGGCATTATTGAAGCCTACAAGTATAAGGATTCCCTTATCACGGGTGCTGCTGTTCTTTTTGCAATGAAGGAATATATAAAGCTTGCAGGAAAGACCAGAGGAAGTGCGGTTTATAAAAATTTCACAAAAACGGAAAGTGAAACGGAGCTTTCGGATAAAATACAGGCAGTGAGCCTTACTGACGGAAAATTTTCTGTCCGTATCCGTGATGTCCGTCCTCTTCCCGAGGATGACAGCTTTTTCGAGAATGTATGGAAATCATACAGAGAAAACAAAAATATATACTGAGGTCATATTATGAAAAACTGCGGTCTTGTTTCTGTTTCTTTCAGAAAATACTCTCCCCAGAGAATAATCGAAGAGATGAAAAAAGCTAAGCTTCATTTTATAGAATGGGGCAGCGATATCCACGCCCCGAGAGATAACAGGGAAAAGCTTCTTGAAATTTCAGCACTTCAGGCTGAAAACGGTATCTGTTGCTGTTCATACGGAACATATTTCAGGCTCGGAACGGACAATACCGATATACTTCAGGAATATATCGATGCCGCAAAGATCCTCGGGACCGATATTCTCCGTCTGTGGTGCGGAGATAAAGCCACGGATAAATATTCTCCCGAGGAAGAAGATTTTCTTTTCGATGAATGTAAAAAGGCTTCTGATATTGCGAAAAAAAACGGTGTTATATTATGCCTCGAATGTCATAACGGCACTTATACCGAAACAAAAGAGGGAGCGATAAAGCTTATGAAGAATATAAACTCCCCCGCCTTCAGAATGTACTGGCAGCCGAATCAGTTCAAATCAGCTGATGAGAATATGAGTTACGCCCGTCTTATCTCCCCTTTTACAAAAACGCTTCATGTTTTTAACTGGACAGAGGATAAGCGATTCCCCCTTGCAGATGCAGTGCCCTTATGGAAGGAATATCTTTCTTATTTTTATGAACCGATGCTTCTGCTTGAATTTATGCCCGATGATGATATAGCTTCCCTATGTGCGGAAGCTCAGTCTTTAAGAAAAATAACGGAGTGAAAAGAATGAAGGCAGTATTTCTTTGTAACGATAAAAATAATCCTATGAGGATCTATTCCCAAGCGGTAAGAGATGAGCTGAAAGAGCTCTCGGGTATTGAAAATACGGTGTTTTCAAAGGATGATGTCCTTAAAAACACAGCGCTTTTCAAGGATACTGAATTTATTTTCTCAACATGGGGAATGCCTGTTTTCTCGGAAGAGGAGATAAAAAGTATATTTCCCCGACTAAAGTGTGTATTCTACGGGGCGGGAACGGTTCAGTTTTTCGCCCGTCCCTTTCTTAACTGCGGTGTAAAGGTGTTTTCATCATGGGCGGCAAATGCCGTGCCTGTTGCAGAATACACGGTAGCACAGATAATTCTCGCTAACAAAGGCTTTTTTATGACATCCCGTTTTCAGAGCGAGGGTAAATTAAAGGAAGCCGCCCGCTTCAAGGAATGCTACCCCGGTTCATTCGGTGAAGCCGTCGGAATAATAGGAGCAGGAATGATAGGAAGCCTTGTCATTGAAATGCTCAAAGGCTATAAGCTTAAGGTCAAGGTCTTTGACCCGTTTTTAAGCGACGAAAAGGCTCATAATCTCGGTGTTGAAAAAACATCCCTTGAAGATATTTTTTCATCCTGTTTTGTAATATCAAACCATCTTGCTGATAACAAAGAAACCAAGGGAATGCTCAGAAAAAAGCATTTTCAGTCTATGAGAGAGTATTCCGCCTTTATAAACACGGGAAGAGGCGCTCAGGTGGTTGAAAGTGAGCTTTGCGATGTCCTCAGAGAAAGAGCCGATATAACTGCAATTCTTGATGTTACCTGTCCCGAGCCGCCCGAGGAGGGGCATCCCTTTTATACACTTCCCAACTGTATTCTCACTCCCCATATTGCGGGAAGCTACGGTGATGAGGTGATGAGAATGGGTGAATATATGCTCGTTGAATATAAAAAATACTTAAATTCCGAGCCTCTCTCATATGAAGTTACCTTAAAAATGCTTGAAACAATGGCGTAAAGGAGATTATATATGGAAAACATATTTTTCCCGAAAGAAAAGCTTCAGTTTATAAAAGAGTGCAAAGACGAAAGATGCACCGCTCTTCTTGTAATGGTACTGAAGACCGCAGAAAATGTACTTGCGAAAACTCCTCTTGAAGAACAAAGCGTTCAGGTTGACGGCGAAGGCTTTGCCATACAGCACGAAAACTACGGCAATGCGGCGGGTCCCTTTTCTTCTGATATGAGTTTTTTATCCTTTGCCTATGAATTCACTGGCGATGAAAAATACTACCAAAAAGCAAAAGAGCTGATGATGGCTTACTGTGCCTATTCAAGATGGCACGGAAAGGGCGCTATCGGCAAGGGAGAGCTTACAACAGGAAATTTCCTTGTGGGAATGAGCTACGGCTGGGCGGCGTTTTCACATAAATTCACAACTAAGGAAAAAGAATATATTGCAAACAGAACCTATACCCTTGGTATCCGTGCACAGCTTGACGACTGGCTTTTACCCGAAACGAGAATACACTGCTTTGACACTATGGGGCATAACTGGTGGCCCGTATGTGTATCAACGGGAGCACTCGGGGCAATTACAATGAGTGATTTTCTTTCTGACGGAAGGGCTCTTGCCGAAAAGGCGGCACAGGGGCTGTCCGAATGGTTCGCCTATAAAGGAAATCCCATAAATATGAAACCCGCTACCCTTGATAACGGTGCTTTTTATGAGGGAGTAAATTATCTTAATTATGCGCTTTTTGAATATCTTACCTTTTCTATAGCCTATCTCTCAGTTACGGGAAAGGCTCCCTTTGATGACAAGAAGATAATTGAAAGCGCCGCAGATTTCTTTATCAATACATTCTATCCCTCGACAAAGGAAGATTATGTCGTAAATTTCGGCGACTGTGATGAGATCCAATCTTTATCCGCCCTCCCTCTTATGCTGTCAAGATTTCCCGAACTCGGAGTTCTCCGCTTTTATATAAAGCACAGACCCCACACAGAAAACAATGATATTTTATCAAAGCTCATTAATTTCAGGGAGCTTTATATTATGGAAGAAGCCGTCCCCGAAAGGCTTTCTGTCTGTTATAAAAATATCGGCTGGGCAGTTTTCAGAGATTCCTTTAATGATGATTCTCATATGCTCGCGGTAAAATGCGGGGACAGCTGGAATCACGCTCATTGCGATGCGGGGCATTTCATTTTTTACAGAAACGGCATCCCCGAAATATGGGATTCCGGCTGCTGTTCATACGGAAATGAGATTTACAGGGACTATTTCGTTCAATCACCCGCCCATAATGTGGTACTGATAAACGGAAAGGGACAATTCCCCGACGACCATCACCACCATGTAAGACCGAAGGGAGAGCTTTTTAATTTTATTGACCGAGGCTCCTTCCGTTATGTCTGTGCCGATGCATCGGGCCCTATAGGCAGAATGGCAAGAAAGCATCTTCGCCATTTTATATGGGTCGGTGATATTATCTTGATCTATGACGATATATGGGCGTATGAGGAAAGCGAAATGAATTTTCTTCTTCACGCTGAAGAAAAAAGCTGTTTCAGAATGCTCACTCCCGCAGAAGAAAGGACTGAAAAGGGCTTTATCGGTAACGATATAAAAGAAATTACATTTAAGTCCTTTAACCGAAAAACAGACTCTTACGGCAGAGGAAAGCTTATTTCCGCCTTATGCCTTAATGAAGAAAAAGAACCCGTTTTTGAGGAAATTACGGACGGTTATAAAGCAACCTACGGCAAAATAAAAATTTATATCAACATTTTAAGCGACAACCGTGTTATGCACAGAAACTGCTTCAATACCTTTGACGGATATACAACAGACGCCGCAGTTCTTATTGATGACGGCGGAAAACTCGCTGTTGTAAACGGCTCTACGGTAAGAAAAGACGGCATATCGCTGTTTGAAAGCCTTTACCGTATCACAGACAAGATCAATTGAAAAGGATAATACATATGAATATCAAAGAATTAAAGAACCGGCTTATTTCGGAATATAACATCCTGACAGAGCTTCACGCTCACACGACCGCAAGCACCTGTTCACAGGTTGAGCCCGAAAGGATGGTTGAAATCTATAAGGAGCTCGGTTATTCTGCAGTCTGCATCACAAATCATTTTACATATGAATACAAAGGACTTTCAAAGGAAGCTTTCCTCAACAGATATATGGAAGATTTTGAAAGAGCCGAAAAAAGAGGTAAGGAAATCGGAATAAAAGCAATCCTCGGTGCGGAAATAAGATTCGAGAATACCGAAAATGATTATCTCATATACGGCGTTAACAGAAAGATGCTTGAGGAAATTTATGAGCTTCTCCCCTACGGAATCCAAAATTTCAGAAATGTATATAAAATGCCCGACAGTCTTTTCATACAGGCGCATCCTTTCCGTGATGATATGGAGGAAACCGATCCCGCTCTTCTTGACGGCATTGAGGTGTTTAATCTTCATCCGAATCATAATTCAAGAGTGGGGCTTGCCGCAGCCTACGCAAGGGAGAATAATTTCTCTGTAATTACAGCTGGCTCCGATTTCCATCATCCCGGAAGAAAGCACGAGGGCGTTACGGGAATGAGAACAAAAATTGTTCCCGAGGACTCATTCCACCTTGCATCAATTCTCAAAAACGGTGATTATCTTTTCGAAGCAGGAAGAAACTGCCTCATGATCCCGTAAAGCTGACAAAAATCGATTTGCCCGCAAATCGGCAAAATCAATCCGTAAAAAAACTAAAGCACAGACAAAGAATATATTTTCTGCAAAAAAACCAAGGGGGAATTTTTCCTTTCCCCCTTGCCAATTAAGAAATTATAATATATAATATTACAGCACACGCGGGTGTGGTGGAATTGGCAGACACGCAAGATTTAGGTTCTTGTGCCAAAAGCATGCAGGTTCGACCCCTGTCACCCGCACCATGAAAAACGACAAGTTTCGACAGAAACTTGTCGTTTTTCAATGATATCCGTTCCTGCCGGAACGGGTGATATACCTTCGGTATGATACCGCATTTCGTGCGATGATATATGCCTTCGGCATATGGAGGAACGGATATTATATCATGCTTGCCGCAGGCAAGTATATCATACGGCAACGCCGTATATCATATTGCGTAGCAATATATCATTTTTGCAAGAGTTCGAATTCATACGCAAAAATGCCGAAAATATCTTTTTTGCTGTCTATAGAAAAAATCGACAAATCTCGACAGAGGTTTGTCGATTTCTTCACTTAGTTTTTTTCTGTTATAACCTCAAATCGTCCTCTTTCCTCTGTTTCTTATCATTGATAAGCCATGGAACGCCGAAGCCTATACCGCCGCCAACGGCAAGACCTATGAGAATGAATAGCCACCAAAGAGGATTCTTCTTCTCCTTTTCGTCTTCGGTTGTTGTGGCAAGCTGCTCAACCTTTTCTTCAATAACCGTACTGACATCTACGGTTTTCTTGTACTCTTTGCCGTAGTCGTCCTCGTAGGTTATGGTGATTTTTCCTGTAACCTCACCGAGGATGTCGCTGTCAACTCGCAGATTTGCCGAGCCTTGTGTGCTTTGTGCAGGCTCAATATTACCTACAAAAACACTGCCGCCTGACTGCATACCCTCAATGTCAAAATCAAGCGTGCAGTTGTAAATGGTGCTCTTGCCCGTGTTCATCAGGTCAACGGTTACGGTCTGTGTATCACCCTGAATTACCTTTTTCGGGAGTACGGCACCGCTGTAAGAGAGTTTCACACTCTGCTTAACATCAATTCTCACCGTGTCGCTTGATGAGTATGAGCTGAAGTTTTTATCCTCGTATTCCGCCGTAACCTGAAGGTCGTGCTGACCGATAGAAGCCGTGTTGATAGCTTTCAGTTCGATTTCCCAAGTGTAGCTGCTGCCGGCATAAACACTTTTTACATATTTTGTAGGCATACCAACAGACAAAATATCACCGCTTTGATCAGTAAGACTTAATTTGATATTATAAAGAGCCTTGGTGGTACTGTAATTTTTAAAAGTAACCTTTAGTATTGCTGTTTTTTCGGGAGTAAGACTCTTTTCACTGAGCTCATAAGAGGTCACCATAAACCTCGGTGTAGAGTTGTCCTCGGTGGTGGGCTCTTCTTCGGTTTCTTCCGCAGGCTTTTCTTCGGCAGTTTCAGGGACAAGATATTCACTTGTGATATACCTTTCCTCGCCCTCATAGATTACCTTACTCCAGCCGTCAGCTTCACCGATACGGGTGATGCGGCTACCCTTTTGCAATACTGTAATAATGTCGCAGTCGGTGTTGGGCTCAGTTCTGATGTTTACATTTTCCGTAGCATAGACAGTTTCTTTTTCGTACTCTGCCGAAGCGGTGAGAGTAAAGGAGAACAGAAAGAGAAAGCAAAGAATAAACGCTGTTAATTTTTTCATATTCGTCACCTCTTACAGCTCCCTGATATTTTCAACTATACTGTGCCTTAAAACTATCCTGATTTTAACCTTAAGATTAATATAACAAGCCAAAGCGAGAATCGCAAAAATCAGAAACGCAGGCCATAGAGCAACAGGCCAATATTCACCAACTGCCATTAAACCTATAAGACGGTAAGAAGCAGCATAAATAATCGTTCCGACACAAAAACCGCCCACAAGAATATTTGCTATTTGCATCACATATGACAAAACAAGGTCTTTTTCTGATGCTCCGACAGCACGTAAGGTTCCGATTGTTCTCTTGCCCTCACGAATCTGTGCACTTATAGAATTATTTATCAAGGCAATTGAAACACATATAAAGACAAAAATCAGAGAAATCAACGATATAACTATTGAACGGTACTCCCGTTTCTGCGCCTCATTCATAGCAAAAGCAGAGCCTACATATTTACCGGGAAACATTGCAACAAGTTCGGCTTGCATCTGCTCATCTGTTTCTGCAGTACATTCTTCTTTTATCACAACATCAAATTGGTTGTAATTAAACTTTACACCGAACTTATCAAGCCCCTCCAAGGTTGTGTAAACAGAAAAGGTCCCGTGTGAGCTTTTCTTACCGAGAATAGCACCTATTTTAACTTCCCTGTCTTCTCTTGTGATTTTTCCGTTTTCATCGGAATAAATCAGAGTAAGCTTCAGCATATCCCCGACCTTGAAAGGACTGTCCGCCTCAGCCTTTAAGTCTTTTAATAAAGCCTTTTCATCGGGCGTACGAGTAGCTGTGTCAGAAAGATTAGAAAGACTCCATGTTGTAATGTCACGGTTTATTGTATAAGAAAAACCTATTTTTTCAGGTGCATAGATAATAACCTCTTCACCGGTATTCAGGTTTTCATAATTAATTTCACCGTCAATAATGTCATCCTTATCAATATTCATAAGCTCACTGCTTTGTGCGGTAAGATTTGTATTGTACAGTTCTTCTGTGGTAAATCCCGCCGCTTTTTTCGTGTAAGTATACTCGGGATTTTCTGCCGACTGCATATATTCCTTTATGTTTTCTTTTGTTACTTCGGGTAAGCTCGGCGGAACAAAAGCTCCTCCTGTTTCCTGCTGTGCTTGTTGTGCTTTACTGTAAAGAACATCCTTCAAATTTTCAAACCGTGAGCTTTGTCCCAGATGTGAAGCATATTCATTGACCTGCAGGTATTCAGGCAAATCTCCGTCAAAAACGATGTTGATATTAACAGACTTTACACCGTAAACATCCTTAACCTGCGGCAAATCAAGTATTTCATATCTTGAGTTTTCCGTAAGCTCGGGAAAATCTTCTTTTTTGTTTATGAAAGAATTGCTTGAATATGAAGAACTATGATCCCGTATCTGATAATCATAATTATATAAACTGCTCATATCATAAACAGTAATAAGAAGAAAAGACATAGATGTACAGCTGATAACGATTGAGCAAGCAATAATTATGCATACACATATCTGTCTGCCCTTTGAGAAGGCAAGCTTTCTTTTTGCAAGAAGGCGGGAAACATTGAAAATTTGCTGACTTTTTATTTTTTTGTTTTTCATTTTCCGCATTAATTCAACATTTCTTATTGCCTGCATAGGCGGTAATTTTGAAATACTTAAAAGAGGAATGAGAGCTGACAGTATAACACAAGCTATACCGAAAAATGCACTAAGCATAAGAACTGTCACATCAGGCTTGAAAATAAATGCGTCCCCCATAAGAAAGGCGAAAAGCTTAACCGTCACAAAGGAAACACCAATACTTACAGGTGCAGTAAGAATACTGATAATAAATGCTTCTCTGCCGAAAATATTTATTATCTGTCTTCTTGTAGCACCTACAGCCTTGAGCATTCCTATCTGAGTTTTTCTCTCTTTGAGATTTGAGTTAAAAGCATTGACGATACCAAAGCAAGCCATAAATGCAAGAAGTATTGAAAGAAACGCAGAGCTTGCTGTGTTTTCGGCAATACTTGAATATGTGTCGGCAATGCTTGTGGAATATACGGTAGCAGTATCTATTGTGTCATCATTACTGATATTCTGCAAAAACCAGTGTCCGGAAGTCGGGTATCTGCTTATAAATGCAACTAAAGCTTCTTTACCGCCAAGCTCTATAGCTGTATCAGGCATTACAAAAGCCGCAGGAATGTAAGATGCCTTACTAACAGCCCCATCATAGAAATGTTCTATATAGGCTTTCTTGTCAGACATAATACCGACAAGGGTGTATGTTTTGTCCTTTTCTTCAAAGAGTAATTCATCGCCGTTGCAGACCAGTGTTTTTAGTGTTATCCTGTCGCCTGCTTCTGCATCAATTTTCATTCTTTGAAGAGCATTCTTTTCAAAGATAATTTCATCCTCTTTTTCGGGCATTCTGCCTTCTATAAGCTGAGGATAATATAGCTCTGCCGCTTTCTCATCAAGCCAGCCTATCATAGTGCCATAAGTCTCATCTGTTTTTTCGTTCCAACCATAAGCAAGAACATGTGCATGGCCGATTTTTCCGCTGATTTCACCGTTATTAACAGCCGGAGAAAAATCATAATTCTGCGCATTGACTACAATTATCTCCTGCTTTCCCTGTCGTCTGAACCTTACTTCCTCTTGCGAGGATCTCATACATGAAATAAAAAAAGGCACTCCCGACGAAAACACCATAGCAAGTATGATGCCGATGATGAGAATTGTATATTGCTTTCGCCTTTGATTCAGGTTACCCATTGCAAGGGTATTAACCGTCAGTTTCTTCTTCATTGCTGTTCACCTCCCTGCGTTACACAGAGGGTGCGGGCTTGGTGTCTTTGACAATCTTTCCGTCCTCGATAGTGAGGATTCTCTCTGCTTGCTCTGCGACATGCAGGTCGTGGGTCACAAGAATAAGAGTAACTCCAAGCTGTTTACTGACATATTTGAGAAGCGACAACACCTCTCTGCCGCTCTTGCCGTCAAGATTACCCGTAGGCTCATCGGCGAAAAGAATAGCAGGTCTGTTGGCAAGGGCTCTTGCGATAGCAATTCTCTGCTGCTGACCGCCTGAAAGTGCAGAGGGAAGATGTTCCAATCTGTCACGGATGCCGAGCATATCAATAACCTTGTTAAGATACTCCTCGTCAGGCTTTTTGTTGTCAAGCATAATGGGAAGCAGAATGTTCTCGTCCCCCGTCAGTTCCTGAACAAGATTGTATGCCTGAAAAACGAAGCCGAAACGACGGCGGCGGAGAATGGAAAGCTGATTGTCATTATATGATGAAAGTGACTTTCCGCCGTAGTAAACATGACCGCTTGTGGGGTTTTCGAGGGAAGAGAGCACATGAAGAAAGGTTGACTTGCCTGAGCCTGAGGGACCCGTGATAGCACAGAACTCACCCTGCTGAAAACTTACAGTTACATCATCAACGGCTTTGACTACATTTTCACCGCTTAAGTATTCTTTTGTGAGGTTTTTGCATTCTATAATGTTCATAGTACACTCCTTTTGATTTTGTAAGTCTATTCTACACGGTCAACCTTACGATTCGGTGACTTTTACCTTAAGATTTCGTAAGATATTAAGAAAATCGGGCACAGGTAAACTGCACCCGAAAGGCTTTATAATTTTAAATTCGCATCGATTATTGGAAAGCACATACTTACACGAAGACCTTTTTCAGTGTTCTCTGCGGTGACAGTTCCGTGGTGCTTTTCTACTATTGCCTTGGTAATGGCAAGACCTATACCTGCACTGTCAGGTGAAGCGTTCTGGCTGCGGTGAAATCTGCGAAAGAGCATAGAAAGCTCATCCTCTGCCACACCGCCGCCGTTATCTTCAATAATCACGCTGACACTTTTCTCGGCTTGTTCGATAAGAATATCAACCTTTCCGTCGGCTTTTGTATGCTCACAGGCATTCTTGATAACATTACCCAGTGCCTCTCGAAGCCAGGATTTGTCGCAACGGAGCGAACTTTTACCACTTACAGTAATATCCTTTTGCGAAAAGAGAGATGCAAACTCTGCCTTAAGGTCAAGCAAAAGGGCGGAAAGTTCTGTTTCTTCAAAGCTCATCACATATGCATCACTGCGGATTTTTTCAAGCCTAAGCACATTATTGATCAGCTTTTCCATCTTGCTTATGAGGGCGAGCTCTTTTTCGGTATGACAGTCGGGAGAGGTATTATGCTCCATTTCACAGTAAAGACGAAGCCCTGCAAGAGGAGTTTTCAGCTGATGGGAAATGTCGGATATGAACTCGGTGTTATTCTTGGCTTCAAGCTTGGTGTATTCTCGTTCCTGAATGAGCCTCATTTCAAGCTCACAAATATTGGTCTGTAAGTGAGCAAGATCACCGTCTGAGGTGGCAAGCTCAGTGAGGGTACCGTCTTTAATAAACTTATCTATGCTCTGTGTCAAAGCACGGACTTTCTTTTTGCTTATGATATGAAGTGTAATCAGAACAACACAAACCGCAGCGGCAAGAAAGAGAGCTGCAATAAGAAAAATTTCCTTCATCTTATTCCTCCCATCTGTAGCCGGTGCCACGGACAGTTGCAATATGCTTGGCACCTATCTTATCCCGCAGACGGCTGATGTGTACAGAAAGAGTATTATCATCAATGAAGTTGCCGTCACTGTCCCATATACGCTGTAAAAGCGAAGCACGGGTAACAATAACACCGTTATTCTGCACAAGGACAGACAATATCTGATACTCGGTAGGTGTAAGAAAAAGGTTTTCTCCGCCTTTTTTTACTGTCATATTTGCAGTATCAAGGATAATATCACCGAATTGGTAAACTGTGCTTGCAGTCTTACGGCGAAGAAGAGCACGGATGCGGGAAAGCAGCTCAAGAAGCCTGAAGGGCTTGGTTACATAATCATCTGCACCTGCATCAAGCCCACGGACGATCTGAAACTCTTCGTCGCAGGCAGTAAGAAAAAGAATAGGCACATCTGCACCCGTAGAGCGAATGAAAGAGCAAAGTTCAAGACCGTTTCCGTCAGGAAGCATAACATCAAGGATAATGAGGTCGAAGCTGTCTTCCTTGAAAAGAGTCTTCGCCTCGGTACAGTTCTTCGCACAGACAGGCTCATAGCTTTCTTTTGTCAACAGCTCTTCTAAGCCTTCACGAAGGTAGCTATCGTCTTCGACAATGAGGATTTTCGCCTTCATCTTTTCACCGCCCATTTTCGTACTGACTATATTATACAGCTTTAGTGTGCGCTTTTCAATGGAGGGAATCTTAAGATTTTGTAAGGTTTTTTGGGGGGATATTATTATAAAATAAGCCGTTCTTTTGGAAAATTCGACAAGGTTCAATTTTTTAGTGTCACTTTTTCTGTTATAAGAAGCATTAATATCTGTTTGTTTTCATTATTCACTCCTTATGACCCGCTGACATCATTTTCTGCCGTGATAAGCTCGCCTTTTTCGTTCCAGGAGGCTTCGTAGGCATCATAGTATATATTCCCGTCTGCATTAGTATAGGGATAATTATAATACCTGTATTCCTCTTCATTTTCTTCAATAAGAGAATTGTAATATTCATCGAGCTCCTCTTCGGTCATACTGCTTGTATCGATATCTTTCAGCTCAAGCTCTCCTGCCTTGTCGCAGAAGAACCAGCCCTCGTCCGTGACATAGCAATCATAATAGAAATATTTCTGACCGTCACCGCGGACATAGAAGCTTTCTTCATATTCTAAACCGCTTTCATTTACTGTTTCAACGGTGTATGTATATATGTTCCCCTCTTCGTCATAAAGAAGCACACTGTCTTCATCCTCATAGGAATTTCCCATTTTGTCATAGAAAACTCCGTCTACTGATATTCTGTATTCTACTTCGGAAAACTCCTCAATACTCTTCTGCACGGCGTTTCCCATAAATATACCGACAATCACAGCCGCAAGATATGAAGCTATAATTCCGATCCCGAAGAATTTGCTGAGCTTTCTTTGCTTTTCTTTTTCTTTCGGCTCTGTTTCGGGAAGATCGATAAGACATTTCGGGCACATACTGAAGCTTTCGGGAAATCTATCGGAACACTGATAACAAACCTTGGTCTCGGGACCGGGAAAAGCTTTTCTCTTAATCAGAAAAACTATAACTGTCCAGAAGCTGAAAAGGACACCGCAGATATACCACCCCAAGGACAGTTTGCCGTTTCTGTGCTTTGCCGAAAAATGCATAAACAACACAGAAAAAACTATACATAAAACCTCCGATAAACAAATGATCGGTATATACCTGACTAAATCAAACAGCACTTCCATATTTCTTCTCCTTTCTTATTCCGTCGGAAAGCTTTTCCAGTAAGCCTTTGAGCGAGAAATCATATCCGCCCGAAACACTTTTTGCTTTTATAACAGAATATCCGTCACTTTTTCCAAAGCTTCGTGCGGGTATCTTTTCGATTTTTTCTATAAGCTTTATAAAGGTTTCCGTCTGTTCAGTCATAAGCTCAATATCAAACTTTTCCATCTCGTGACTGTCGCTTACGGCACAAAGATAATAGGGAGCCGGAACAAGGCTTATTTCAGGCACACCCATAGTAAAAAAATTCTGTCCTTCTCCGAAATGCAGAGCGTTATGCCCTCGGAGCGTCATTGTACGGATCGTTTTTCTGTCTTTGACGGTATCGATATAAAGCTTATCCATAAATTTATTTCCTGTATAGACAAGGTCAATTTCAGGCTTACCGGTATATTTATATTCACCGTCTGTATTGCGCCACTCCTTACAGCCGAGATGTTCTATCGTAAGATCTGCAACGGTCTTCATATGCTCCTTTTTACCGTCCCACAGCTCCCTGTGCATAGCAAGCCAACGGGAAACGGACTGAAAAGAGCCTGTTCTTTTATCCTCAAAATGAGGCAGACGGAAATGCCCCGTGGTAAAAACAAAAATATGGTTTCTCTGAAGCTTCATATCCTTTATACTTCTCATAATTTCAAGAAGTGCGATCGGCCCGTTTTCCTCAACGCAGTTTACTCCGTCCGTATGAGTATTTACTATAACATTTTCTTTTTGGTTTTCACCCTTAATAATACAGTAAAAGGTTTCGGAGAAGGCGTTTTCTTCAATTTCAGCTTCAAGAACAAATTTTGCCTTTTTATGCTCTTTTGCGGCGGCAATTACCTTTTTACCCTCGGTTTCATTGACCCAGAGCATCGGTATATTCTGATAATCGAAAATAAAGGAAAGATACTGTCCCTGCACCATTTCATCGTGGAGTCCCTGCCATATGAGAATAACTGCTTTTGCCTTGGTGATCTTTGAAATAATACCGTAAAAGCACTGAACAAAGCTTGTTATAACAGGGCCCTCGTATTTCTTTTCGAGAACAACATCCCCGGGGTAAACTGACCGCTTATCAAAGGCTATTTCACTTGGGAGAAAATTTATATTGCGGATACTGAAAACTGCTATCTTCCCTGCTGTTTTCGGTATATCGGCAATACTTTTCACATAGACAAGCTCTTCGGTTATTCCCTCTTTCGGAGTCTGTCCCGAATAAGGATAGGCGGATGCTACAGAAACGGGAATTATTGCAGCTTCATCAATTATTTCAACAGCTGACCTTTTTTCTTCCCAACGGGTGAAATAAAAGGGATCGCTGAAAACGGGAATATCCATTTCCCCGATCTCTTTTTTCAGCCATCTTATAAAATCATTGTGCCCCTTACTTCCCGTAAGCCTTGTACCGTAGGAATTCATTTTATTTATGCCGTCAAGCATTCTGTCACGGGATATATTATTTATTTTCATTTACTCTCACCGCCTTTTTACATAAAAACAAACACGGTTCTGAGAAATACCATAAGCCTTTCAATAAAGCTCTTAAGAAGCTTTATCAGGCTGACTGAGCTTTCGGAATCTGTGATACAGAAAATCTCATTTCCCGTTTCGCCCCAATAAATATTCCCGTTTTCATCCCTCATATATGCTCTTACCGTGAAGCAGTACTCGGTATCGGCATCAAGGGATGCTATTTCATAGTTATCATTTTTTGTATCTGCAATTTTTGTCTGTTTACCGTTTTTGTCCACAGAATACACACGGTAAATAAGATCAGTATGTCCCGCATTCCAGCCGAGAAGAATACTGTGGGCATCATAACAACCAATTTCGGGAGTAATTGAAGCTATATAGATTCTATAGTTCAGAGTTTTCGAGCCGGCATAATTTCCTATAAAATCTACTCTGACACTGTATTCACCGCAGTATTTAGCTTTCTCGGGATAAGTGACCTTGTAATCTTTATTTAGTACAAGAGGCGTGCCCTTGCTGTCCTTTACCGTTACCGTCGGTTTTTGTATCTTTCCGTTATAGATAAATTCACTTTCGGAAAGGGTCACCTGACCTACCTTATATATAACAGTTTCTCTTATACTGCTTAAGCATATATCGTTGCGAACAGAAAAAGTAATGACGACATCCGTTCCGTTTTCTTCACTTGTCGCTTCCTTTGTCTTTTTGGCAGTAACCGTATTATTTTCGGAGGAAATGATATATTCGGAAGGTGCAATACGCTGACGCTCCGATACTATATCACCGCAGACACTGCAGACAGTCTGATGAGTATATCCCGCCTTGGTCTTGGTGGGCATAACAGCAGGAATATCAATAATTTCAGTATGAGTATGAGGCTCTATAGCTTCAAAATCCACGCCGAAATCCTTGCAATAAAACCAGGCAGTAGAGCCGACATAACCTCTCAGCACAGCGTCATACCCTACGGCATCCGTGTGTCTCGGAAAAACACAATCGGTATTATAAACCGTAACGGTTGTCACTTTTAAGTCAATAAAATAATGCCAACCGTATGCGATGCTTGTAATTTCAGGTCCGAGCACAAGAGTCTCCGCACCCTCTGTAATTTGCTTAATAAGACAGTTATCAATATAAAGAAAACCGTCCTTTATATTATCGGGATCATTATAGGCGGCTGTGCCGTAAAAAACGCCGTCATCAAGTTTTACATAGCCTGTTTCAAAATCGATGTCACTGAGCCTTGTGCATTTTCTGAAGGCGGAAGTGCCGACAGAGATTATATTTTTCGGAATACTTACCTTTTCAAGTGAGGTGCAGCCTGCAAAGCAATAGCTCGGGATACTCAGGGCATATTTCGGAAATATTACATTTTTAAGAAAAATACAGTTTTCAAAGGATGACGGAATCAACGAAACAGATTCCCCCATTATTACCTCTTCAAGCTTTTCATAGTTCTCGAATGAAATTCCCCGAAGACTTTCTATGCCGTCATCGGCTGTAAAAACTTTGATTTCATTTCGGAAGCCGTACCAGGGCTCTCTGGTTACAGTATCATAAGAATAAACATTCCCTGTTCCGCTTATACGAAGAACACCGTCACCGCTTACGGTCCAGACCGCATCTTCTCCGCATTTTCCCGCATTTGTTATTTCGGAATATGTGTCTTTTCCGCAAAGATCGCATATATTATCTTCATTAGAATCCCAATGTTCAAAGCTTGTGTCAACAGCTCCGCCTGATACATAGATATTGCAATTTTCGCACCAATAGCCCTCAAGGTGGCCTACAGTACCGTCACACAAGGAGTCGGATTCCGGCACAAAAACATTGTTCTCACAGCCGCAGACCGAAGAAAACATATATCCGTATTTTTCGGCATAGCTTTCTATAGTTGATCCTTTATAGCCGCAAAGCACCGTGTGAGAGGGAAAATTTCCCTTTTTATCAACAATATGACAATCAGGGTTCAGTACTGTCAGCTTTGAAAGACCGTTACATCCGCGCTTAAAACACTTTTCACCGATTCCCTTAATATCCTCGCCGAGAACGATCTCCCCTGCTACGAATGAATCAACCGCATAGCCTGATACCAAAAACACATCATTTAAGAGAAAATCCTCTGTGTTTATCCAGTTATCGCGGCTTTGCTTATACAGCGGTGTTCCCTGAAAGTTTGTGCTTATACTTACATTATTTCCTTTGATCTCAATATCGGTAAGCCCCGAATATTCAAAAGCTCTGTGAGAGACCGTTGTCACGGTTTCGGGTATTATTACTTTCTTTACGGCTTCATAATTATAAAATGCTCCGACACCGATCGTTCTTACCGTAAATTCTCCGAGAGAGGAAAGAAACTCCAAGCATTCAGGTACGGTTTCGGCTGAAGGGCCGGTCACTGTCACACTGCCGTTTTCTTCGATCCGGTAATCGACACCGTTTATACTGTAGGTCTGACCTTTTTCATATATGCTCTTCGGCTCATTATAAAAAGCGGAAGCACCCGACGGAAGAGAAATAAAAAGCATAAGAGAACTCATAAATATACTCAGTATTCTATTAATGTTTTTCATAATATCTCCTCCTTTTGTCAGTAAAAAGTATATCATTCATAATAAATAAAGTCCATCCTTTCCAAGGGAATAAGAATTACCTCTTAAAAATTAAAGCAGATATATGCTATAATAAATTGAACGCCTGAGGTCCTTCATAACTATTAACGGATAAAAAGGAAAAAAACTTACAAAAAAATGTAAGTTTTTGTAAAAATATTCCGTTTAATATTATGAACGCCTAAAAACACAAACGGAGCAGATATATGTTACTTTTTTATACTCTTCTGATAGAAGAAGACGGGGACAGAATAAAGTTTGAAAAAATATACACAAAATACAAAAAGAAAATGTGGTATGCCGCAAACTCTGTTTTGTCTGACTCTTATCTTGCCGAGGATGCCGTGCACAATGCATTCATCGGCATTGCAAAAAACATAAAAAAGATAAGCGACCCCGAGTCACCAAAAACTCTGTCTTATGCTATTACCGCATCAAAAAATGCCGCCATAGATTTATTAAGAAAGAGAAAAGGACTGAATGAAGTCAACATTGACGAGCTGTATGACATCAGCGACAAAGAAAGCAGTTCTTTTTATAATACCATAGAAATAGAGGATTTTTTGGTAAAGACCCTGTCGGAAATGCCCGTGATCTACAGAGATGTGCTCTATCTTCTTATTGTTGAGCAGATGACAGAAAAGGAAATAGCAGTACTCTTAAACAGAAAAACGGGAACGGTCCATCAACAGGTAAGACGCGGCAGAGCGATACTTAAGGAAGAACTTATGAAAGGAGCAACAGACAATGGAGATAAATGATGCTATGTTAGCTTCAGCTTTGATAAAAGTTAAAAGCCGTGACTTGTCCTTAATCCCTGAGGACAGTGAAATAAACTATAGCTTCAGCAGGGATTTTGAAAGGAAGATGGAAATTCTCATATCTTCTTTCGATAAAACTGTATCGGGCAGTTCTGCTTTCAGAAAAACACTCACTAAAGCCGCAGTAATTATTCTCACTCTTTCAATAGGAGCTTTTTCTCTTATTATGATAAGCCCTCAGGCAAGAGCCGCAGTAAAAAATGCGGTAACGGAATTTTATGAAAGCTATATTAAATTCTATTTTGTATCAGACGATACATCCTTAAATGATTTCACGGACTATGAAAAAATTTATGCGGGCTATACAGTAAACGGCTTTGAGTTAAAAGAAAAATATGAAGAATTTGAAGCAGTCGGCTACAGGTATGAAAATGAAGAAGAGAAGCTCGCCTATGATATTTATGTTTCACTGAACGACGGTCTTTCCGTTCATACAGACAAAAACAGTTTTGAAGAAATAACCGTTTCGGGAAGAGCCTCTTACCTGATTTCGGGAAAACAGGACAATAAGCCGTATTCAACACTGATAATCACAGGTAATAAAATAACCGTCACAATTTACGGACAGATAGACAAAAACGAGATCATAAGAATCGGAGAATCTCTTAAAGAGGATAATTAAAAACATAAACGCCATCCCTTTTCGGGATGGCGTGTGTTAATTTAAGCAATAAGCTCTTTAATTAATTCGGGGAAATTCCTTATGTCGGAAATTATCATATATAATGCCCTGAATATCCATGTGATTATATAAAGAGCATCCTTTCCGGGAGCGCTTACCGTTTCAAGCGTTCCTGTGTTTTCGGTGAAATCCTCTGTCTTTATGAATGTGAAATCACATTCTGCAGAGGAGTGGTCGGAAACAGCCTTGCCGTTATCGTTTAAGACCTCGGTATATCTGAAATCGCTTACAACAACATCGACACCGCCGCCGCCTTTATACATAAATCTTTCAACTGAATCCCAGTTACCCCATGCAGGAAGACCTGAAATGTGCCACTTATGAAGATTGAAATAATCACCGTTGTTGTGATATTCTATCCAGGCATCCTTAAGACCCAATTCAACACAAAGGGTCTTATAAAGAGCACCGTCATCCTCGTGAACATGCATATGGTTATTAAAGTCACCTGTTACAATAACGGGTCTGTCATTTTCAGCTGAACGAGCCTTAATAAACTCTGCAAGCTGCTTATACTGACTTGATCTTGCCTTAACGGAGCCTTCTCCGCTGTAAGCATCGGCGTGGATGTTATAGAAATCAACATAAATGCCGTTACCGACATCAATAACGCTATACACAAAGCCCTTGGGAGTAAGCTCGTCCGAGCCGTCAGTAAGAATACCGCTAGACTCTTCCCACGCAACTCTTGTTTCGTTGTAAACGGGCATATCCTTGGTAAAGATACTCAGTCCGTCTCCGCCGGGGACACCGCCCATATGATTGGTTTCATAATTGAAGCCGTTCATATTCGAGATAAGCTCATTATGGAAATTAAAATCCTCCTGAACGGCTGCTATATCAAAGCCGTTTGCTGAAAGATATTCACCGCAGTATTTCTGACCGCCGATAACATCCAGACCGTGAAAAACATTAAAAGGAAGACCTGCAACATTGAAATTTACTGCCTTTATTGTATGCTTCTCGGCTGCATCGTAATTATAAACCTTTATGTTGAAGCTCTGAGTAAAGGTTTTTCCGCCGCAGATATATGTAAGCTTCCAATAAATTGTGTCAATATCCTTGAAACCGCCGACATCCGCATCCTTAAGATAATCACGGTATAAAACACCGTATTCATCGCGTTCCGCAAGAACCTCATCGCGTCTGAAGGTAAAAGGCTTGGAATAATCAATATTACCGTCTTTATCCTTTTCCCAGTAGTTCGGATTCTTTTCGGAATTAAGAGAAACACCGCGCCAATCCTTCTCTCCGTTAAGGGACAAATAGCATTTTACATCTGTTGTTCCTGCGGGAAAAACAAAGGTATAGGAAAGGTCATTGAGCTTGTGGGAAATTGCATAATCGCCCTCGGTACTCTTTTCCTTGATCTCATAGCTTTCTCTACTTGGAAACTCCATCTGATACAAAGCGGATTTATACAAAAACGGTGCCATTTCCACCTGAACAGCATCTGTTTCGGTTTCAGCGGCAAAGCCCGGAACCGCAAAGCATCCGAGTGTAAGTATAACAGTAAGAATAAGACTGATTACTTTTTTCATAGCCATCTCTCCTATGAATTACAATATTTATTTTATATTATCACAGTTTTCAGATATAATTGTTATCAAATTGTTAACAAACGATCCATTATTTCAACAGCATTAACCGGAAAAATCTTAAATTGATTTATGCCGTATTATATGATAAAATTAAAGGGATAACGATATGGGGTGGTTTTTTGTATTATCATGCGTCTTCCGTCTGCGGTATTAAGGTATTGGAGCCGAGAGTTTCCAATCATAATGCTCCGCTGATTTATTTTTCCGAAAAAAGAGAAAATGTTCTTGTGTATCTCAGTAATGCCGTTGAAAAATACTGCAGGGAAACGGGCTTTTCACACAGCGGAAAATGGCACAAATGGGCGACCTACGGCTTCGGTAAGGACAATATCCTTACAATTGACGAATACTACCCTGATGCTATTGAAGAAACCTATAAGGGTGTTTCGGGATATATTTATTATACGAAAACCGTTATTAAAAATGAGGATAGTATTCTTATTCCCCATGCTGTTACCTCCTCTGTACCGACTCCTGTAACAGGGTCAGAATATATTGAAGATGCATATAAAGAAATACTCAAGGCAGAAGCAGCGGGACTTATAAAGCTCCGCCGTTATGAGGATTTAAGCGATAATATGCACAGTTGGATAAAAACTACCATAATTAACGAATACAAAGAAGCCGAAAACGAACCGGACTACAGATACTTTCTGAAAGCAAAATTCAGTTTTCTAACAAAGGAGTAATTTTTTCTATGGCAGAATCGGAAAAAGTAATACTTACCAATATGTGTATGATATATGACGGAAGCCGTGTTCTTGTTCAGGACAGAACAGATAAAAACTGGAGCGGACTTACCTTCCCCGGCGGACACATTGAAAAGCATGAATCGTTTACTGATGCGGTAATAAGAGAGGTAAAGGAAGAAACAGGGCTGACTGTTTCCTGTCCTCAGCTTTGCGGTATCAAGCAGTGGCCTCATTCGGAGGATGTCAGGTACATAGTATTATTCTATAAAACAGATAGATTTGAGGGAGAATTAAGATCATCCTCTGAGGGTGAAGTATTCTGGATGGAGCTGGAAGACTTCAGAAAAGCGAAGCTTGCCCGTGATATGTCAGATATGCTCGATATTTTCCTTGATGATGAAAAGAGCGAATTTTTCTATCATCACCAAAAAACAGACGGTGAATGGAAATACGAGATCAAATAAAAAATTCCCCGACAGTTCTTAACACAGAATATCGGGAGTTTTTTAGTAAATAAGACACATAGGACAAGGGAGAGAATACTGATGCAAAAACATAAAGCGCTTACTGACCATATAAAAGAATTAACTGAAATAAATTATGGTGACTGGGTATTCAATGGAGCTGATTCTGATGACATCATTTCTATACCTACAATTTCGTATAATGGAGCTGTGTATAGATTTCTTCTTGATTTTGAACTGTTTATAGCAAAAAACTCTGACATCAAATATCACAATTATGAAGATATTTTGAAAAAAGCGAAAATAAAAAATAGCGTAGAAGATTTTTATAATACCACTGTTTCTGATTTATCTGCAGATGTAATTCTTGCTATGATAATAGGGATACTTCGGAAAGAACGGTTTTGTGAGGGTATTCTTTTAGATGCTTTTAAAAACGGATATATATTAAAATGGCTAAAAAGAATAAAAGAAATAGATAAAAAAGAAGAAATTACCGATAAAATAGATAAAGCAATTAAATCTATCTGGGAAAAAGAGATTCCTGCTGATTATGAAAATGGTTGGCTTCTCAAAGAAGATACTTTGAAAAATGCTTTCTATTTTAATTTAAGAAAACGCTTAGATAAATTTTTTAATGAGAACAATATCAGAATCTTTACTGAATTTTCAGATGGCATTTTCCATGATACCAAATGCAGACCTGATATGGTAATTGCAAAAGTGAATCTTGATGCAGATGAAGATTGTTTTTGTGATTGCATTACTGACTATTTTGCTGTAATAGAGTTCAAGTTTAAAAATGGTTACATGGCATCAAATGATATATACAAGGATTATGCAAAGCTTCGCAAATATGCTAACAGATTTAAGATAAACAGCAAGTTTTATATGGCAACGATATGGGAATATGATGATAATGAAACTTGTTGGGAATCTGAAAAGAACAACTGGGCAAAAGAAAAATTAACGGAATTAAATGCTTCATATAACCCCGGAACTTACGATATGCGTTTCTACATAAAAGAACATAAATAACCCGATTATACTTAACACAGAATATCAGAAAATGCTTTCAGTCTTGAATAACATTTATTCAGACAGAAATAAATGTTAATATATAGCTTCCTGTTGAAAAGAATTAGATCTATATTTTTTATAAAAGCTTAAAACAAAATAATCACCTGCTGATTTGTTCAGCAGGTGATTTTTATCAGAATTTGATTTTTTTGAGGTTGTCCATTGAGGATCTGTCTTCGCCGTTTTCTATTCTCTTGATAAAGTTCCATATCTGTTCGTTTACGGGGGTGGGAACACCGTATTCCTTGCCCTGCTTTACGATATAGCCGTTGAAGATATCGATCTCTGTTTTCTCACCTCTGTCAAGCGACTGAAGAGTTGAGGGACGGACATCGCCGAATTTCTTTCCGACTATGGTAACAACTGCCTTACAGATAGCCTTGAACCAATTAGCTTCCGAAAGGAGAAGAAGATTATAGTTAAGAACTGTAGCATAGGGAGGAACCTTAAGCCCCATTTTCTTGGAAACATATGTAGCCTCTCTTGCAATTTCAAGGAAGATGGACTTTGCTTCATCAGCAGAAAGCATAACACCTACACATTCACCTGTAAGAGCGGCAATGGAGTTGATACAGGAATTGATTATAAGCTTTGAATAAAGCTGTGCATCGATATTATCAACAACCTTTGTAGGAAGAAGAGCCTTATAAACCTCACCGAGAGCAGTTATCTTACTGTCTATCTTTCCGTTGACTCTGCCTATTTTAAGCTCACCGCCCGATGTTACATTGACATCTCCGTTGGGAAGCATTGTTGCACCGAAGCCTATCATACAGCCCGCAGCCTTATCCGTTCCCACAACATCGGAAAGAATCTTTGTGCAGATACCGTTCTGCATTGACATAAATATACCGTCTGCCTTGACATGGGGTAACATTTTATCAGCAACTGCAGCGAGAGCAAAATACTTTGTTGCAATAATGCATACATCATAAAGCTCTGTGAGCTCATCCGGACTTTCATATACAGTAAATTTCTGTGTATGAGTTCCGAGAGCACCTGTGAGAGTAATTCCCTCTGTTCTGATTTTTTCTGCTCTTTCGTGATTTGCTTCAATAATATCGATATTATGGCCTTTTTCCTTAAGCATTGTTGCGGTAGTACCGCCGATGGAGCCTGCTCCGACAAGAATAATCTTCATAAGAATACCTCCGTTCATATTATTTATATATTAAAATAAAAGGCGGTGTAAGTCAAGTTTTTTAGCCGTTTTCCCACACTCAAGTTCGATTTGTATTATTGATTATAGGGCATTTATATGATAAAATATAGAAAAAGACAAGGAGAGAGAAAAATGATAAAGAATTTTGCAGGTAAAGCTCCCGTTATTGATGACAGCGCTTTCATTGCGGAAAATGCAACAATAATCGGTGATGTTACAATAGGAAAAGGCAGTTCAATATGGTACGGCGCAGTTCTCAGAGGAGATATGTGTTCAATTAAGATAGGAGAAAACTCCAATATTCAGGATAATGCAACGGTCCATGTAGGAATGAAGGACGCGGCTGTTATCGGAAACGGCGTTACAGTCGGCCACAATGCTCTGGTTCACGGTGCCACAGTCGGCGACAATGCCCTTATCGGAATGGGAAGCGTTGTTCTTGACGGAGCTGTTATAGGTGAAAACTCCATTGTTGCGGCGGGCGCGGTTGTTACGGCAAAAACCGTAATTCCACCCAATTCCCTTGCAGCGGGAATACCCGCAACTGTTGTCAAGGAATTATCTCCCCAGCAGATAATGGGCAACAAAATGAACGCAATGGGCTACTGTACCCTTGCAAGTAAATACAAAAAAGAAGAGGAATAAAGCCTCTTACAGCAAAAAAAGGTCAACGGAAAATCCGTTGACCTTTTTTCACTTGTTTATTTTAATCTGCGAGAGAATATGTTCTTTCGTACTCCTGAGCCCATTCTCCGTCATAAAAGTTTCTCATACGGATAATGATTTCATCGTCATAAACCTCAACCTGTGCACCGATTCCCGAATAATCGTCATTTTCGGTTTCTTCCGTAAGAACATCTGTGCATCTGGGAAGATTTACGGAAACATAATTTCCGTGGTCGGTAAAGGTTTCATAATTATTGAGAGGCCAATGGGTATGTCCGAAGAAATAGAAGACATCCTCATAGGAATTAAGAAGCTCTTCTACGGAGTAAGTACAGTCAATAAGAAAATAGGGATGGTGGTTAAAAACAAAAACGGGCTTTCCTTTTCCTGCGGCTTCTGTGAGAAGGCTCTCAAGCCAGAAATACTGTTCATCCGACATATTGCAATAGTCTACGCTGTCAGCCTCACTTCCGAGAACTATGAAATAATATCCGTTTATTTCGGTGTAATAATACTGCTTATCAAGGTCTGCATCGAAAAATACATTATTGTATTCTATATACTTTTCAAGACACTCTTTATAAACTCCCGTGCCGTTTCCCGTATCGTGGTTTCCCATTACATTGATGATTCTGTCTGCGGGAGAAATGACTTTTTCGAGACCGTAGAAGAATATACTTTCAATATGCTGTCCGTTCATTGTATTATCGCCCAGCATAACGAGAGCATCATTCTTGTTGTCTGTATTCTTTACATCATACAGTATCTTTGTAAAAATATCATATCTTTCGGGATTATTACCCTCAATATGTGCATCTGACAGTACGGTAAAATTAAGTCTGATGTTTTCCGCATCCTTAACAGAGTGAGTTTCTGCGGAATTGGGATAGAAAAACATAAGGGCCAGCGCTGTAAGAGTAAGAGAGATAACCTTGAACAAATGATAGAATACTGACATACAAAAAACCTCCGTTAATTATTCTTAAGATAATAATATGCTTTGAGAATTGCTGTCTGAGTTTTTCCGTCGGGGATATTGCCTTTCATTATTTCAGCGACAAGCTCTTCAAGGGGCATTTTTTCAACACCTACAAATTCATCGTCATCAAGCTTCTGTTCGCCTTTTTTTAGTCCTGTTGCAAGATACATATGGATAATCTCATCAGAATAAGCACAGGTGGGATAAAATTCTCCGAGATATATCATTTTTTCTGCACTGTAGCCTGTTTCCTCCTTCAGCTCTCTTAAAGCGGCATCAAGATGAGGTTCAGCCTTGGAATCAAGCTTTCCTGCGGGAATTTCCGTAAGAACCTTAGAAAAGGGATAACGGAACTGCTTTTCTATAATAACATTTCCCTCATCATCAACGGGAACAACACAGGCGGCACCCACATGCTTTATATATTCCCTTTTTGATTTATGTCCGTTGGGAAGAACAATTTCGTCACTGTAGACATCAAGAAGCCTTCCTTTATAGACATTGGTTGAATTCAGCTGTTTTTCAAAAAGCCTGTCCATTTTATTTTCTCCTTAAAAGCTTTACTGCAGTACCGATTCCTGCGGCGGCAACTGCCGCAGTGCCGAAACTCGCAAGAAATGTCATTTTCTTTTTCTCACATTCGTCGGCATCCCAGAGATGGGCGGCCTTACTTAAAAGAGAGGTGCCGCAGATATCCCAATAGGTCAGAAAATATGTTTTGAAATTTGCGGGATCATTTTCGTCTATTTCAAAAACTCTTACCCCTCTGAGGTGGTTTCCGTAGCATCTGAAGGAAGCACAGGAGGACTGGATTATTCTGACTCCGTCGTGCTCTCCTATAAAGTTATTTGTATGGTCGTGGGCATAAACCACAGCCTTTACATCGCCCATTTCCTTAAGAGCCTCAAGCTGTCCGTAATTTTCGTGACATGCACATATCTGCTCCCCGAGGAAGCCGTGTGCCTTTTCCGGGTCGAGCTTTACATAGCACTTAAGCTCCCCTTTTTCATAAAAGGGCACAGCCTTGGGATCATCCTTTTCACATTCCTTAAGAAGACTCAGGCTTTCGGGCATGGGAATATGCTGGAACATAAGTGAAGGCAGGGGCTCTCCCCCGTTTTCCTCTTTAAGAGCGGTGCTGACCCTCTTATACCACTCCACAGTTTCCTTTTTTACCCCCTCGTGGCACTTATCCTCTGCCTTATCATACCAGGCGGAATCTATCATCCATAGATTAAAAAGCTTTTTTTCTCCGTCAGATGAAAAAACAGGGAGATTAAAGGTATCCACATCCACTGTCTTATCAGGGTTATTAAGCCCTATACACATTGAATATGAGCGGTAGATATCTGCCTGCTCTTCTTTTGTGATCCTGTTCACATCATCGTGGTTGCCGTATATCATCGTGAAAGGAATCTTTCTTTCTTCAAGAGGCTGACAGATGTGAGAAATGGCTTTTTTCATTCTCTCATACTCACCCTCTTTGGTATGAACTACGGTTTTTGTTCCGAAGCGGGCGTCCTTAAGATGGTTTCCGAGGATATTATCCCCGGCAAAAACGACAAGGTCGGGCTTGACATCGTCATATGCCTTATTGAGCATTCTTATCATTGAATGACGGACAAAATGGAGATCCTGCGGGTCTGCCACCTGCATTATCACAAATTTACCGTTTTTATTGAAGCTGAGCTTTTCAGTTTGCATTGTTACTTGCACTCTCCATACAACAGTCTACCACAAGAATCGAAGCCAGCGCCATCAGTTCATCCGCGGGGTCAAAGATATTTATCTTATAGGTATCACCCCAGGTCAGCCACTGCTTTGAGAGCTGTGCTATTTCTCTGCCGTTTCTTTCAACTGTATATTCGTGGGCAAAGAAATCACCGTGAATCTTTATATTCCAGGCAGGAATAGTATATTCATGCTTGAAGAATGTGAAGTTCTTTACAATTTCAACAGTCTCTTGTCCCGAAATTGAAATTTCATATTTCGGAAGAAAGGTCATAAGTCTTTGTCGTATATAAATTACCTCTGTCCCGTGGCTGTCGTACACATGAAGCTTCTTTCCGAGGGAAATAAGCTCACCCTCTGCCTTATATTTCGGCTCTTCATTATAATCAAAGATATTGAATTTATCCTTGAATGAGAAAATCTTCTGTTTTATATAAAGTTCCATAACATCTCCTCCTGAATCAATTATATTTCCCCTGAAATTTCTTGTCAATATTAACAGAAAAAACTTTACAATAAAAACAAAAAAAACGGGCAGACACCAAGGTGCCTGCCCGAAATTCAATTAAAGGGTCTTACCTGCAAAGAGCTCTGCAAAGAATGTGAAAATTCTCGAGATGATACAGGAGATGAATCCGAGATCGGGGAAAATATACTTATAGTGATACTTTCCGCAGTACTTACAGTACTTGTTAGCCTCTTCTTCAGCCTTGCCGAGAACCTCTTCAGCTTCTTCCATGGGAACTTCAATCTTTTCACCGCAGCGCTCGCATACCTTGTATGCCTTATCGCCTTCAATCACATAATTGAATTCGTGTCCGAATGCGAGATCCTTTGCTTCATAGGAATATCCGCAGTCACAGATATATTCGATCTTACCGTCAGCAGTACAGGTGGGAGCTGTTACGCTTCCTTCCTTAAATTCATGAGCTGCAGCGTCATAAACTGCTACATAGGATGTATTTTCTGTTACTGCTGTAATTTCCTTATTCCAGCCGCCGAATGTATAGTGATAGCCGTTATCATATGCCTTTACGAGTGAAGCGCCTTCATAAGCGGGAATATCACCGTATGCATAGAATCTTTCCTGAAGAACTGTTCCGTCTTCATCAAGGAACTTAACTGTGAAAGCAGCGGAAACCTTATCATAAACAGCTGTATATGTTACATCGCCTGTAACCTTTGATACAGCCTTATTCCAGCCTGCAAATGTATAAACATAAGAATCTGTGGGCTTTTCAGGTGTTTCGCCGATATATGCGGGTGTTTCGCCGTATTTAAGAATATCGCTCTGAAGAACTGTTCCGTCATAGTTTTCAAAAACAACCTCATATTCGTTTGTAACAGCCTCATACTGAGCATAATATTCAGTTCTTTCTGTTACTGCCGTAAGCTCCTTATCCCAGCCTGTGAAGCTATAAGAGAATTCAGCTGTTGCTTTTCTTTCGGGAGCCTTACCTGTATAAACGGGAACTGTATCATATTCAACAAACTTTGATTCGAGAACATTGCCGTCCCAGTTAAAGAATGTTACGATAACCTTCTTTGCTTCAGCCTGGAAGGTAGCTTCATATGTTACTTCTCCTGTTACGGGAGCAAGCTCGGGAGTCCAGCCGATAAAGGAATAACCGTACTTGAGGTCAGATTCCTTCTTGGGCTCTGCGCCCTTATATTCGGGAGTCTTGCCGTATTCAAGAGTTACCTTATAAAGCTCTGTACCGTCGTGATTTACGAACTTGATCTCATAGGACTTGGTCTGGGTGCTGTAGGTTGCTGTGTAGGTAGCGTCACCGTCAACTGCAACGATAACCTTATCCCAATTATTGAATGTATATACATACTGAGCATCCTCAGCCTTTACGGGGATTTCACCCTTATATGCGGGAACTGCTCCGTATTCGATCTCTTCACTCTGAAGAACATCGCCGTTATCGTTTACAAATTCAACTGTGTATGTATTAACGGTTGATGTATAGGTTGCTGTATAGATCTGAGCGCCTTCTACCTGAGCGAAGTCTTTATCCCAGCCCTTGAATGTATATGAATACTGCTTATCGGCTGCCTTTACGGGAGTTTCACCCTTATATTCGGGCATTCCGAGGTAATCTACCATTTCTTCATATAAAACTGTGCCGTCATCGTTTACGAACTGAACGAGATAGTCAGCGGTTTCTGAATGATACTGTGCTGTATATTCCTGAGCATCTGTAACTGCTGTAAATGCCTTATCCCAGCCGTCAAATACCCACTTTGTATCAACTGTACCTTCCTTCACGGGTGTTTCACCCTTATATTCGGGCATTTCACCGTAAAGGACATCGGTATTCTGAAGAATATCTCCGTCATAGTTTTTGAATACTACGGGATAAGAATTCTGTGACCATACTGCATAAAGAGTAGTGTCTTCCTTAACGCCTGTTAAAGCTGCGCCGGGAGCATAATCAGCCTGAACCGCATTCTTATCCTCTGACCAACCGAGGAAGCCGTAGCCTGTTTCTGTGAGAACATCTGCGGGAAGAGTAAAGCTTGCGGAGCCCTCTGCTACAGTATCATCTGCATTATAATACTTGATGTCAGAGATGGCTGCGGGAGCGGCTGTGCCTCTGCCGTTGTTATCAAAGGAAACTGTTACGGGAGCAGAATATACTGCACGGAAAACATATGTGATACCGTCCTTTACGGGAACTGTACCTGTAAATTCGGGAGCTCCTGCCTGGTTATCGTCACGCCAACCGAGGAAAGTAAGAACATCGTTATTATATGTAACATTACCGGCAGCGGGAGTTGCAACATCAGCAGCAATAGCTGTGTTATAGATAGTACCTGCACCGGGCTGTGTCTTTACGGCTCCGTCTGTACCGAGATACTTGAAGGTCGTTGTAACATCCTTACCGAAGATAGCGTAAAGAGTGTTATTGAAGCCTACTGTTACGGTTGTCTTTGCACCGCTTGTGGCATCCTTATTTGTATTCCAGCCGAGGAAATTCCAGTTACCCTTTGTTGCAGTGTAAGAGGAAACATTGAAGCTGTAGGTAGAGGCAGGACCGATCTTTACGGTTGTTGCCTTTGCTGTTGTTGTACCGCCGTTATTTGAAGCGTTGAAATAAAGGTTGGTTTCTGCATTATAAACAGCTGAATAAAGAGCGTTATATGCTGTATTTATAGCCGCCTGTGTAATGCTTGCCGCACCGTAAGTGTTGAATGTGTCAACAATGGGCTTTGCATTATTATATGCAGTTTCAAGAGCACGGTATGAGTTCGTGGTATAATTGGTCTTGTTAGGAACCATATTCACGGCAAGATTATATACTCTCTGAAGATCCGTTGTTGAAACCTGTGTGGAGTTATGGGAATAATGCATATAAAGATCGCTTCCGCCGGCACCCTCATTAAGCTCAGCCTTTGTGCCTGTTGCATTAAGCTTTGTACAGGTTATACAGCCGCTTCTTGAGGACTGATCATTGAAATAGATGCCTGTGATGGGAGGACCTGCATTGGGGTCACGGGTAATATAAGCGTGGATATACTTTCCGCCGGCTCCGCCGTTAAGGTCAATAACACCACCGTCGGAAACGGAGTTGGGCTCATATGTTCCGCCGACAAGATAATATGTTACCGTTCTGCCGTTTACTGTAAGATTATATGACTGAGGTGCACTGCCGTCATCAGCTACACGGAATTTGATATCGCGGATAGCCCTTGATACATCTGTGCTGTTTTTCCATCCGCCTGCGATCCAGTCTGAATTGGTACCGCAGCCGTCATTGAAGTCCCAGTCAAGAGGAGAATAGCCTGCATTTGAGAGCTTATCTTTTGTGCTGTTGAGGTTAACAACACCCCAATAGCCTGAACGGGCAAAGGCTATTTCGGAAACAAAGGTTGTTCCCTCGGGATAATAATACTCAACGGCATACTGCGCAAATGACATTACGGGGAATACGCTGAGTATCATAAGAACTGAAAGAATCACGGATAAAACTGCTGAGGTTTTGCTGAATCTTTTCTTCATTAAAATCATCCTTTCACAGATATAGTAATAGTTATACTATTATAGTTTATATTATATCACTGCAAACTGAATTTGAAAATACACAAATTTAACAAATTGTTAATACTATTCTATTGCAAATCAAACAAACAGCAAAGCTGTTGCAATCAAACAAAACCGCAGCTTATGTACTGATAATAACATCACAACAGCTGCGGTCTTTTCTTCTTTATTTTTTTGTTTTTTCTGCATTTGCCGATGCTATCATCTGACGGGCGGATTCAATATGGATCTCTTCTGCAGCGCTGCCGTAGGTCATACGAGCCAGCTCCTTTTCTCTGTCAGACGAAGCAAGCTCCCTGATCCTCGTATAGGTCTTTCCTCCCGCGACCTCCTTATAAAGGAATTTATGAGAATCCGCAAAAGCGGCTATCTGGGCAAGATGGGTAATACACAGGATCTGTGAATGCTCCGAAACCTCGGAAAGCTTTACGGCAATTCTTCTTGCGGCGGATCCGCTGACGCCCGTATCAATTTCGTCAAATATCAGGGTATCTACTCCGCCCTCCTTGTTGAGAACATTTTTCATTGCAAGCATTATTCTTGAAAGCTCACCGCCCGAAGCCACCTTATTAAGAGGCTTCGGCTCTTCTCCGGGATTTGCGGAGATAAGAAATTCTACCGCATCTGCACCCGTTTCGGAAAGCTCGGCTTCGGTAATGCTGACCTTGAACACACAAGAGGGCATATCAAGGAAGCTCAGCTCATATTTTACGGCAGATGCCATTTTTTCTGCCGCCTTTTTTCGTTTTGAGGAAAGCTTTTGTGCCTTCTCACGGCAGGACTTAAGTATTTCCGCAAATTCGGTATTAAGCTCATTCAGCCTTTCATCGGAGGTGACAATGCTTTCAAGCTCGGCTTTTGCATTTTCGAGGAAGGACAGCATCTCCTCCTCTGTTTCTCCGTATTTCTTTGAAAGCTTATAGAGAGTATCAAGACGGATTTCTATACTGTCTATATCACCGTCAATTCCCTCAAGCTGCCTTAAAACATCGTCAATAAGCCTTACGCAGTCATCTACATATGAATTTGCATTTCCCAGCTGTTCTGTCAGGCTGTCAAGCCCCTTTGCAAGGGATGATACAGAGGAAATAAGAGAAGATGCGGAATTGATAAGACTGTAGGCACCGCTTATCTCATCGTTTCCGCTGAGAGCCTCAAGAGCACCTCTCAGCGCTGTTGTCAGCTTCTGCGAATTATTTAAGATATTCTTTTTTCTGTTAAGCGCCGCCTTTTCGCCGACGGTGATTTCTGCATTTTCAAGCTCCTTTATCTGATGGGTAAGAAGCTCTGTCTGTCTGATTTTATATGCCTCGTCAAGATTCAGCGAACGGATCTCGCTTTTTATCTCCTGCATTCTTAAAAAAGCATCCAGATAATCCTGCTTTTCCTTTCCGAAGCCGCCGAAGCCGTCAAGGAACTCAATGTGCCTTTCACTGTCAAGAAGAGCCTGCGAATCTCTCTGTCCGTGGATATTTATAAGACCCATTCCGATGCTTTTAAGCATTGAAACCGTTACGGGAGCACCGTTTATGCGGCAGAGATTTTTACCGTCACGGAAAATTTTTCTGTAAAGAAGAAGTGTTCCGTCTTCCTCGCAGGGCAGACCGCTTTCCGAAAGCTTCAGCTTTATTTCATCCGAAATATTCTCAAAGAAGGCACTTACCTGAGCGGCATCCTCGCCTGTTCTTATAAGCTCTCTTGAGGTCTTTTCTCCCGTTACGGCGTTTATTGAATCAATAAGTATCGATTTACCTGCACCGGTTTCACCCGTCAGGATATTAAGCCCCGCCGTAAACTCAGCGGAAGCCTTTTCTATTATTGCAATGTTTTCAATATTAAGTGATTTCAGCATAATCAGAATCCAAGCAAGGTATCAAGCTTTTTCTTGACCTTGACAGCTGCATCTTCGTTATAACAGAGAACAAATATTGTATCGTCACCCGCAAGTGTACCCGCAACACCCTGAAGCCCCATAGAATCAAGAGCGGCACAGGCAGCCTGAGCAGTACCCACATGGCACTTGAGAACGACCGTATTCATTGCAATATCAGTGCATACGGCGGCACCTATGAGAATTGACATATACTTACTGCTGTTTTCCTCGGGAGCTGATGTGGGAAGACAGTATTTATATTCACCCGTGGGAGCGGGATGCTTTACTATATGCATTTCCTTTATATCTCTGGAAACCGTAGCCTGTGTTACATTGACACCTGCTTCAAGGAGCATCTCAAGTAATTCTTCCTGAGTACTTATTATGTTTTCCTCAATGAGTCTACTGATTATTGCCTGTCTGTTCTTTTTCATTTTTATCTCCTCACTTTTTGTTTTCCAGTTTTTTATTCAGGACATCTATAAAATTATCGGTCTTTATGGCAATAAAGGATACCTTCGTATCCGCTTTTCTGATCTTAACCACGCTTTCAGGCGATATTACAAAGGAATCGCCACCGTCACAGCAAAGGTAAACGGGCTTTTTATACTCTTCCCTGTCCTTTACGGACACCTCAAATTCAGCATCACCCGAAAAAATACAGGGTCTTACAGCCAGAGAATGAGGACATATGGGAGTCAGAAGAATTGCTTCAAGTGTGGGTTCAACGATAGGACCGCCCGCAGACATTGAATATGCGGTAGAGCCTGTGGGGGTTGCAATTATTGCACCGTCTGCAAGATAATCGGCTATATCTCTTCCGCCGGTTTTTACGGAGAGGTCAATAAGCCTTAAGTTTTCACCTCTTGTAAAAACAGCATCATTAAGACAGATATTCCTGTAAACACATTCCCCATCCGAGAAGACCTCTGCAACGAGCATCATTCTCTGCTGAACCGTATATTTTCCGTCACGAAGACAGCAAAGAAGCTCTAATTCATCGGCATCAAGACCGCACAAATAAGCAAGTCTTCCCGCATTTATTCCGAGGATAAGCTTATTGTGCTCAGAAGCGGTTTTTGCCGCACGGAGCATCGAACCGTCACCGCCGACGGATATCACGATATCGGAGTTTTTTACATATGTATTTTTATCCTCAAATACCCTTTCGGGAAGCTCAGGAAAAAATTCCTTATTCTCTTCGCTGAAGCAGTATTCGATACTGAGCTTTTCAAGCTCACGGCAGATAGCGAGAGTCACTCGCTTTGCCGCTTCTCTTGTAAGATTGGGAATAATTGCCGTTTTCACAATAATACCATCTTTCTTATTTATCAAGTTCGCTGTGTGAAGCGTTTACAACAGCCTCGGGAGATACATCTGCCGATTCTCCCTGTTCTTTAGATATGTAAAGCAGATATTCAATATTACCCTCAGGCCCCTTTATGGGAGAAAAATCAAGTCCCTTTACGGTAAAGCCTGTTTCCTTGGCAAATGCGATTATTTTTTCTACGACCTCAATATGAGTGCTTTTTTCTCTTACAACGCCTTTTTTTCCGACCTTTTCTCTTCCCGCCTCAAACTGGGGCTTGATAAGAGCCACACATTCACCCTTCTCGGAAAGAAGCTCATACACCTTCGGAAGTACAAGGCAAAGAGAAATAAAGGATACATCTATTGAAGAAAAATCTGTTTTTTCGGGAATCTGCTCTTCGGTTATATATCTTACATTGGTTCTTTCAAGATTTATGACTCTTTCGTCACTTCTGAGCTTCCATGCAAGCTGTCCGTAGCCGACATCAACACAATATACTCTCACTGCACCTCTCTGAAGCATACAGTCAGTAAAGCCGCCCGTGGAAGCACCGATATCCATACAGACCTTTCCATCAAGGGAGATAGGAAAAACCGACATTGCCTTTTTGAGCTTATAGCCGCCGCGGCTTACAAATTCCATACCGCCCCGTACCTCAATGCTGTCATCGGGCTTGACGTTATCCCCTGCCTTAAGGGCCTTTTGTCCGTTTATATAAACTATACCTGCCATAATGGCAGCCTTTGCCTTTTCGCGGCTTTCAAAATAACCCTCATTTGTAAGAAAGGCATCAAGCCTCAGTTTTTCAGCCATTTTTGTCACATTCCTCGGAAATTTTATTGAACATACCCTCAGCATCAAGAGAGTACATACTCATAAGACCTTTAAGGGTATGCTGAACGGGGAATTCTCCCTCTATTGCAACATTACGGTAAATACCTCTGAAATCGAATTTGAAGAGCTTATCACCGAAGGTCTCTCCGATACCGCCGAAGCGCTGTCCCTCTTCAAAGAAGAATACCCTGTCACAGGAAAGAGCCGCCTTTACGGCAAGATTGTTTACGGGTTTTACCGTGTTTATTTTTATAATAAATGCTTCGATATTCTTTTCTTCAAGCATTTTTTTAGCCTTACAGGCTTCGCCGAAGCATCTGCCGTAGGTTACTATTGCAGTTTTCTTACTGCCGTCACCGTAAATATCAAAGTCATTTCCCGTGGGAATAAAATCCTCGGGCAGAACAATATCAACACTTCTCGGATATCTTACGGCGACAGGACCGCTGCAGTCATAAAGCGCTCTGTGAAGATCCATTTCAAGCTCCTTGAAAGAAGCGGGCGCCATAACGGTTATATCGGGAATCGTATTAATAAATGCCGCATCAAAAACACCGTGATGGGATTCACCGTCCGCACCTACAAAGCCCGCACGGTCAATACCGAAAACGATCTTAAGTCCCTGCATTGCACAGTCGTGGATTATCTGATCATAGGCTCTTTGCAGAAATGATGAATATACCGCAAAAACGGGGCGCATTCCGCCTCTTGCAAGGCCTGCCGCAAAGGTTACGGCGTGCTGCTCGGCAATTCCCACATCGAAGAATCTTTCGGGGAAGCGTCTGCTGAATTCCTCAAGTCCGCAGCCGACCCCCATTGCAGCCGTAACACAGCATATCCTGTCATCACGCTGCGCCGCCTCAACCATGCATTTTCCGAAGGCATCGGAGAAGCTGGGCTGTGAAAATTCGGGTTCACCCGAAACAAGATTGAAGGCAGAAACACCGTGGAAAGCAGTAGGAGCCTTTTCCGCGTATTCATAACCCTTTCCCTTAACAGTATTGATATGAAGCACAACAGGAGCATTGACTGCCTTTGCTCCCTCAAGGGCGTTTATCAGATTAGTAATGTTGTGTCCGTCAACAGGCCCCATATATCTGAAGCCCAGATCCTCAAACATTGTTGAATTATATATAAGATTTTTAACAAATGTCTTTGTGTTATAAATTCCCTTTACAAGCGGTCTTCCCACTACGGGAATGCGTGTCAGGGCTTTTTCTGTCTGAGATTTGAAATTAACATAACGGGGAGTAGCCTTCATTTCGGCAAAATATCTTGCAAGAGAGCCCACATTCGGAGAAATTGACATTTCATTGTCATTAAGCACAACAATAAGTCTTGTTCCGTCCCCTGCTCTGCCTGCATTATTTAGAGCCTCATAAACCATTCCGCCCGTAAAGGCACCGTCGCCGATAACGGCTATAGTATAATCAGCATTGCCCTCAATTTTATTTGCCGTCGCGATGCCGAAGGCGGCGGAAAGAGCAACGCTCGAATGACCGCCCGACATAATATCGTGCTCACTTTCGTTTCTTCTTGTAAAGCCCGATATACCGCCCGGCTGTCTTAATGTATCAAATTTTTCCCGTCTGCCCGTAAAGAGCTTGTGTGTATAGCTCTGATGGGAAACATCCCATATTATTTTATCGTCGGGAGAAGAGAAAACACGGTGAAGAGCAATGGTAAGCTCCACAACACCGAGATTTGATGCAAGATGTCCGCCTGTTTTTGAAACAGTCTGCATCAGCTCATCTCTTATCTCCTGCGCTAAAACGGGAAGAGCATCTTCATTAATGCGCTTCACATCGTCGGGGCAGTTAATATAAGGTAAATACTTTCCTTCCACTTTTATTCCACCCGAAACATCAGTTTGTTCTGTTCAGAAGATTCTCTGCGATCATTCTTATTTCATCTGCCGCGGAGCCGAAATGATTCAGTGCCTCAAGAGCATTTTTTGTATGAATTGCAGCAAGATTCTTTGCTTTTTCAATTCCGAACAGAGAAACATAGGTTACCTTACCGTTTTTGACATCACTTGTATCAGTACCGTCCTGAGCTTCAAGCACATCGTCCTTGATCTGGAAAGCAAGTCCCAGCTCTCTTGCAAAATCTCTCGCATAAGATATCTCAATATCATCTGCACCGGCAGCAATAAGACCGAGAGCGCAGGAACATTCAATAAGTGCCGCTGTTTTAAGAGTATCCATTTCAACAAGCACGGGAAGAGAAGCAGGGGTATTTTCATATTTCAGGTCAATATACTGACCGCCTATCATTCCCTTCATTCCTGAAAGAGTTGAGAGCTCTTTAACAGCTCTTACGGCATTTTCGGCATCTATATCATTTTCCGCGACCGCTTTTGTGATAAGGAAAAAGGCGTGAGTAAGAAGAGCATCTCCCGCAAGAAGCGCATTGGCTTCGCCGAATTTTTTATGGGAAGAGAGCTTTCCTCTTCTGTAATCATCGTTATCCATACAGGGAAGATCATCGTGAATAAGAGAATATGTGTGGATAAACTCAACGGCACAGGCAAGATTCAATGCCTTATCGGGGTCACCGCCCGCAGCTGCACAAAACTCAAGACACAAAAGAGGCCTTACTCTTTTGCCGCCGCCCTCAAGAGAATAGCGAAGCATTTCAGCAACGGGAGATATCTCCTCGGAAAGAGCGGGAATACTGTTTTCCAGTGCTTTTTCAATTTTTTCTATATAAAGAGAAACATTACTCATACAAAAAACCTCATTTTACCTCGTCAAGAGAAATTATTCTCTGCTCTGCATTTTTAAGCTCATTTTCACAGAATTTTGCGAGCGCGGCACCCTCTTCAAAAAGCTTTACGGATTCTTCAAGAGGTTTTCCGCCTGTTTCAAGAAGCTTTACGATCTCCTGAAGCCTTTTAAGGGCTGATTCATAAGTTAGCTCATCCATTTTCATTTCTCCTTTCAACGGACAAGACCTGACAAAGAGCGTTTCCGTCTGACATTGATACGGTAATTTCGTCATTTTCTTTTATTTTTTCTACACTTTCAATGATGCTTCCGTTATGGCTTACAAGAGAAAAGCCCCTCAGAAGCACACTCAGGGGATTGAGCTTCTCAAGAGAAGACGCAAGTCCCGTCAGTGTATTTTTATTCTGTAAAACAGTACGGCTCATCAGCATATTGAGTTTAAGACCGAGATTTCTGATCTCTTCGTGCTCCGCACTGAAAAATTTTCCGGAATCAGAAAAGGATCTTTTGGCAAGAATAGCTTCAAGCTTTCTTTTTTCCGTATTTATTATTGAATTTATTGCATTATAGAGCCTGTCCGATAAAGATGCCTGATTCATCAGAAGCGAATTGAGATCAGGCACTGCAAGTTCTGCCGCGGCAGAGGGCGTAGGGGCCCTTTTATCGCTTACGAAATCACAGATGGTAAAATCCGTTTCATGTCCGACTGCTGAAATTACGGGGATTTCACAGGCATATACAGCTCTCGCCAGAAGCTCGTCATTGAAGCACCAGAGATCCTCGGTGCTTCCTCCGCCGCGTCCTATAATAATCACATCGGCACACTTTTTTCTGCCGAACTCCTCGAGCGCCTCTATCATTTCAGAGGGGGCTGTCGCACCCTGAACAGATACACCTTTAAATATTATTTCAGCCAGAGGAAAGCGTCTTCCGAGAATACTAAATATATCCTGAACCGCCGCTCCCGTGGGAGAGGTTATAACACCGATCCTTTTAGGAAAAACGGGAAGCGGTTTTTTATGACTTTCATCAAAAAGCCCCTGAGCCTCAAGCTTTTTCTTCAGCTGTTCAAAGGCAACGGCAAGCACACCGTCACCGTCGGGCTGCATACTGTCAACATATATCTGATATACGCCGTCCCTTTCAAAAACTGATACTCTTCCCGCAACAATGACCTTCATCCCGTTTTCGGGAACAAAGCGAAGCTTCACCGCCTGACGGGAGAACATTACAGCTTTTATTGAAGCATTATCGTCCTTAAGTGAAAAATACATATGTCCTGTTTTATAGTGATTCGAGAAATTGGAGATCTCTCCCGCTATAAAAAGCGACTGCATTCCCATATCCTGATCAAACAGGGATTTTATATAACGGTTTACCTGCGAAACCGTAAAAGCCGGTACATTCATCATAATTTATAAAGATGCCAGAACGGCAATTCCCGCAGCATTATCCGAGGAAAATCCCGGTGCGGCAAAAACAGCACCGAATTCATCCTTGAAACGCTGTCTTATCAAAGTATTGGACATGACCCCTCCCGAATAAACAAGAGGATGTCCGGGATATTTTTTGAGAAGAGAAAGGGTCATTTCAAAAAGCACCTGCGAGATATAATCTATACAGTATTTTGCGATATCGCAGTCCTTTTCTCCGTCCCGTTTCATTTTTTCGCATTTATTCTGAAGCCCCGAAACGGAACAGTTTCCGTCCTTCACAAAGGGCTTGATCTTATATACTCTGTCACTTTCAAGGCTGAGCTTATCAAGATACATTCCCGAGGGAAACGGCAGTCCCAGAAGGTTTCCCGTTCTGTCTATAGCCTGTCCCGCTTTAAGGTCAAGGGATCTTGCAACAAGGCTGCAGGAAAATACCTTTTCCTTATGGGGAGTTACCCTTACAGCCTCAGTTGTTCCGCCCGACACATGAAAAGCAATAAAATCCTTTTCAAGAAGAGAAAGTGCATCTGCTGAATATAATGCTGCGGCAATATGCCCCGCCTGATGGGAAAAATACCTTATTTCAGCCCCCGTAACGGTGCTTATCATTTCTGCCGCGCCCTTTCCTGTCATAAAGCAGGGCATATAGCTCCCCTCTTCATCACGGGGAGAAACGGAAACGCCGACACGGTCAATTTTCACATTCTTTTCTGAAAATACGCTTTTGATGATAGAGGGAAGATTCATTGTATGCTGAAAAACGGCATCCGACTGGCGAAGACCCAGCTCCCCCGCTTTTACGGTAAGAAGCCTTCCGTTTTTCTGAAGAAGTCCCGAGGAGCTGTCAAAAAGAGCGGCGGATGTGGTATAATTACTTGTATCTATACCAAGACAAATCATCAGGCATTCTTTCCTCTTACTACGGAGCCGAGCACACCGTTGATGAAAGAGGGACTCTTTTCCTCGGAATATTTCTTTGCCAGCTCTACCGCTTCGTTGACGGAAACCTTATCGGGGATATCATCGAAATACATAATTTCTGCAACTGCAAGGCGGAGAATTGCAAGGTCTACCTTGGGGAGTCTGCCTATTTTCCATCCGCGAAGACAGGATGAAATGGTTTCGTCAATTTTTTCAGTGTTATCAGTTACGGTGTTAATGAGCTTTTCGGCAAAGCTGTCCAATTCAAAAAGCTCACATTCCCGTGAAATATCCTTCATCTGTTCAACAGTCAGCTCGGGATTGAATATTTTTTCAAAAACAAGTATAAATGCCTGTTCTCTTATCTCGCTTCTTGTCATATAAAAAACCTCCGCAGAATATACTTTCAATTAACTTATAATATACCACAGAAAAACTGAATATACAACATTTTTTTGTATATTCAGTTGAATATACATATTTTTATGCATATTTTTATACATAATATTCATCAGAAAAACTTGATTTTATTTTTCCGAAACAGTATTATAATAATATATGCTATGAAAGGAAGAACCCTATGAACAGAGCTGAACTTGTTTTTAAGGCCATTGATGTATTGGGCGAAAGACCGCAGAACGCTGTCAGATACCCCGGAATTATCCGTGTACAGAACATTGCTTATCACAATGAATCAGAGGAATACAATGTTGCTGACCTTTATTTCAGACGGGATATTTTTTCTGACGGCAAGAAGCACCCCGTAATGCTTTACATTCACGGCGGCGGCTTTATCAAGGGTGACAAGGATTACAGAATCACAAATTCTGAATTCTATGCCCATCACGGCTATTATGTTTTTAATATCGACTACCGTATGCCCCCTGATGTTGAATTTGAAGAGAATTTTGCAGATATCGTAAGAGCCTTTAATTATATTGAGGAGATAAGTAAATACTGCAATATTGATACGGATAAAATAGTAGTTTCCGGTGACTCTTCGGGAGCATATTTCTCCGCAATGCTCTGCGCTGTTGCAAATAACGATACGGTGCGTGAGCGTTTCGGTCTGCCGAAATTAAAATTCCGCCCCGCGGCTCTTGCTCTTATGTGCGGTCTTTTTGATTTCGATAAGCTGTCACAGACTCCCAATGTAATGGGGCTTGTTTCAAAGACACTGAGCATTGTTCTCGGCTTCAAGGTCAAAAAGGATTATTCAAACGCCGATGAATATGAGCATATAGATTTTATTTCTCCCATTAATTTTGTAAACGAGAACTGGTGTCCCGTATTTATCACCTGGTCAGAGGATGATATTCTCTGTATCGACCAGGGAAAGCCTATGGCAGATAAATTCGCCGAGGTCGGCATAAAATATAAAAAATTCGTAGTTGACGGAATCCTCAACAATCACTGCTATCATCTCAATATGAGCTTCAAAATTGCAAAAAGATGTATGAACAAATGCATCCATTTCCTCAATGATGTGCTTGATTTTGAAGATAATACCAAGGACGAAATTGAAGAGGACGAATTCACATTACATCACGAGGATAAAAAATAAAAGAAAAAAGAACAGGCAAAGGGTACAAAAACAACCTTTTGCCTGTTCTTTTATATCAGCTTATTCACATAAGCTTGTAAAGCCTAAGTCTGCTATTGAGAAGCCAAACTCATTTTCTGCAAGAAATTCATCAAACCAGAGAAGCATAGAAATTGCAACAGCCTCAGAAGACAGCTTGAGTGCTTCCATTTCCGAGGGAGTCGGCATATCTGTGGTAATATCCCTGTATGTTTCAGTGAGTGCACCGGGAGTATTCTGATTGATGCTTTTTTTGTCAATGCTGTAATTTATATCAATATATTCATCTTCTGCTTCTGTCAAAGCCAAAAGTCCAAGGCTGCAATCCTCAAAGTCGGAACTGAAATCAAGATAATAGTTGCATAAGAAAACTATATTTCCGTCTTCATCATTGCTGTAAAAACCGCAATAAATATAAAGATTTTCAAACTCTTCATCACATATCAGTCCGAAAGGAGTTTCGGGATTTTCATCCCATATGCAATAGCTCTGCTCCTGATATACACCGTGTTCACGCACATATTCGCACATATACCAACGAAGCCCGGACATATGAAGATCTCCGCAGACCGTACATATTCCGTCAGCAAAGCTATGGGATCCGGGAGTAACGGGAACAACAGCTCCGCAATCCTCACATGTAGCCTCCGGTCTGCAATCGGGGAAAAGCTTGTGCGGCATAAGAGGCGACTCACAACGGAATTCCATCTTACAGCAAACACAAGTGCCCTTGATATAACCTTTTTTTGAACAGGTGGAAAATTCAATTTCTTCGGGATCAATATTGTGCACGGGAAGTGTTTCAAGCTCTACAGATGCTCTCAGAGCCATTCTTGCATCAGCAGCAGAAACAGTGCCGTCCTGATTCACATCGGCATATAATTCTGTAATACCTATCAAGGAAACAAGACCCACCGAGCCGCGAAGAATTTCTCTTGCATCGGAAGCCGTAACTTTTCCGTCGAAATCCATATCACCCAAAGGCTTTGCATTGGGATCACTTGAATGAACATCATCTGCAAAGGCAACAGCTGACATAGAAAACATCAGAATACAACATAAAAAAATACAAAATAACTTTTTCATACATTTATCCTTTCCTTAACAGCAGAAAATCTTTTTTTATCAGTTTATCTGTTCTGAATATAGTATTTATAAAACTTTACCGCCTCTGCGAGAGCTGATACGCCGATGCTTTCGTTTGCGGCGTGCATAGCGGCAAGCTGTTCGGGAGTAAGTCTTGTGGGCGTGAATCTCAGGCAATTATCGCATACAAGCTCAAACTGTCTGCAGTCAGTGCCTCCTGTCATAAGATAAGGAATTGTAACAACATCGGGAATAGCCTCTCCGATACATTTTTTAAGATAGCTGAATTCCTCACTTTCGGGGGAAGAAACATTTGAGGGATCACGGGAAAGAAGAATTTCGGTTTCGATATCATATTTCTTTGCGATATTCTTCAGTACTTCAATTGACTCCTCAGCTCTTTGATGAACGGAGGGGCGGATATTACAGATAACATAAGCTTCATCGGGTATAACATTGGGAGCCTCGGAGCCCTGTGCCATTGTAAATGCACAGGTTGTTCTGACAAAAGCACCTGCCATGGGAGAAAACATAGGAAGAACCTTCGCAAGAAGTCCCTTGAAAAGCCAGAGATTAGCCATAACAAGGCGGAGCGGGAAAATGAGATGTCCCGCAATACTCTCAAACATTTCGGGGATGGGAGAAACAAGCTCACGCTTGAAGGGATCGGTCTTTTCGACCTCTGCCATAAACATTGCAAGTCTTGCTATGGGAGTATTCTTCGGAGGAGTTGAGGAATGACCGCCCTTTCCCTTAGCAACAAATTTAAGGTTACAGAAGCCCTTTTCAACAATACCTATAGCGGCACAGGGCTTGGAAAGACCGGGAAAAACATTACCGATAACAGCGCCGCCCTCATCAAGCACGGCATTAAGGCGTATTCCCTGCTCTTTGAACCATTTTGCGGCATCAATAGCACCGCCGCCCGAATTTTCTTCGTTTACGGATGAAAAAAGCCATACATCCTCTTCAGGCTGAAAGCCCTCTTCAATAAGCTCTTCAACAGCGCTCCATTCTGCAGAGAGAGTACTCTTACAGTCCATAGCACCTCTTCCGTGGATACAGCCGTCAGCGATCTCACCGGAGAAGGGATCTCTTGTCCATTCCTTTTCCGCGGCGGGAACAACATCCTGATGTCCCATAAGAAGAATTGCCCCCTTTGAGGGGTTCTTTCCTCTCCATACTCTTAAGATATTTCCTTCAAAATCGTGCTTTTCAAGCTTTGAGAAAATATTGGGATAGAGCTTTTCCATAACAGACTGAAGCACAAGGAAATCGGAATAATCCTCTCCCTTTTTCTTTGAAACGGTTGAAACCTTTACCATTTCAGAAAGCTTATATGCGTATTTATCCTCTTCATCCTTTGTCCAGCCGATAGCGGGCTTTTTGTCAGACGGAGAGCTCTTTACTTTGCAGGCTCTTATTACACACACAAGAACGATTACTGCAAAAACCGCAGCAAGAGCAGCCAATGCATATAATACATATTCCATAACTACGACCACCTTTATTAGATATCTTATAAATTATACAGCAAGAAATATTATATTTCAAGAAAAAAATCAGCACCGAAAAACCGGTGCTGAAAACTTATACTCTGTAGGTCCAGCCTTTTTTATCCTCAAGTCTTCCCCACTGAATTCCCGTAAGAGTTTCATAGAGATGACCTGTCAGCGAACCGATCTCGTTATTGTTAATAACATATTCCCTGCCGTTAAAGACCAGCTTTCCGATGGGGGAAACAACAGCAGCGGTTCCGCAACCGAAAGCCTCCTCAAGCTCACCGTTTTCGAGGGCTTCAATTATTTCATCAACACTGATCCTTCGCTCTTCTACCTCATAATTCTCATCGCGCAGCAATTCAATTATCGAGCGTCTTGTTATGCCGGGAAGAACCGTTCCTATAAGATCGGGAGTAACTATTCTGCCCGATATTTTGAACATAACATTCATAGAACCGACTTCTTCAATGTATCTTCGTTCAACACCGTCGAGCCACAAAACCTGAGAAAAACCAAGTTTTTCCGCTCTTTCACCTGCTCTTGTGCTTGCGGCATAATTTCCTCCGCATTTTGCATAACCCGTTCCGCCTTTTACAGCTCTTACATCCTCGGTCTCTATCATAATGGAAACGGGGGCAATACCCTCTTTATAATAACTGCCGCTGGGAGAAGCTATTATTATAAATGATGCTTCGTTGATACCGTGAAGACCGAGATTAGGCTCAGTTGCTATCATAAACGGACGGATATATAAAGATGTACCGTCTTTATGAGGAACGAAATCCTGTTCAAGCCGTACAAACTCTTCGAGAGCCTGCATAGCATCTTTTTCATCAAGCAAGGGCAGACAAAGGCGTTCGGCAGAAGCATTCATTCTTCTTATATTGTCAACAGGTCGGAACATTCTGACTGTTCCGTCAGCACCGCGATAGGCTTTAAGCCCCTCAAAAACCTCAGCTCCGTAGTGCAGAACCACTGCAGCAGGATGAAGAGCAAGAGGTCCGAAAGGTACAATTCTTGCATCGTGCCATCCCTGAGTCTTATTGAAATCCATAATAAACATATGGTCCGTGTATGTCAGTCCGAAGCCGAGACTCTCTTCATCGGGCTTCTGAGACGGTGCGGGATTTTTAATTATTTTTATATCCAAATGTACTCACACCTTTTACAAAGAAAATCCGAGCTCAATAGCATCAAGATTGAATTTAAGCATATCCTGATGGCGGGCGGAGATAACCTTATTGAGTGCGGCTTCAAGGTTATCTGAGCCGATTTCGGGAATCTCCTTTATGACCTTACCCGTAATTATCATATTGGCAAGAGTCTTCAGATTCTTTTCGTTTGCAAGGCCCGATGCGGGCACATAGAAGACCTCAACATCGGTTCTTTCTACCTTTCTTCCGATAAGAGTAGAATCAACGAAAATTTTTCCGCCGGGAACAACTGCATTTTCGTATTTGTCAAGGGACGGAAGATTCATTGCAATAAGCACATCGGGCTTATCAACTATGGGAGAGCCGATGGGTGTATCGCTCAAAATAACGGAGCAGTTTGCCGTACCGCCTCTCATTTCGGGGCCGTATGAAGGAAGCCAGCTTACCTGCTTGCCCTCAATAAGACCCTTATATGCGAGGAATTTTCCCGCAAAGAGGATACCCTGACCGCCGAAGCCTGCAAAAAGCATATTAACAGTAGCCATCATTCACCCTCCTTTTCTGCTGTGATATCCTTATAAACTCCTAAGGGATAGTAAGGAATCATATTATCCTCAAGCCAAGTGAGAGCCTTTTCGGGTGACATACCCCAGTTTGTGGGGCAGGTTGAAAGCACCTCAACGAGAGAGAAGCCTTTTCCTTCAAGCTGATTCTGAAAAGCCTTCTTGATGGCCTTTTTTGCATTTCTTATATTCTTGACATTGTTTACGGCAACTCTTTCAAGATATGCGGCACCGTCAACATTACTTAAAAGCTCACATACCTTTACGGGATAGCCTACGGTATTTACATCTCTTCCGTAGGGTGAGGTCTGTGTTACCTGACCGGGGAGAGTTGTGGGAGCCATCTGACCGCCTGTCATACCGTAAATTGCATTATTTACAAAAATAACCGTGATATTCTCTCTTCTTGCGGCTGCGTGCACTGTTTCTGCTGTACCGATAGCGGCAAGGTCACCGTCGCCCTGATATGTAAATACAACATTTTCGGGGTCTGCACGCTTAACGCCTGTTGCTACTGCGGGAGCTCTTCCGTGAGCCGCCTGAACAAAATCAACGGTGAAATAATTATATGCCATAACGGAGCAGCCTACGGGGGCGACACCTATGGTCTTTCCTTCAATACCGAGTTCATCAATTACTTCGGCAACAAGACGGTGGATAATACCGTGAGTACAGCCGGGGCAATAATGGAGAACTGCATCTGTAAGTGAATCGGGTTTCTTAAATACTGTAGCCATACTCAAGCCTCCTTTTCATTAACTTCATTGATTTTTGCAAGAACCTGCTCGGGAGAGGGGATCATACCGCCTGTACGGCAGCAGAGATATACGGGCTTCTTGCATCTTATACTGAGCTCAACATCCTCTATCATCTGTCCCATATTCATTTCAACAGATATGAATGCCTTGCATTTATCGGCAGCCTTATTAAGAACTGCCTTGGGGAAGGGCCAGAGGGTGATGGGACGGATCAGACCGACCTTTACGCCCTGCTTTCTTGCTTCATTTATAGCATTCTTTGCTACACGGGAGGTTATACCGAATGCAACAACACAGATTTCGGCATCATCCATAAGATATTCTTCATACATAGCCTCTGTAGCTTCAATAAGACTGTATCTTTCAAATCTCTCAAAATTCTTCTTTTCAAGCTCTTCGGGCTGTAAGAAAAGAGAATTTACTATATTATGCTTTCTTTCGCCCTTTGTGCCTGTAACAGCCCAAGGCTTTTCAACAGTGAAGGTGCTTTCTATATCAAGAGAAACAGGCTCCATCATCTGACCCATCGTTCCGTCAGCAAGGATCATTGAAACCATTCTGTATTTATCGGCAAGCTCAAAGCCTTTAACCGTAAGGCTTGCCATTTCCTGAACGGAAGCGGGAGCTAAAACGATATTATGGAAATCACCGTGGCTTCCGCCCTTTACAGCCTGCCAATAATCGGACTGTGAGGGTTGGATACCGCCGAGTCCGGGGCCGCCTCTCTGAACATTTACAACGAGAGCGGGAAGATCACAGCCTGCAAGATACGAAATACCCTCGCTCTTAAGTGAGATTCCGGGAGATGAGGAGGATGTCATAACTCTTTTACCGGTTGAAGCAACACCGATAACCATATTTATTGCGGCAACCTCGCTTTCCGCCTGAAGAAAAGTGCCGCCTATTTTGGGCATTTTCTTTGACATATAAGCCGCAACCTCTGTCTGGGGAGTAATGGGATAACCGAAATAATGGCGGCAGCCGGCTTTAATGGCGGCTTCGGCAATAGCTTCGTTTCCCTTCATTAATACCATATCACTCATTTTATTCACCTCTCAACAGTAATTACACAGTCGGGACACATTGTTGCACAGAACGCACAGGCAATACATGAAGCCTGATCGGTAATTTCTGCGGGATGGTGTCCTTTGACATTAAGACGGGTATCAGCTAATTTTATTATGCCCTTGGGACAGGCACCGACACAAAGTCCGCAGCCCTTACAAAGGTCTTCACAAAAAGTAACTTTTGCCATAGTTTTTTCTCCGTTCATATAATTTTCTTCTGAAGAGAAAGAGGGAAAAGCTGTCCCTCAAAATCATTCAGACTGTCACATACAGATTTTTCTGCTGTAGTAAATATAACAGGAATTCCTGAAAGAAAGCTGAGTTTATTACATTCCTCCGAGGAAGAAAGAACAGCACCGGCATCCGTCAGCTCCCCTATATTGGAATTGTTTATAATTGCAGTAAATTTTACCTTTGAGGCATCTTCAATTTCCTTCATTACCTCAAATGCACTTTCGGCATCACGGGTAAGAGGACGGTATTTATTGAAAACGAAAAACATATCGTAATCGTTTTCTTCCTTGATCTTATCCGCATATCTTCCGAGCGCATACGCTCCCCTGTCATCTCCTCCGAGATCCACAATATAGTGGCTTGACTTATCGTCAACAATGGAATACATATCCTGCGGGATCGCGGGAATATCCACATTGGAATTTGCATATTCGGAAGAAATAAGCTTAATTCCCGCATCGTTCAGTTCATCAAGAGAATCCTTTGTTCTGAAATAGGGGTTTACTATATCAAGGTCCGCAATAACGGTCTCAATTCCCTGTTTTTTCAGCATCAGGGCTAAATTTACCGCAATATTTGTTTTTCCCGAGCCGTAGTGGCCGGCTATTATTGTTATTCTTTTCATAATATTAAAGCTTGTTTCTCTGAATCTTTCCGCTTATGGTCTTGGGAAGAGATTCTCTGAAAACAACTATTCTCGGATACTTATAAGGAGCTGTATGCTTCTTGACATAGTTCTGGATCTCCTTTTTGAGCTCTTCGGTGGGCTCGGTGCCTTTTGTAAGAACAATACTTGCCTTTACTATCTGACCTCTGAGTTCATCAGGCTCAGCGGAAACACCGCATTCAAGGACATAGGGAAGCTCCATAATAACATTTTCGATTTCAAAGGGCCCGATACGGTAGCCTGAGGACTTGATAACATCATCAACTCTGCCGACATACCAGAAATGGCCGTCCTCGTCCTTCCATGCAAGGTCGCCTGTGTGATAATAACCGTCATGCCATACCTCTGCTGTCTTTTCAGGCTGATTGTAGTAGCCGAGGAAAAGTCCGCAAGGAACCTTTTCACTTGTCTTTACAACGATCTCGCCGTTTTCACCGAGCTGTGCGGGTGTGCCGTCGGGCTTTATGATATCAATATCATACATGGGATTTGCCTTACCCATTGAGCCGGGCTTCGGAGTCGTACCGAAGAGGTTTGCAATGGTAAGCGTGGTTTCTGTCTGGCCGAAGCCCTCCATAAGCTGAAGACCTGTTGCGGCTTCAAACTGCTTGAACACCTCGGGATTAAGGGCTTCGCCCGCAATGGTTGCGTGCTTTATTGAAGACAGGTCATATTTTGAAAGATCCTGCTTTATTAACATTCTGTACATTGTGGGAGGTGCGCAGAAGGTCGTTATTCCGTATTTCGCGAACATAGGAAGTATAACGGCGGCATCAAAGCGGTCAAAGTCATATACAAATACAGAGCCTTCGCAAAGCCACTGACCGTAAAGCTTTCCCCATAATGCCTTACCCCAGCCTGTGTCGGAAATTGTAAAATGAAGTCCGTCCTTACTTACCGTATGCCAGTATTTTGCGGTAACAAAATGGGCGAGAGGATAAGAGAAGCTGTGAGTTGCGATTTTGGGATAGCCTGTAGTTCCCGATGTAAAGAACATAAGCATAGGGTCATTGCCCGAGGCTGTATCCTCTTCTCTTCTGAATCTTCTTGAGAAAAGCTTGTATTCGTCATCAAAGCTGTGCCAGCCCTCTCTTTTTTCACCTACAACAACCTTTGTTGTAAGAGTGGGACACTTATCTGCACATTCATCAACATGAGCGGGAGTATTATCATCCGATGTACAGATTATAGCACTGACACCGGCTGAATTAAACCGATACTCGAAATCGTGAGCCTGAAGCTGATGGGTAGCAGGAATAACGATAGCACCAAGACGGTGAAGAGCAAGAATTGAGAACCAGAACTGATAATGACGCTTGAGAACAAGCATTACCCTGTCACCCTTTTTGATTCCGAGAGAACGGAAATAGTTTGCGGTCTGACAGGAATATTCCTTTATATCCTGATAAGTGAAAACGCGCTCTGTCATATCTCTTGCAATATGTACCATAGCTGTCTTATCGGGAGATTTCTTTGCTATTTTATCAACAACATCGAAAGCAAAGTTGAATTCATCGGTATTTTCAAAGGAAATATCAAGGAGCTTCCCTTCCTCATCCTCAACGGGCTTTACGAATTTGTGACATACAAGAGATTCCGAAAGCTTTTCACCCGGAAGAACTCTGTGCTTTACAATATCCTCGGGAGCCTCATCTGAAGCGAGAATAAATGCAAGGAAAACACAGTCTCTTCCGTCAACGGCTATCATACCGTGGGGAGTTGAGCTCTTATAATAAATACTGTCACCCTCGTGAAGGATCTCGGTATGTTCACCGACTCTTACCATAAGAGTACCGCTTATGACCATATCAAATTCCTGACCTGCGTGGGTCGTTGTATGAATCGGTTTATTTTCAAGTTCAGCAGAATACTCGTAGCGTACCCAGTAGGGATCACCGAGCTTATCCTTAAAAAGAGGAGCAAGGTTCTGAATTTCTATTCCGTTTTCCTTTGCCGTTGTCTGGCCTTCGCCCTTTCTTGTAACGGTGTAGGATGTAAGCTTTGCACTGTGTCCCTCAAGAAGATCTGTAATTCCGATATCAAAGGCGAGAGCACACTTATGAATAAACGAGAAAGGAAGATCCTCTTTTCCCGCCTCATATGAAGCATATTTTTCGGCTGAAACCTCAGTTTTTTCTGCCATTTCTTCTACAGAAAAATCGCAGATGGAACGCATTTCCTTAATTCGGCGAGCCACCTCATAAAGTTTATTGTCCGTATTCGTTGTCGTTGGCATACTGAAAAACCTCCTTTGATAAAAAAATAATCCGTCCCAAAGAAAAGACTTTGAGACGGAAACTTAAACATTTTCCGCGGTACCACTCAAATTGCAAAGACTATAGTCTTTACCGCTTCAGAGTCCGACAACTCCTTTGCACTAACGGGGCAACTCCCGGGAAACACTACTGCAGTTTCGCATTTCCGGCTCAGAAGTGATAACCGTTTGAAAGCATCCTCTTACGGCTTGCACCAACCGCCGCTTCTCTGATTCAGACAGCTTTCAGGCCTCTTCGTCACAGCCATTGAATGAATAATAACATAAGTATATATATTTGTCAATATCACAAATTTAATAAAATCAATTAATATTTTTAATCAAGCGGTCACTATGGAATCCGCCTTCTGAAGACCGAGCTTTTCTATGGCATCCTCACGCATTTTATACTTGAGTATCTTACCTGCGGCATTCATCGGGAAGGAGTCAGTAAAATCAATATATTTCGGAACCTTATGCTTTGCCATATGGTCTCTTACATACTGCTTCATTTCGTCCGCCGTCATACTTTCGCCGTCCTTAAGAATAATGCATGCCATAATTTCCTCGCCCATAGCTTCATCAGGAACACCGATGACCTGTACATCGCTGACCTTGGGATGGGTATAAATGAATTCTTCAATTTCCTTGGGATAAATATTTTCACCGCCGCGGATGATCATATCCTTGAGTCTTCCCGTAATTCTGTAATTTCCCTCGGGAGTACGGCAGGCAAGGTCACCCGTATGAAGCCATCCGTCCTTGTCTATTGCTGAAGCGGTGGCTTTCGGCATTTTATAATAGCCTTTCATTATATTGTATCCGCGGGCAACGAATTCACCTGTTACATTATCGGGACAGTCCTCGCCTGTTTCGGGATCTACAATTTTACATTCAATTTCGGGGAGTGCTCTTCCGACAGTTGCAACTCTCACCTCGAGGGGATCATCGGTGCTGCTCATAGTACATCCGGGAGAAGATTCGGTCTGACCGTAAACTATGGTGATCTCCTTCATATGCATTTTGTCAACAACATCCTGCATAACACTTATGGGACAGGGTGAGCCTGCCATAATACCCGTTCTCATATATGAGAAATCCGTTTTCGGGAAATCGTCGTGACCCAGAAGTGCAATAAACATCGTGGGAACGCCGTGGAAGGCGGTTATTTTTTCATTGTTGATACAAGAGAGTGCGGGCTTAGGCGAGAAATAAGGAAGAGGCATCAGGGAAGCACCGTGAGTCATGGAAGCTGTCATTGCGAGCACCATTCCGAAGCAATGGAACATAGGAACCTGAATCATCATACGATCAGCAGTTGAAAGATCCATTCTGTCGCCGATGCATTTTCCGTTATTGACTACATTGTGGTGAGTAAGCATAACGCCCTTGGGGAAGCCCGTTGTACCCGAGGTATACTGCATATTGCAGACATCGTCCTTATCGACCTGTGCGGCATAACGGTACACCTCTTCAACAGGAACATTCTTGCCTTTTTCAATAGCTTCATCCCATGTCATACAGCCGTTCATTGAAAATCCGCAGGTTATAACATTTCTTAAGAAAGGAAGCCTTTTTGCGTGAAGCGGCTCACCGACAGGGTTTTCTTCAAGCTCGGGACAAAGCTCCTTTACAATAGAAGCATAATCGGAATCGCGGTACTTATCTATCATAATAAGAGTATGTGTATCCGACTGTCTTAAAAGATATTCCGCCTCGTGAATTTTATAAGCGGTATTGACGGTTACAAGAACGGCGCCGATTTTTGTAACAGCCCAGAAAGCAATATACCACTGCGGGATATTGGTAGCCCACACGGCAACATGTGTTCCCGGACGAACACCCATAGCAATAAGGCTTTTTGCAAAGGTATCAACATCATCACGGAACTGTGAATATGTTCTTGTATAATCAAGAGTTGTATATTTGAAAGCTATCTGGTCGGGGAAGGCGGCACACTGTGCATCAAGAACCTGAGAAAATGTGCAGTCTATAAGCTGTTCCTTTTTCCAGATAAATCTGCCGTCGCCTGTTTTATTACGGTAATAATGATTTTTGTTCTTTTTTGGGTTGCCGTAAGCATTCATATGCGATTCAAAGAAGGTGAGAATGACCTCATCGTCTTCAATTTCGGGAAGCCACGCGGAATTCCATTCTATACATACATAGCCGTTATAATTTACGGAGCGAAGTGCATTTATCATATCGGTAACGGGAAGACTTCCCTCTCCTATAAGAACGGGAGTGCCGTCATCTGCGGCATCGTTTATCTTTACGGATTTTACATATGCACCGAGATTCTTTATTGTGATTTCAGCTTCCTCCCTTGCCTTGAAATATGTTGCGTACATATTCCAGCAGGCAGCTATGCTGTCACTGGCAAATTTATCGAGAGTTGTGCATAATACTCCTGAATCGCAATAAACCCCGTCGGTTTCTATTAGAATTATTACATTCCTTTCACAGGCTCTTTCAATAAGCTCTCCGATAAATTTTTCCGCAATATCAATGCTTCCGGAAGCAAAGACCTTAACAAAGTCCACATTAAGATCTGATGCCGTATCAATAATATCATAAGCCTTTACGAGATTTTCATTATATTTTTCTTCATCTGAAATATCACAGGGAATGTCAAGCTGTGAAATTGCAATACCTGAATTAAGAAGCTTTCTTTTTGTTGAGGGAATACCCGCCTTGAGGAAGGAGGGCTTTTCACCGAGAAAGCATTCCTTATTCATATCATATATTTCAACAGCAGAGAATTTCTGTGCCTTGGCTAAAGACAGATAGCCCGCAAGGGGCATATCCTCCATGTATCTTGTTGAAAATGCGAGTTTCATTATCTGTTCTCCTCAAAAGCGATTTTGTTAAGAGCATTAAGATAAGCCTTTATACTTGCACCTATAACATCGGTGGAAAGACCGCTGCCCGAATAAAGCTTTCCCGAATCGGAGCGAAGCTTTACAAGAGCCTGACCCATAGCCTCTCTGCCCTCGGTAACGGACTGGATCTGGAAATCATCAAGCTCAAAATGATGTCCGACAACCTGTTCTATAGCAAGAAATGCCGCATCAATGGGACCGTCGCCGACATAAACACCGGTAAGAGTCTTTTTGTCCTTTTCAATACAGAGATTAGCGGTTGCGGTAATGATATTACCTGCATTTATTACATAGCTTTTAAGTTTGTAGGTTGACGGAACCTGCATTGCGGCAGAAGCGATAATTGCCTCAAGCTCCTTTGTTCCGATATATTCCTTGTTTTCGCAGAGCTTTACGAATTCCTCATATACCTTTGCGCTGTCCTCGTGGCTCAGCTCATAGCCTATTTTTTGAACTGCGGCGGCAACGGTTGAATAATCGTCATTCTTATGAAGCTCTATCTCCTCGTCACTTCTGACAACACCGTCATAGGGAGATTCCTTTTCTGTGTCCTTTGAAACGATGGCAGAGAGCTTTTCACATACATTTTTGAGAGTAGCTGTTTTGATTCCCGTTGTAACGCCCAGCTTTTCACCCTTTACAAACAGGAAAGCAGAAATATTTTCGATTTTAAGATAGCCTGAATCAAAAACAGTAGTCTTGATGCCTGTTGCTCCGTTTTTAACAGCTGCAGCGGCACAGGCTGTTGACATATTTATTTCATCTGAAATATCTACGATAACATCCTTTTTATCTATACCGTCACAGTTTTCATAAATATCTTTAATAAAGGCTGAAAATTCCTCTGCATCGGCACATCCTGCGTCATCGGAAAGAGATATGATGTCAGCACCGGCTTTTATTGCGGTATTAATTGCTTTATATAAGAATTCCTTTTCGGCTCTTGAAGCATCAAGAGCTGAAAACTCAACCTTTTCACAAAGAGTCTTGCACATTGTCACAAGCTCTTCTATTCTCTCAAGCATTTTTGCGGGCTTAAGAGAGCTTATATATTCCATTCCTGCAGGAGAAACGGGAACAGCTACACTGAGAATACCCTTTTTTGCATCCTTCATACAAGAAGCGGCGCACTGTACGGATTCTTTTGTAAGACCTACAGGAACGCTGACTGCACTCTTTTCAATCACACTTACTATGTTTTTTATAAGCAGAGTGTCTGTTTTTTCGTTTTTTATTGCGGGAAGCTCAATTATATCAACACCAAGCTTATCAAGCTGCTTAGCTGTTTCTGTTTTTTCTCTGAAGCTCAAAGGTGTTTTCAATACTGTAAGTGTCTTGTCTGTAATAAGAATCTTTTTCATTTCTACCTGCTCCTTAAAAAAATAAGTCCCTGAAACTAAATGTTTCAGGGACGATAAATATACCGCGGTACCACCCTAATTGCTGATTTTTCAGCCGCTTGTAAAGCTCTTTCAAGCCCTTGACCGTGATAACGGGGTCTGCCGCAATTCCCTATAAACCCAACGGCGTTGAGGAACCGTGCTCCGATACGAGACAGACCGTAAACTCCGCTGCCGTCTTACACCATCCGACGGCTCTCTGTAAGCTACCATAAACGGTCTTAATATCATCACTGCATTTATAATGTTAAATGCAGTATACTAAAAATAAGCCTTTAAGTCAATAGCTTTTCGGGGAACGGAATAATGAAAAATGAGCAATTTTATAATCAGTTTTTTTAATCGATGTTAAAAAATTGATTTTTCAGACTTATTAATTTTTATAGTGCTCCTTAAGACGGGCATACTCCTCCTCTGTGATCTCTATGAATCTTCCGTGCTTGAAGCCATAGGGGAATGAAAACTCACTGTCTGCTCTTTTGAAGCGTGCATCACCCGGACACAGGGAAACAAAAGGCACATAGCCCATTTTTTCCTTTTCACAGCCAAAGAAATCAAGCATAAGACACCATCTGCCGTCAGGAAGAGTGTATGTAGTAGCTCCCTCGTACGAGCCGCCGTTTGTGTAATATCTCACAAGGGCGTCAAAATCATCATCGTGAGCAAAGGGGCCCGTTATATTATCCGAGGTTTCGTGCATATTTCCCGAGGGGTCGTGGGCATTTTTATAAAACAGGTGCCATTTATTGCCGTGACGCATCAGATGGGAGTCAAGAATTTCATTATTTTTAGTAAAAAAGAGCTCGGGATAAGTAAACTCAATAAAATCCTTTGTCTTACAGCAGTAAATGGACATATGATTGAAATCATCTTCCCTTACGGTTGAGCCCCAATGGATGAGATAATCGCCGTTTTCCTCATCATAGGTTATCTCTGGTGCCCAAAGACAGCCGAAATCATCCCTTCCGAAGAAAAGAAGCCTCTGCTCGCTGAAATTAATAAGATCATCGCTTTCCCAGTATGAAAGACACTTACTGCCGTTGTGATTTATGTCCTTCCAGTCGATATTGTGGTTTTCATCCATTCTTTTTACGACACAAAGATCTGTTGCAAGGATGGAAAATTTCCCGTCGGCCCGTTTTATTATTTCAATATCTCTGACACCGCCCGTGCCGAGAGTACTGACCAATACAGGCCTTCCGCCGTTAAGCTCTTCCCATTTGAAGCCGTCAGCGGATACGGCAAAATGCACCTGTTCACCGTCAACTGTCAGTTTTTCACGAAAATGAACACTTAAATAGGGCATAAAGCTCTCCTTTTATCTTACTATCCAGGCTTCAAGGATTTCTTTTCCCGAATAGCCCACATTCTGATCGACGGCCTTTCCGTCCTTGAATTTGATAAGAGTGGGGATAGATACGATGCCGTAAGCGGCAGCTATTGCGGGTTCATCATCAACATTGACCTTACAGAATGTAATTTCGGGATGCTTTTCGGAGATCTCCTCAACAAGAGGAGCTATCATTTTACAGGGACCGCACCAGTCAGCCCAAAAATCAAGAATAACGGTATTTTTATTCTCGCTTACAATTTCCTTAAAATTACTGTGATCTACTTTTATAACAGCCATAGTTTTTCTCCTTTAATCTTTTGATTTATAGTAAAGCATACAATGACAGAAGCCTTCAAAATCGGGATCTGCGATCTGCTCTCTGAATTCCTTACAAATACATTTGTATTCTTCCGTTTTCGGAAGACGGCAGGGACAGTACCCGTCTTTGAGCCGAAGTCCCTCTTTTACCTTTGCTACGACCTGTTTATCCGGATTAAGCTTTACTGCCATAATATCACTCCTTGCTATAATTATCATACATTATATTCTGAACATATGTCAACAGATTTATTCGTTATAGCTTCATTATTACATAAAAACTGTCGGGCGCTCCGAAGAGCACCCGACTGCTTTATTAATATTTACTTACATAATTCTGCCGAATATCTGAGTGATATTGGAGATAAGTCTGTAGAACCAGTTAACAAGTCTCTGCCAGAAGGAAAGAACCTGTTCTTCAATAGCTGAATCTGTTCTGCATTCTGCGAAGCAGGTGTAGGGAGCACCGTCAATATTTGTAACTGTACAGATAATGTACTTGCCGCCGTCTGCCTCTGTAAGTGTATAAGCGTCAACACCTGATGCTACCTTATAGCCTTCTCTGATATCAGCGTCGAAATTATCAACTCTGTACCACTCAAAGAAGAGATACTTTGATGCATCTGCGGGAAGGTCATTTACAAGAACATAAAGTGACTTTCCTACCTGTGCCGTGCCTGTGAAGGCAATTGCCACATTGAGCTCTGAGGGCTGAACAGTAAGAGTGATGTACTGAGTAATTGTTGCATAGTTCTGAGTGTTGAAGGGAGTGAAGACTACCTTATAAACATCAGCGAATGTACCAACCTCAGTGGGAGTCATTGTGGGATTCTCCATTGAGAATGTACCGAATTCTGTTCCCTCATAGCTTGATGTGAAGGTTACTGTTGAAAGCTTCTGTCCGTAGCCTACAACACCTGTTACGGGAAGAGTTACACCCTGAATCTTAGCCTTGAGAATCTCAACTGTTAGAGTGGGGTTAAGAAGGCGGAGCTCATAGTTTCCTGCCTTTGCACCTGCAAGAGCGGGTAATGTGTACTTAACAGTCTTGATACCTGCATTCTCGTTTTCAACTGTTCCCTTAAGGGGGAATGTACCCTCAAGGAATACATCGTCAGCACCGTCAGAACCGTAAAGGTTTGTGATCTCTGAGAATGTAACATCTACATTGAGATTTCCGGGCTCATATTCTCTGTCAAGTGCAATAGCTTCAACATAAGCTGCTCTCTTATTAACGGTAACAACACCGTTCTTGTAGATAAAGTCATAGTTGTCGCTTTCAAATGCGCCTGTAAGAACTATATCATACTTGCCGACATCGCTGCCTGCCTGATAGGAGCAGTTCATAAGAACATAACCGTCAACTGATGTCTTAATAGTATCAGCACCTGTAAGACCTGATACATTATAATAATATGTGGGTTCGGTATCACCGTATGTTACAGTGAAGTTTGCAGCTGTGATAGTAACTACAGTCTTGAGAATTTCAAGTTCTACCTCATATTCAACTGTTGCAAAGTTTGCTGTATCATCGGGAGTGTAGACAGCTGTAAATGTATAAACGCCTGCACCGGGAACCTCATTTGCAACCTCGCTGTCCCATGTCCAACGGTTGTCGCCGAGGGAGATAGCATTGAGAGGTCTTGCACTGTCATAGTAAAGAACATCTGTCATGGGGATGGGATAATAGGGAGTTGCCTTGAGAATCTCAACTGTAAGACCGTCAAGATTTACAAGCTCAAGATCATAGTTTGCTGCCTTTGAACCTGTAAGAACAGCGCCGGAAACAGTTACATTTCTGATACCTGCTCTGTAGTTATCAATAGCACCCTGAACAAGACCTTCGTCAACATATACAAAGCCGTCATCGCCGGCTGCGAGAGTATTTGCTACGGGCTCGAAGCTGAGGTCTACATAGTAGTTGTTTACTTCGTATTCTCTTTCAACGGGAACGACCTTAACCTTAAGAGTTCTCTTTGTGATGTCTGCCTTGGAGCTGTTGTCAATAGTGATGAAAAGCTCATAGTTTTCAGCAGCTTCACCCTTAAGAACGGCATTATTTACAAATACATCAATATCTGTACCGACATTTGATGATGCGAAATAGTAAACTGCAGATTCTTCATCAAATGAAACCTTATCAAGAGTTCCGTCTGTAAGTGTGCATGCACCGAACTGCTCTGTTACCTTGGCAGTTGCAGTACCTGTGCCGTCATATACCTTATCATTAACAACAACTGTTACATAGTAAGGAGCCTCCGTAATGATAAGAGTACCGATCTTGTAGTTTGCAACGGGTGAGTAAACTGCCTTGCCGCCTACCATTGAAACACCGTCAACAAACTGGACCTGAGTAAGGTCAACATCTGTGGGAGTTGCAATATCGATCGTAACGGTATAGAAGCCTACCTTAGTGGGAGCGGTTGTTGAACCGTTGTACTTAATTGTTACATCACCGATAGAAGCGGAGGAAAGACTTGCGTTATCTCTCTGGAATTCAACATAGTGAGGCTGAGCATTATATCTGTATTCAGCTTCGCCGTTATATTCGGAAAGTCCGCTGAGGTTAAAGTATGTATCATACTTTTCAGCTGTGAGGATAGTTTCAACACTTGTAAGTGAGGGAGCGATCACTGTTGTTACATAAGTAACCTCGCCTGTGTAGGGAGCATTTGCTACAGCCTTGACTGTGAGAGCCTGAAGCTTGTGAGCATCACCGAGTGAAAGCTCTGCACCGGTTCCCACCTGAACGCCAAAAGCGTTGTACCAGGTAAGTGTGTATACACCGAGTTCATCAGGATCAAGACCCGTAACATCAACGGTGAGCTTCTGTCCTACCATAGGAACACCTGTTACTGCAAGAGTACCGGATACGGGCTTCTTTCCTACTGTAAGAGCAACATAAAGACCTGATACGGAATTATAGTTTACTGTATCGGCGGGTACGAATGTAGCAGTGTAAATTGTGTAAGGCTCTGCACGGTATGCGGGAGAGGTTGCAGCCGCATTGTAGAGATACTTACCTGTTACACCGTTTTCAACACTGCCGCCTGTGAAGACAGCATCGCCGAGAGTCTGTCCGTGGATAATTGAAGCAGTGGGAAGAGTTACAACCTTGGGAGTTGCCTTGATAACGGTGATAACACCGTGCTGTACTGTTACCGTGTAGTTATTGAAGGTTGCATTCAGAACATCAACAGTGATGGGATAGCCGTCGGTATTAACGGGAGAATTCTTTTCATATGTGGTATCTATTTTGATAGCACCGCTGGAAACGACCTCTTCAGCTGTTTCATTTCTCTTTGCACCTACAACGGTAAATGCATTTTCAATATCTGCGGGAATGGGACTGCCGTATTCAAGGGTGATATCGTCAGCCTTGATAACAAGCTGTGCCTTTGTAACCTTAAGAGTACCCTCTGTTGAAGTAACTGCATAGTTGGGAGAGGTTACGAAATTGGGAGTAGCCTTGATGTAGTAAGAGCCAACCTGATAGTTATCAATGTATCTGAAGTTGGTCGAATATTCGAATGTGGGTGCTTCGCCGTTTGCAGTAACATCCTCGATCGTGTCTGTACCAACAAGAAGAGCTTCATCAAATGAAACCTTTACGGTAGATGCAGAGGGAACGAAGTTGTCGCCGTAGGTTGCGGTTGCATCCTCAACCTTAAAGGTGATAAGTCTGGGAGAAACAGTGATAACACCGTTTTGAGTTGAGAAGATGTAGTTACCGTTCACATCAACGAAATTTGGAGCGGAAATTTCAACTGCATATCCGCCTTCAACAACGGGAGAGCCCTTTACATAAGCTGTTCTGGGAGTGATGTTACCTGATGTGGTAACAGCATCAATATTAAATGTGGGATCAAGGTCAGCCTTATATGTATAGGCTGTGATATTGGGAATGTTGTCACCGTAGGAAACAGCACCTGTGTAGGAAATCACAACGGGAGTTGCCTTAACCTTAACTGCGATATCAACAATCTTGACCTCATAGTTATTAAGGTCCTGAGGAACATACTGTGCCTTATATGTTCCTACCTTGACTGTGGGATTAATTGTATCATCGACCCACTGCCATGAACCTTCAACAGAAGATGTATAGCCTGTAAGCTCGATATCTTTAAGAGTTCTTGCTCTCTGATAGAACATTTCCTCAACAACGGGAGTTGTAACTGTAGGAATACCCTTATTGATGGTTACAAGAAGCTTTGTGCCTGACTTATATGTAACATCGGCAACATAGTAGTTCTTTCCTGCGCCGCCTGTTACAAGATCAGCAACACTCTGCTTTGTGATTCCGCTTACCTCTCTAACACCTGCTGTGTTGTCGGTAAGTCCGCCTGTTGCGGCAAGGATTCTTACATCGTCAACGCCGAATCTGCCGTCTGTGATGGTAAATGTAACATTTACATTATAATTATCGGGAGCATATGCTCTGTCCTGAGCTGTTGCTTCAACCTTGAGGGCTCTCTGAGAAACTCTGAGAACGCCTTCTTCATTTGCACCTGCACCGTAAACATATTCATACTCATAGTTTGAAAGAACTGCGGGAACATCGGAGAAGGTTGCACGGATATAATATGTGCCGACAGAAACTTCACCTGCAACATAGGGAACATAGCTGTCGCCTGTCTGAACCATAAAGCTTAATGCCTTAAAGATATCATTCTTTACGGAATCTCCGGTATCGTTAGCAACAAGACCTGTAATTGTAACGCTGTAGGGAGTTGTGAACTCTTCCTCACCGTAAATAACGGCTGCAGCGTTGGGCTTGATGGTAAGAGGAGCCTTTTTTACAGAGAATGTAACATTGAACTGAGTTGCCTTATAGTTCCATGCAAGGTTTGTTGCTCGCTGTGTGGGTGTCCATGTAACGGAAACCGTCTGATTATCGCCTGCATTCTTGAATACTGAGCCGTCAGATGCATTTGTAAATGAGAATACACCCTCTACAGCTGTGTCATTTGCTATACCCTGTACAGCATAATCGGAAAGAACAAGAACCTCGTTGAGCTTCTTACCGTATACGAATTCTATTGATTCGGGAAGATTTCCTCTTAATGCGTAAGCCTGCTCAATAACAAGAGTAAACTTATATTCAAGACCGTATCTGTTCTTGTTATGCTTCGGGTCTTTATCGTAGGTTGTGCTTTGATTTATCTTAAGAACAACATCATAGGAACCGGCATTTGTGGGAAGCTGTCCTGATTCGGAAGTTTCGGTAACTCCTGCAGCATTCTTGCCTTCATATGAATATGTGATGTTGATAAGATCGCTGTCTGCGAAATCTACATTATATTCACTTGTGTAATCTGTCTCATAAATAGAGTCAAGAATCTTAAGTCCGATATCGGAAGCCTTGATGGGATAGCCTGTATATGTAGTATTTACGATATTTGATGTACCGACCTTTGCCTTGATGGAGGTGGGATCAAGTCTTGCATAGTCAACGAAAATATAGATAGGTCCGTTACTTACGGGAGCTGCACTGTCAATTGCACCCTGAGCAGAAAAGGTTTTGAAAACCTTACCTCTGTTTGCAGTTGAGGTAACATCATAATCAGAAAAATAATCACTTGTGGTTGCATAAGCAACATCAATGAGTCCCCAATAATAGCTGTTACAGGAAGCACCGCCTGCAAGATACTTGATGGCAGAATCGGGATTCTTTGTAAGAATATTCTGTCCTGTTACACCTGAAAGAGTGACAAGCTTATCTACAACATCTGTTCCGTCAGTAAGAGGCTTATATGAATAACCTACATTACCGTCAGAGCCTACAATGGATGTGTCGATAGCGTTTCTGTTCTGGTCTGCCCAATATCTGTAAACGATATGAACACGGTTCATACCTGCAAGAGCACCTCTAACAATAGCAGTGGGGAGAGCACCGCTTGATTTACCCATATCAGTTTTATATGCATTTCCTGCTTCATCGTAAAAAGTGCCTTCGGAAGCATCCTGAGCAGGCCATGCCTGATAACCGGGATTGAATGACATATTGGCACTTACCATACCTACAGGGTTTGCAGGAAGAGCTGCACCTGTAACGACCGTTCCTTCACGGAATCTCTGAGCACCGCTGTTTTTATCTTCAACACCAAAATAAGCTTCAGGAATTGAAATATCTGCATCTGCAATAACAGGAGCGTTACCTGTAAGAGTAAACACACCACCTGCATAGTGATTTACTGAAGAAGCTGAATCTGTAAGTGCCTTGTTTGCCCAGAGGTGAGTTTTAGCTGTAATTACAGCACCATATACTCCGACTGAACCTTCGGATACGATACCGTAGGAAAGACCTGTAAGCTTTGTCTTACCGTCTTCTTCACCTGATCCTGTTCTGGTTTCACGGTTTGCTTCTGCACGGCCTACGGTGTTGATCGTAGTACCGCCGCCAACCGTAACATTACCGCCATAGATACCATAAGCAGCAGCTGTGCTGTTTACAGCCTCATCGGCAGAACCTGATGTAGTTCTGTATCTTGCATAACCAAAAACATCAACATTAATAGCAGCACCGCTTACCGAACATACAGCTCCTTCTTTGTTATAAATAGCAGCTGCGGTAACTGTAACCTGCTCTGTATTATCACCTGAACTAATATCATCATATATGGTATCAAGATCAATATTGATAGCTACTTTATTGTTTACTGAAAGTGTTCCTTCGTTATAAATAGCCTCAACATTTACATATGTGGCAGACTTATCTTCGTTACATGTAATACTGTCACGGGAATTAGTAATATTAATAGCAGCATTAGAACTTGTAGATGTAGCTGAAGAACCACTGTATACATTAAGAGTACCCTTGTTATGGATAGCATAAAAATAGGGTAATCTGTAAGCACCGGAGTCGCCGGTACGAATAAACTGAATTGTATTACCGTTCATAAAAAGGTTTACTGTTATATCTTTAGGAATAATAATACCTGTAAGACCGGCAGAATACGTCGAAGTAGATGTATCTGTCAAATCAATACTTGTGGTAAAGGTTACATCAACAACCGTGCCTGCGGGATAAGAAGCAAGCTGAGAGTTGATAGAACTCACTGTTGTACCTGCCGCTACTGTATACTTTTCCGCAGCGTAGGCTGTGGGTAAAATATCAGCCGACAGTGTGGGGAGAACAGAAAGAGATAAAACCACCGCAAGAAGCATTACAAATGCTTTAGCTGTGATTCTCGCGAATCTGCTCTTTGATGAATTATTTTTCACAATAATTCCTCCTCGTAAAATTTGTTTGCTATAACATCATTCTCCAAAGGGCATACCTCGGGCTAATGATATAATTATACACATTGATTATAATGTTTTAAGGGTCAACTGTCAATGATAAACACAAAGATTTTTTGGTGTCGGATAATTTTTTATCAATTCGACAAAATTATGCAATATGTTTTATCAAGTTTTACAACTGAACCGCAAAAGTGAAAAAAAATATGCCTTGAATTAGGAATAATAAATATGTTATTATATTATAATAATTATAAAAACTGTCACGGGAGGAATTCCGATAGATTTTATAATGACAAGCAAGAACAAAAAAGCTATGCGGCAGCTTAAAAAAAAGGGTGTCTGTATCCCCTGCCCCGACGGAATAATCATAGCAGACGGCACCGCAGTGGAAGAAGGCACGGTAATACTGCCCGGAAGCATCATCAAAGAGGGCTGTACCATCGGAAAGAACTCGGTTATAGGCCCGAATACGGTGCTTTATAAAACAAAGGTCGGCAACGGCTGTATTCTCAACAGTGTACAGGCTGAAGAAGCCGAAATAAAGGACGGCGTTACAGCGGGTCCCTTTGTACACATCCGCCCCGCTTCGGTTCTTGAAAAGGGAGTTCATTGCGGAAACTTCGTTGAAGTCAAGAATTCTCTCGTCGGAGAAAATACCCACATTTCCCACCTTACCTATGTGGGTGATTCTGATGTGGGCAAGGATGTCAATTTCGGCTGCGGAGTGGTTACCGTGAATTTCAACGGCAAGCATAAAAACCGCTGCAGAATAAATGACGGTGCATTCATTGGCTGCAATACAAATCTTATCGCACCCGTCACTATCGGAGAAAGGGCGTATCTTGCGGCAGGCTCAACCGTAACGGAGGATGTCCCCGCCGATGCTCTCGCAATAGCAAGAGAAAGACAGATAAACAAAGAAAACTGGGTAAAGAAAAAAGACCCTTACAGAAAGAAAAAATAAACGGAGAACAAAAATGGCATTTTTCAAAAAAAAGACAGTTGAAAACACATCCTTTGCGGGAAAGCCCGAGTTTATCATAGCAGGGCTCGGCAATCCCGGAAAGGAATATGAATACTCAAGACATAATGCAGGCTTTTTATGCCTTGATATACTCTGCAATAAATACAGCATAAAGACAGACAGAGTAAAATACAGAGCACTCACCTGCACTGCTATGATAGAGGGACATCCCTGTCTTGTTATGCGTCCGCAGACATTTATGAACAGCTCGGGAGAATCAATAAAGGCGGCGGCGGATTTTTATAAGATACCTCCCGAAAAAATAATTGTCATATATGATGACATTTCTCTTCCAACGGGAACTCTTCGTATAAGAAAGAAGGGCTCGGCGGGAGGACACAACGGAATCAAGAGCATAATATGGCAGCTTAATTCCGATATCTTCCCCCGTCTTAAGATCGGCGTAGGCGACAGACAGAATAAGGATGATGACCTTAAGGACTATGTCCTCGGAAGATTTTCAAAGGAAGATACGGAAACTCTGAAAAAAACTATGGAAAAGGCAGTGGAAGCCCTTAAATACATACTTGACGGAGATACAGACGGCGCTATGAGCCGTTATAACGGTTAAAACTATGTCTTGTTTTTCAAAAGTGTTCGGAGGTTCATCCGAATATCGATCTATCCGCTATAATATTGAAAGAGGAAGCTTTCCTTTCGGTGTTCTCGGTCTTGCACCGACACCAAAGGCGCTTCTGATACACACACTGTGCGAGGAACAAAAGCACGGTGCTGTTGTGCTTGCGCCCGATGACGGTACGGCAGAAAAGCTCCTTTCAGATCTCACGGCTCTCGGCTCATCTGCAGTTACATACCCCGCAAGAGATCTTAATTTCTACAGCGTTGAAACGAGCTCAAAGGAATATGAGCAGAAGAGAATGGGAGCACTTGCCAAAATGCTCACGGGCGAAGCCGATATACTTATTCTTTCCGCAGAGGCGGCAATGCAGAAAATAATGCCGAAAAAAGAGCTTCAGGAGAGAATTTTCACTCTTTCAGAGGGACTTGAGATATCAACCGACGAAATCAGAAGAAAGCTTATAAAATGCGGTTATACTGCGGCTGACACGGTCGAGGGACACGGTCAGTTTTCTCTTAGAGGCGGAATTCTTGACATATTCCCCTGTAATCTTGAAAATCCCATCAGAATTGAATTCTGGGGGGATGAGATAGACTCTATATCTTACTTTGATATTCTTTCTCAAAGAAGAGAGGACAGAACAGATTCCGTTTCTCTTGCTCCCGCAACGGAGATCATTATCGATAACGCGGAGGAAACAGCAGAAAAGCTTATTGAAATTGCAAAAGCAGTCCGCACAAAGAATTCACAAAAGGTAAAGGAATTTCTTTATAAGGATGCAGAGCTTCTCAGGGCGGGAATAATTCCCGGCTGCTGTGATAAGTATCTTCCCGTGGCTTTCTCCTCTCTTGAAACTCCCCTTGACTATTTCCCCGACAAGCCTCTTATTGTCATTGAGACCTCCGCGGTCAAGGAGCATCTCACCGCAAGTGAAAAAATGGCAATAACCGAGATAAGAGAGCTGTTTCTTGACGGTCAGCTTTGTAAAGGGCTTGATGATTACTATGAAACAGCAGGCGGTATAATGTCTTATTATACCAAATTAAAAACCGTATATATCGATAATTTCGCAAGGGGAAGCTTTGATACGCCCGTTAAGGATCTTATCAACTACCACATAAACCCGCAGTCTGCCTGGGACGGCTCATATTCATTCCTTACTGAGGATATTGAAATACCGCTTAAAAACAAGCAGACCATAGTTATTTTTGCGGGAACCGAGAAGGCGGCAGAAACTCTGAACAGAGATCTTACGGAAGACGGCTATTCCTCGGAATTCTTCAGCTCTGTGCCCGAAGGCTTTCTTAAGGGAAAAATCAATATTATGCCCGGCTCTCTTTATTCGGGTGTTGAGTACCCCGGTGAAAAGCTTCTTATAATAACCTACGGAAGACACGCCAAATCCAACAGAAGATCAGTAAAACAGCGCACAAAGGCGGCTAATGCCTTTAATTCTCTCGAGGAGCTTCATTCGGGAGATTATGTTGTTCACGAACAGCACGGCATCGGTGTTTTTCAGGGTATTGAAAAGGTCAAGGTCAACGGTGCGACACAGGACTATATAAGAATCAGATATGCCGGCGGCGGAGAATTATTTATTCCCGTCACAAAGCTTGATATGATAACAAAATATATCGGCCCCCACGAGGACGGCGCAGGTAAGCCCGTAAAGCTCAACAAACTTGGCGGTCACGAGTGGGAGCGTACAAAAAACAAGGTAAGAGGTGCTGTCAAGGATATTGCCCAAGAGCTTATAAAGCTCTATGCACAAAGACAAAACAGCCCCGGCTTTGCTTTCTCTGCCGATATTGATATGCAGGGAGATTTTGAGCAGAGATTTGAATTTGACGAAACCGACGACCAGTTAAGGTGCATATATGAAATAAAGCAGGATATGGAAAAGCACTGTCCTATGGACAGACTTCTCTGCGGAGATGTCGGCTTCGGAAAAACAGAGGTGGCTCTGAGAGCCGCATTCAAATGCATCTGCGACGGAAAGCAGGTCGCTTTCCTTGTGCCCACAACGATTCTCGCCTTACAGCATTACAGAACGATACTCCACCGCTTTGAGGGCTTCCCCATTGAAGCGGAAATGCTCTGCCGATTCAGAACGGCAAAGCAGCAGAAGGAGATAATAAGAAGAATCAAGGAAGGCAGTATCGACATTGTAAGCGGTACCCACCGCATAATTTCAAAGGATGTGGAATTCAAGGACCTCGGACTTCTTATTGTTGACGAGGAACAGCGCTTCGGTGTTCTTCAGAAGGAAAAGCTTAAGGAAAAATTCCCCAATGTTGATGTTCTCACCCTTTCCGCTACTCCCATTCCGAGAACTCTGAACCTTGCTCTTTCGGGAATCCGCGACCTTTCGGTGCTTGAAGAGGCGCCTATGGACCGTCATCCCGTTCAGACCTATGTCATTGAGCACGATATGGGAATACTGTCACAGGCAATAGCAAAGGAGCTTCGCCGCGGCGGACAGGTATATTATCTTCATAACAACACCTCGGATATTGAGGAAAAGGCTATGGAGCTCAGGGAGTTTTTCCCTGATGCATCAATTGATGTTGCCCACGGACAGATGAATGAGGCAGATCTTTCAGATGTATGGAAAAGACTTACGGAGGGTGAAATCGACATTCTCGTCTGCACAACGATAATAGAAACAGGGGTCGACATCCCCAATGCAAATACCCTTATCATTGAAGATGCCGACAATATGGGGCTTTCACAGCTTCATCAGCTGAGAGGACGTGTCGGTCGGTCTACGAGAAGAGCAAGTGCTTACTGCACCTTCCGTCCGAATAAAATGATAACTGAAATTGCAGAAAGAAGACTTTCCGCAATAAGAGAATTCACCCAATTCGGCTCGGGCTTCAAAATTGCAATGCGAGATCTTGAAATAAGAGGTGCGGGAAATCTTCTCGGTGCGAAGCAGCACGGACACCTTGCCGATGTAGGATATGATATGTATATGCATCTTCTCAGTGAGGCAGTTGAAATGCTCAAGAATTCGGCAACAGAGCCTCCCGTTCAGCCCTCCTGTCAGGTGGATATACAGTGCGATGCATATATCCCCGAGGATTATGTTTCAAGCTATCAGCAGAGGATCGCCCTTTATAAACGCATCGCCAGCATTGAAAGCTACGATGATTATTCCGATGTTACGGATGAGCTTATAGACCGTTGGGGCGAGCCGCCCGAATGTGTTCTCGGGCTTATGAAGATTCCGCTCATAAGAGCAACAGGCGTTAAAAACGGTATAACAAAAATCATTCAGCAGAACTTGTTTTTACATTTATATACCGAAAAGCTTGACCCCGCCATTATCAAAAAGCTTTCTGTCTTAAAGGGCAGAGTTATGACTGAAAACGGCGACAAGCCCTGCTATCATATAAAAATAGCAGGCACGGCAATCAAGACTCTTGACGAGATATTAAAGCTGCTGAACGAAGAATAAAAGAAGAGGAATACCGAATTGCTGCGTATCAAAAGACCCTTTGCACTTATTTCCTTTTCCCTGCTGCTTTCATATATATTCCTGATGGTAACGGAAAAGCCGCTTCAGTTTATTGCGGTGATAATTTCTGTTGCCATTGGAATCCTGTTGACTTTTAAGAGAAATATATTTGCAAAGCACCTGCTTCTTATTTCATTTTCGGTAATTTTTGCAATCCTAAGCTTTAATATAAATCTTTTTATTGCCGATTACAGCGAGAGCTTCAGCGGAGAAGACTTACCGGTAACAGGGATCATAAGTAAAATCGAAACGGGCGGCATAAGTACCGCAAGCAGTCTTACACTTAAAAACTGTACGGTCGGAAATAAAGATATATTCGGAAAGATCAAGGTATATTCCGACACGGCAGGCTTTTCAGTGGGTGACCGTCTTTCTTTTACGGCGGTTTCCATTCTCCCCCGTGCATCAGAAGGAAAATTCTTATATCACACACTCTCCTCCGATACCTTTCTTGTGGCTTTCCCCGATGATGCCTCATTCATAACAGATTCAAGAAAATCCTCGTTCTTTGACTATATTTCATATTATCGGACAAGGCTCAGAGAGATTTATTCGGATAATCTGAATAATAAGAATTCTGCTGTCATAACCGCTCTGATAACGGGTGATACTGCAGACTTTTCTCCCGAGTTCGAGAATCAGCTGAAATACAGCGGAGCCTCTCATATTTTTGCGGTTTCGGGAATGCATCTGTCTTTGTGGACCTCATTTTTCTTCTTATTCTTCAAGAGAAGAGCAAAGACAAGATTTGTTCCGAATTTTCTTGCAATTATCTTTGTAATTCTTTATTCTGTTTTTACGGGCTTCTCACCGTCGGTTATGAGAGCGGGAATTATGCTGATTACAGTTTTTCTCGGCCGTATAATTAAACGGCAAGCCGACTCTCTCAATTCCCTCGGCATTTCGGGAACGGCGCTTCTTGTATATGAGCCTTTTCTTGCGGGAAATGTTTCTTTTCTTCTTTCATTTATTGCAACCTTTGCGCTGATATTCTTTTCTGACTTTGTTATTCCCGAAAAAGAATACAAGAAGAAGTATGATTTCTTCGGAAAACGGATAAAAAATATTACATCAACATTTATAATATCCCTGTGCGTTATCCTTACAACGCTTCCGGTAACCGCACTGTTTTTCGGCTATACATCCTTACTCTCTCCCCTGTCCTCTGTTATTATCACGCCCTTTGCGTCGGGTGCGATGGTAACGGGGCTCATATCGGCACTTCTTCCCGTCGGAAATATTATTTCGGAGTTTTTCTTTTTTCTTACAGGCTTTCTCACAGATATAATTCTTCTTATCTGCAGTGTATCGGCTGAAGCAGAGCCGGCTGTTCAGGCGACTCCGAAAAATATAATTCTGCCCTGGTTTATCCTGTCCCTGATTATTTGTGCCGGTATGTTTTTCCGCTTCAAGGATAAGAACAAAACCTTTATTTGTATACTTACAAGCGTAGCCGTGCTTTTGTCCTTTACAGCTGCAAGAAACACACTGCAAAGAAACGAGACCCTGATATATATTCCGGGAAATGAAAACGCTACGATGCTTTCCGTTGTAAACAGTTCATCACATTATGCCTACATATTCGGCACCGGAGGCAGCTTCACTGCCCTTAATAAAACAACGGATTACCTCAACTCAAAGGGTATTTTAAGAGCAGAAGCACTTATACTTCCGAGAAATGCCGCAACCGAGAATAAAAACACGGATTATCTTTCAGATTATTTTCTTCCCGAAAAAATGATCCGTGCAGAAGACATTAATACCACGAAAGAAACTGCCATAGCTCTTGCCGACGGCTCATTTATAAGAAATCATATTGCAGATAACCTTGCAGTATCAGCTATAAGTAAAAACGAAACAAAAATTGTTATCTGCACACTGCCCACATCCGATTTTTCAGGTGCCGATGAATTCTACAAGTCGGGTGATATTCTCATTACAAGAAACTGTATTCCCGAAAGCCTTGACAAAAATGGCTTTGATATTATAATCATAATGACCGAAAGGCATTATAAAAGCTTACCCGAAAATACATATTCCACCGCTGACGGTGATATTGAAATAATTCTGAAAGGAGATTCCTATGCCGTTCAAAGATGAAGATTCCTTCGCAAGGCTGTTAAAAAATCCCCTTGAGAAAAACATCTTTCTTTTCACGGGAGATGATGATTATCTTAAGGAATTCTACTGTAACAAGCTTACGGAAAAAACAGTTGACGAAAGCCTGAAATTCTTCAATTTCCATAAATATGAGGACGATGAAACCGAGCTTGATTCCATTTTCTCTGACGGAGATAATCTGCCTGTTATGTCGGACAGGATCTGTCTTCTTGTAAGAAACTATCCCCTTGATAAGCTGTCAGCAAAGGAGCTTCAGAGCTTTGAGCAGTCCCTCGGGGAGCTTCCCGAAACTACAGTTCTGATCTTTTATTTCAGCTCCGCTGTTTTCCCCTCCGGAAAAAATGCAAAATGGGATGCCGTTACAAAAATCATAGACAAATACGGTATCGTAGTAAAAATTGACCACAGGACACAGGGAAAAACCGCAAAGCTTCTTGTTTCCCGCGCAAAGGAAAGAGGCACAAGCATCGACTACGACACTGCATTGTATCTTATAGACTGCGTCGGTGATGATCTTCAGATAATCCTCAATGAATTCAACAAGATATGTGCTTTTTCCTGCGGTGAACCCATAACAAGAGAAATGATAGACCTTACTGCGGCAAAAAGCGTTGAAGCATCTGTTTTTGATATAAGCACGAGTATTTTTTCAGGCGACACCGATAATGCCTTCAGGATCCTCAATGAGCTTCTCCGACAGAAGGTTTCATCAAGCTCAATAATCGGTGCTCTCGCAAATGCCTATGTAAATGCATACCGTCTTAAGGTTGCCCTTAACTGTGACAAGGGTCCCGAGGATTTCAAAAACGAATTCCGCTACAAGGAAACAAAATATACATTTTCAAAAATTTCCCCCTTTGTAAAAAAAAGCAAGCTCTCGTCTTTGAGAAAGGCTCTTGATATTCTCTCGGAAACAGATGTGAAAAGCAAGAGCAGTTCAACTCCCGATGACATTCTTCTGACAGAGCTTATTACAAAACTTGCATCCGTAAGGGAGTGACAAAATGCTTCACACATCAAAAGCGGTCATAGTAGAGGGCAGATATGATAAGGCAAGGCTTTCATCGGTTATTGATGCTCTTATCATAACAACTGACGGCTTCGGCATTTTCAATTCAAAGGAAAAGCAGACATTTATAAAGAAGACCGCAAGGGAAAAGGGACTTATCATTCTGACCGATTCAGATGCGGCGGGCTTCAAAATAAGGAATTTTCTTAAAAATATCGTCCCCGAGGACACTGTCACCCACGCATATATCCCCGATATTTACGGCAAAGAAAAAAGGAAGGCCGAGCCGTCAAAGGAGGGAAAGCTCGGTGTTGAGGGTATCGATAATTCAATTCTTGAAAGCGCTCTCTTAAAAACAGGACTTTTCGAAGAAGCTGTTCCCCGTGAAAGCCGCCTTATAACAACTGCCGATCTGTTTGAAGCGGGACTCTCGGGAAAACCCGACAGTGCCGAAAAAAGAAGAAGGCTTCTCATTTCAATGGGACTTCCCGCAAGACTGACGGGAAAAAATCTTCTTGGGGTGCTTAACAGCTTTATTTCTTATGAGGATTTTCTGAAAAAGTCAGAAGAAATATCTTCCGATTGACATTAACTTCGGATTTGGTTAAAATACATATGAAAGGAGTCCTGCTATGAACCTGAAAAAGCATAAAGCGGTCACGATCATTATTTCGGTCATCGCTCTTATCGGCATATCGGTTTCTGCCGTTGCACTGTCTTCCCCGAAGGCGCCTGATGTTTCTTCGGGAAATTTCAAGAATCTCTATGCGGACAGGCTTGAAATCAATATCGAAAACACAGACTTTGAAATAATTAAAAGCTCTGAAGAAGCCGAAACGGTCACAGTTTCTTCAATTATAACAATAAAAAAAACGCAGGCTGATTTTTACGGAATGCTCAACAGCCTCACCTTTTCGGGAATTGCATATGACAGCATTCTCTTTACCTCGCTTAACAGTATCACGGAGGGAAAAACTCCCTTCAGTATGCCTCTCGGTGCTTCCGATAATGCTCCCGACACCTATAAATGGCAGATGGATGTTACTTTTTCCGTAAAGGGAGAGGGTGTCTACCCTGCCGTGCTTACCCTTGATTACACAACGGGATACACTAAAGACACCTCGCAGAAAAAGCTTCTTGAGATCCCGTTCAGCATTACAGTAAAATAAGCACAAAAAAAATTCAGAGGTTTTCCTTTTACGGAAAACCTCTGATTACTTTTACTTCTTATTTCTTTGCTGTCTTTTTGCCGTTCATTACAAACTTTCCGATAATCATAATCACAGCAAACACTATAAGATAGAATAATACGGGACAGCTGAAATAGGGTTCTTCAGCTGACTTTGCGGCAAGATAGGGAGAAATACCGTGAGCATAAATTGCCATACCAACCATAGCGGCAGAGCCGATTATAGCAAGAGAGGGCAGAAGGAATCTCTTTACGGGAGAAAGTCCCTTTTCCTTTATCATAAATGAAATAAAGATCGGGATATAGAATGCATATGTGGTAACAATGGGAAGCTCAGATGAGTCAAAGCTGAAAAGTCCGAACCAGGGCTTATCGGCAAAGAGATTTGCTCCGTAGAAATAAACAAGCCAGAAGGCTGTAAGAAGAGCCGCAACTACAGCAGAGTTTACGGGCATATTAGTTTCCTTATCGACCTGACAGAAAACCTTTGACTTGGGGCCGTAGCCTCTGACAGCAATAGAATAAAGTCCTCTTGTACAGCCGAGCATAAGTCCGTTGAGAGTACCCATACAGGAAATTGCAACAAAGAGATTAAGAATATTTCCGAGAGTGGGGCCGAAAACATTAAGGAAAGCAACATTGGCACCTGTTTTTATGAGGCTGTCAACATCAGCACCGCCCGCAACACCGATAAAGTAGAAAATATATACTGCAATAATTATAATTCCGCCGACAATAAGAGCGATAGGAAGATTTCTTTTTGAATTCTTAAGCTCTGCATTAATTGAGGTTGCAATGATCCAGCCTTCATATGCAAATGCGGTTGCAACAACTGCGGGGAAAAGAAGACTCCAGGATTCAACGGGCTGACTGAAATTGAACTGAAGAACAGTTTCTGTGGCAGCCTCTGTTACGGGATGTGTAAAGCCGTAAATTGTGCCGACTACAGCCATAAGAAGAAGGGGGATAAGCTTGATAACTGTTGTTGAAACCTGTACCTTACCTGCGATCTTGGGAGAAAGTGCATTAATTGCAAAGCTGAGGACAAGGAAGAAGCAAGCAAGTGTCATAGTTTCGGGACCGAAAACAGTACCGCCCGCATCGGCACCGATATACATACCGAAATCCGGATTTGCGGTAGATATAAAGGTGAGAAGATATCTTGCACTAAGCCATGCTAAAACAGATGTCATAGTAGGATAGTATAAAACAGTCATAAACCAACCGATATAATATCCGTATTTACTGCCTATGGTCATTTCTGCATAGTCAACGATTCCGTTGACCTTTTCATATTTCTGCGCAAGCACGGAAAATGCAAGAATACAGAAAATCATAATGATTCCGCCGACGATCCATGCAAGAATGCCCTGAAGCATATTTCCGCCGGTCTTTTCAAGAATTGCCTGTGCCTTAAAGAAAACACCTGAACCGATTACAATACCGACAACCATACAAATAGCGGTAAACAAACCGTATTTCTTTTTTAATTCGTTCATAAAAATACCTCGTTTTCAGACTAAATTTACTATCAATCTTTCTTAAGAAGCTCCTTGATCTCAAGAAGGACGGAAAGCTCTGTATCCTTTTCTTCTTCAGCAGCTGCTTCTTCAACCTCTTCTTCCTTTTTCTTCATATCTTCAAGCTTCTTATGAGCATTCATTGCAACTCTCATTACTACGAAGATGGAAAGAGCGATGATAACGAAATCGATTACTGTCTGAAGAAATGCACCGTATGTAATTGCAAGCTCGGGAGTTGCAACTTCACCTGCTGCATCCAAAACTGCGGGAGCAAGAACTATTTTAAGCTCTGCAAGAGAAATATTTCCTGTAAGAAGTCCGATAAGAGGAGTGATAATATCATTTACAAGAGATGTTACTATCTTACCGAATGCACCGCCGATAACAACACCTATTGCCATATCAACAATATTCCCCTTAAGAGCAAATGCCTTGAAATCACTTAAAAACTTTTTCATTATGAATCTCCTTTATACTAATTATTAGTGAAAGTAATTATAGCATAAAGATTTTCCAAACACAACAGTTTTTATAATTAATCTTGCTAAGTTTACACAAAAATGGTAAAATATCAATAAAGAAAGGTGATGAATATGAAAAAATTTACCGCATTCATAATTTTACTGGCTTTTGTTTTTTCTTTTTGCGCCTGTAACAGCAAGGAGCCGCCTCTTAAAACAGGCTGGAATGACCCCTCTGAACCTCTGACAGGAACTGAGACCACCCTTTCGGAGGAGGAAACCACCGGTGACGAAGAGGAAATTCCCGCAAATTCAGATAAGCCTGTTATAATAGATTTCTCCGAAAAAAAGGCCCTTAATGCCGGCTCGTTCAATTCAGAAATATACGGAAAGCTCACCCTTTATTATCAGGACGGATATTTTCTTCTTTATGATGAATTCAAGGACAGAAAATTCACGGTTTTCGCAGAAAACTATTCGGCATCAAAAACAGACGGCGAAATACAGGCCATATTTGACGATATGAATTTCGACGGCTACACGGATTTCGGTGTCTGCTACTATAAGGATGCCATAAATTCATATTACTTCTGCTTCTTATGGAATACACAGGAAAAGACATTTACATATTATCTTCCCTTATCAAATCTTGCAAATCCCGAATTCAAGGATGAGAATAAGAGCGTTATTGCTCACGAAAGACTGACAACAACAAGGACTCTCAAAAAAACCTTTGTATTTTCCGCAGGAGAGCTTACACAGGTATCAGCAAAAGAGGTAACCGAGGAACCTGAAAATATTGGTGCAGAACCTGTTGATGCACAGCTTCAGGTAAATAAATCCGGCAAAAATGCAATAATAAGTCTGAAAACAAACAAGAACACCCACAGCAAATGGTCCTGCTTTATTGAAAATGAGGATATTGTTATTTTAAGTGCTGAAAATTTCAGGCTCAGTGACAATACTGCGGAATTCACCCTTGCGGGCATTTCCCCCGGTGTTACAACGGTCATATTCAGATATGTTTCCGTTGAAACAGACGAATATATCGAAGAAGTAATAATAAATGCAAAAACAAATGAGGATATGACAGTTGAAATAATTGTCCCCTGACAGAAAAGGGGCTGTAAAAAAACCTTCCTTTCGGAAGGTTTTTTCTATTGATTATTGGTCTTCTTTCTTATCCTTAAAGCAAGGGACAAAACCGCAGTCAGCGAAGAAACAGCAAAAAGCTCTTCAAGAAGTCCCATATAATAAACAATGTTATATACAATATAATGAGCGCCTTCAGAGGAAAGCTTATCAACAATACGCGGAACAAAAACTGCAGAAAAGCATATATACAGGGCAGAAACACAAATAAGGGCTGCCGTAATAATGATAAGCTTCTTTTTTGCCGATGATAGATTCTTTACAGGCTCTTCTTTCAGCTTCTTTACCGTAAAAAATATCAGAAAAACAATAAACGCCGCCATACACAAGGCTATAATCGTTTTTTCTGTTATAAAGGCATCGGAAGAAAAGATGTAACGGAGCCTGGAAACCGATATTCCCATTGCCATTCTTAAAAACAGCGTCAGCATCAGATATAAAGCCCATAAGCATTTAAGCAAAGTATACTTTTCACAAAAAAAGCTGATAAGCCCGAAAACAAGAAACGGTATTCCGAAAAGAAGCCCCTGAAAGCCTCCGATAGCAAACAGCACAAGCGATGTAATAAACGCCATACCGAAAAGCATAAGGCCTGCAATTTTTCTTGCAGGCATCGGCGGATTGCGTAAAACCTGCGGCGGTTCGCTTTTCAGCGCTTCCCTGCTGCTTCCCTCAGGCGTCTCGCCTTTTATCAGTTCATCAATGCTTATACCGAATATTTCACTCATTTTTACTATTCTTTCGAGATCAGGAACTGCACTGTTGTTCTCCCACTTTGAAACAGCCTGACGGGATACATTAAGACTATCCGCAAGCTCCCCTTGTGAAAAGCCTTTACGGCTTCGTAATAAATATATTCTCTCTCCTAAATTCATTTTACCGCCTCCTGAAAAAATACGGTGACGAAAGCTCTTCCGTCACCGTAAATATAGCATATCTTTATCCCTTTTGTCTATCAAGTCGGGCTTAAAAAGTGTCAACCGTCAGTTGCTTTCGTAAAAAAACTTATTCTGACAGTTCTAACCACTCTGTTTCCATCTCTTCAATGGCGCTGTTTCTTTCTTCAAGCTGTTTTGTAAGCTCCATCACCTTTTCAAAGTCTGCGGCAATTTCGGGAGTTGAAAGAAGCGTATTCAGCTCATCTCTTTGAGCCTGTGCCTCCGACAGCATAATTTCAAGCTTCTGAAGTCTTGTTTTTTTCTTTCTTTCAAGACTTTCGAGCTCCTTGCGAAGCTTGTAATCATTAACCTTTTTCGGCCCCTTTTCGGTCTTTTCAATGGGCGTTTGAGCAATAAAGCTTACATAATCATCATAATTGCCGTCAAAGGACAAAACTCTCTCTCCGTCAAAATACATTATTTTTGAAGCGATTCTGTTCACGAAATAACGGTCATGGGAAACTGCGAGAATTGTTCCGTCATATTCTGAGAGAGCTTCCTCAAGAACCTCTCTCGATCTGAAATCAAGGTGGTTTGTCGGCTCGTCCAATATCAGGAAATTCGGCTTTTTAAGAATAAGAATGAGAAGTGCTATTCTCGCTCTCTCTCCGCCCGAAAGATCACACATCAGCTTTTCAATATCGTCATTTCTGAAATTGAAGGCACCGAGATAGCCTCTGAGCTCGGGTACGGTTTTTGTGGGAAAGCGGTCATAAAGCTCCTCCAATACGGTCTTCTGTGACATAAGTCCTCTCTGAGTCTGTTCAAAATAGCCGACAGTCACATTATAACCGAATCTTGAAAGTCCGTCATCCTTGGGAATTTTGTTCATTATAAGTCCGAGCAGAGTGGTTTTTCCGCAGCCGTTCGGCCCGAGTATAAACACCTTTTCTCCGCGGAATATCTTCATTGACACACCGCTGAAAAGAGTTTTTCCGTCATACTGCTTTCTGAGATTCTCGGCAATAAGCACCTCATCACCCGCTCTGATACATTCTCCGAAGCGAAGCTTCACGGTTTTTTCCTTTACGGGTGCTTCAGGCATCTGTGCCCTGATTCTCTCTATCTGCTTTTCCTTACTTGCGATAGTAATGTAGTTTCGTTCCTGATTGAACTGCTTTTGCTGTTCAATCATTTTTTCTATCCTTTTTATTTCAATAACTGCTTTTTCATACTCACGGCGCTCGGTTTCAAGGCGAAGCTCCTTTGTTTTCATATAGGAGGAATATCCGCCCTTCCCCTGATAAAGCTTTTTTGCGGATATTTCAAGCGTTCTTGTCGTAGTCTTATCAAGAAAATATCGGTCGTGAGAAATAATTACCGCAGTACCGTTGAATTTATTTATAAAATCCTCAAGCCATTCCACGCTTTTTATATCAAGATGGTTTGTAGGCTCGTCAAGAAGCATCAGGTCAGGCTCACTTAAAAGAAGCTTGCCGAGGCTCAGCTTTGTACGCTGACCGCCTGAAAGAGCCGACACGGGCAGCTTTTCCTCCTCAGGTGTAAAGCCCAGCCCCATAAGACAGGAATGAGCTCTGTTTTTGTAGGTGAGCCCTCCCCTGTTCTGATATTCTTCCGTCAGCAGAGCCTGTTTTTCAATATAATCAGGGACTTTACCGTCTGTGAGATCTATCTTTCTGTGAAGCTCCTCGAGCTCCTTTTCCATTTCAAAAAGCTCGTCAAAAACGGTCAGAAGCTCATCATAGACATTAAGAGCACTTCCCGCACAGGCGTGCTGTTCAACAAAGCCTATCTGTGTTGCAGCGGCTTTTATAATTTTTCCGTCTGCGGGCTCTTTTTCACCGCTTATTGCCTTGAACAAGGTAGTTTTTCCGCAGCCGTTAGAGCCGATCAGACCTATCTTATCCCCTTTTGCTATTTCAAATGTCGCATTTATAATTATATCACGCTGGGCATATGAAAGCCGGAGATTCTGACAACTTAGTAATGACATTTTATTGATCCTTAAGTCCTTGTTTCAAGAATTTCAAGCTCACCGCTGACTGTATACTTTCCTTTGCCTGCGGGAATAAAAATGCTGGAGCCTTTTTTAAGCTGAACGGACTGACCGTCTGAAGTAAGAGTGCCGCTTCCGTCTAAAACAAGAAGAGAAACAAAAGAGGTTTCATCGCATATATCCTCATACCGGCCTCTTACCTTTACTGCCGTCATTTTGAAATACTCACAGCCCGTAAGATAAGTTTTTTGAGCATCGCCTGATTTTTTTGCTTCACCCTCGGCTGAAAAATCAACCTTTGTCACTCCGAGATCAACAACATCCACAGCTTTTTTAATATGAAGCTCACGGAGATTTCCGTTTTTATCGCGTCTGTTATAATCAAATACACGGTAGGTTGAGTTTGAGCTCTGCTGAACCTCTGCAAGAAGAATTCCCTCGCCGATGGCGTGAAGCATACCCGAGGGGATAAATACCACATCCCCGGGCTTTACGGAAACAACATTCACATCGTCAAGAAGAGTACCGTTTTCTATGGCAGATGCGAATTCATCCTTTGTCATATCGTGATTCACACCGTAAATAAGGGATGCACCCTCATCACAGGAAAGAACATACCAAGCCTCTGTTTTTCCGTTTTCGTTTTCAACAGCTCTTGCATATTCATCATCAGGATGAACCTGAACCGAGAGCTTATCTCTTGCATCAATTATCTTTATAAGCACGGGAAAATCGGGAATGTCCTTATTATTTGTTCCGAGAACACCCTTACCCTCTTCTTCAATAACCTGAGAAAGAGTCTTGCCGTCGTATTTCCCTCCTATAACAAAGGAGGGGCCGTCCTTATGGCAGGACAAAAGCCAGGCTTCTGCCGCATTATCATTATCAGTTTCAAAGCCGTATTCATCAATGAGAGTTCTGCCTCCCCAGATAGTTTCTTTAAGAGTGGGATAAAGTGATAAGATCTCCATAATATTTTTCAGAAATATTTCTGCCTTTCATAAAAAGAATTACAGCCCTTTTTCAGGACTGTAATAAATTATACCAAATATTTCTTCTGTAGTCAATTATTGCAGCTCGTCATTTTTGTATCTGAAGCTGTCATTTTCGTTTTCTCTCCATAATTTGCAAAGGCTTTTGTTCTTACATCCTCCGCAGTTATTACATTCACTTAAATTTGTACATACAACTTCCCTTTTCCCGTTATGAAAAACTGTTTCCTCCATTATTATATTTCTTTGCTTGACCCAGCAGAACTGCTCATATGTCTTTGAATGGCTATCCATAAAAATCACCTCTTATATAGTATATATCAGTATCAGGTAAAAAATAAGGGAAATCCGTCAGCGGTTTAATTTTTCATAAATAAGACAGCCCGTACATATAGTTAAACAGGTGATTTTATGGGTTTTCTTTTTATTCTTCTTATCCTATCGGGAATGGTTCTTCTGATCTTTTCAATAAAGAAGCTGACTTTTTTGAAGCTTATGCTTTCTGTTTTTTCAGGACTTGCGGCTCTTTTATCCTGTGACCTGTTATTCTCATTATTCGGACAGAATATGCCTCTTAATATCTATACTGCCGTAATCAGTGCAGCAGGAGGGATTCCGGGAGTTATCCTTCTGACACTTCTGAAGCTATTGACAGTATAATTAATTTAAGTCTGTTAAAGCATATTTCCGTCTGCAATTCAATACTACAGACAATAGTTTCATCAGCCGGACAAAAAAACACCCCGTGATTATTCATCACGGGGTTTAAGACTATCGGATAATGTTAATTATTCGTTGATAGCAATAACAACGCCTGAACCAACAGTACGGCCGCCTTCACGGATAGCGAAACGAAGACCTACTTCGATAGCGATGGGAGTGATAAGTTCAACGTCCATATCAACGTTGTCACCAGGCATACACATTTCTGTTCCTTCGGGAAGAGAGATAACGCCTGTAACGTCAGTTGTTCTGAAGTAGAACTGGGGACGGTAGTTGTTGAAGAAAGGAGTATGTCTGCCGCCTTCATCCTTATTAAGAACGTAAACCTGACCCTTGAACTTTGTGTGAGGCTGAATTGAACCGGGCTTTGCAAGAACCTGACCTCTTTCGATTTCAGTTCTCTGAACACCACGAAGAAGACAACCGATGTTATCGCCTGCTTCTGCATAGTCAAGGATCTTTCTGAACATTTCAATACCTGTGCAAACAACTTTTCTCTTTTCGTCTGTAAGACCAACGATTTCAACTTCTGCACCAGTGTTGAGCTGACCTCTTTCAACTCTACCTGTAGCAACAGTACCACGACCGGTGATTGTGAAAACGTCTTCAACGGGCATAAGGAATGCAAGGTCTGCAGTTCTTTCGGGAGTGGGAATGTAGCTGTCAACAGCAGCCATAAGCTCCATGATGCAAGCAACTTCGGGAGCGCTTGTATCGTTTCCTGCATACTCAAGAGCCTTAAGAGCAGAACCCTTGATGATGGGTGTGTCGTCGCCGGGGAATTCATACTCGGAAAGAGTTTCTCTGATTTCCATTTCAACGAGCTCAAGAAGTTCTTCGTCGTCAACCTGATCGCACTTGTTCATGAAAACAACGATGTAGGGAACGCCAACCTGACGAGCAAGAAGGAGATGTTCCTTTGTCTGAGCCATGGGGCCGTCTGTAGCAGCGATAACAAGGATAGCACCGTCCATCTGTGCAGCACCTGTGATCATGTTCTTGATATAGTCAGCGTGGCCGGGGCAGTCAACGTGAGCATAGTGACGTGTTTCTGTCTCGTATTCAACGTGAGCAGTGTTGATCGTGATACCACGAGCTCTTTCTTCGGGAGCCTTATCGATGTTAGCGTAGTCCATGAATTCTGCGCCGCCCTTCATAGCGAGGGTCTTTGTGATAGCAGCTGTAAGAGTTGTCTTACCGTGGTCAACGTGACCGATTGTACCAATGTTTACATGGGGCTTGGTTCTTTCGAATTTTGCTTTTGCCATGAGAATTAACCTCCTGATGATAATTTGATTTTAATCAATGCTTTTGTAGTATAACAAATTCCTTAAAAAAATGCAAGTGTTTAGTTACATTTAAGCGAAATTTTACTTATTTTTTGCAGATAGCTTCAGCGATGTTCTTGGGAACCTGTGCATAATGGCTGGGCTCCATTACATACTGACCTCTGCCCTGTGTCTTGGAACGAAGATCTGTAGCATAACCGAACATTGATGAAAGGGGTACATCTGCATTAACCTGAGTTGCACCGTTACGAACTTCCTGATCACGGATCATACCGCGACGGGAGTTGATATCACCGATAACAGCACCGAGATAATCATCGGGAATTGTTACAGCGATCTTCATGATGGGCTCCATAAGAACGGGAGCTGCCTTCTGCATAGCATCCTTGAAAGCCATTGAGCCTGCAAGCTTGAAAGCCATTTCAGAGGAGTCAACCTCGTGATAGGATCCGTCATAAAGAGTAACCTTAACGTCAACTACAGCATAGCCTGCGAGAACACCGTTTGAAAGTGCGCCCTTGATACCTGCTTCAACTGCGGGGATGTATTCCTTGGGAACAGCACCGCCGACAACTTCGTTACAGAATTCAAAGCCTTTTTCGGGGTTGGGCTCAATACGGATCTTAACATGACCGTACTGACCGTGACCACCGGACTGACGGGCAAACTTTGTATCGGATTCTGCATTCTTTGTGATTGTTTCTCTGTAAGCAACCTGAGGAGCACCGACATTTGCTTCAACCTTGAATTCACGGAGCATTCTGTCAACGATGATTTCAAGATGAAGCTCACCCATACCTGCGATAATGGTCTGGCCTGTTTCTTCATCGGTGTAGAACTTGAATGTGGGATCTTCTTCAGCGAGCTTCATAAGAGCAATACCCATCTTTTCCTGACCTGCTTTGGTCTTGGGTTCAACGGCAACTCTGATAACGGGCTCGGGGAATTCCATCTGCTCAAGAATGATAGGATGCTTTTCATCGCAAAGGGTATCACCGGTTGTTGTATTCTTAACACCAACGATAGCACAGATATCACCGCAGTAGCACTGCTCAAGGTCAGCTCTGTGGTTTGCGTGCATCTGAAGAATACGGCCGAGTCTTTCTGTCTTACCCTTTGTGGAGTTATAAGCGGATGTTCCTGATACAGCAATACCTGAATAAACTCTTGTGAAGCAAAGCTTACCTACGAAGGGGTCAGTTGCTATCTTGAAAGCAAGAGCTGAAAGGGGTGCGTTATCGGAAACTTCGCGTGTAACCTCATCGCCTGTGTCGGGGTCAATACCTGTTACAGCGCCGACATCAAGGGGTGAGGGCATATAATCAACAACTGCATCAAGAAGCTTCTGAACACCTCTGTTACGGTATGATGTACCGCAAACAACGGGAACCATCTCGTTTGCGAGAGTTGCTTTTCTGATACAATCCTTGATCTCCTGAACATCGAGGTCACCTGTTTCGAAATACTTCTCCATAAGTGCTTCGTCCTGTTCAGCAACATGTTCGAGAAGCTCAACACGATACTGCTCGGCGAGCTCTCTCATATCTTCGGGAATGTCAACAATTTCAGTCTTAAGACCTTCTTTGTCGTCATATATGGTTGCATTCATTTCTACGAGGTCAATAATGCCTTTGAAATCAGCTTCAGCACCGATGGGCAGCTGAATCGGAACAGCATTACATTTAAGTCTGTCCTTCATCATTGCCACAACATTATAGAAATTTGCACCCATTATGTCCATCTTGTTGACATATACCATTCTGGGAACACGGTATTTGTCAGCCTGACGCCAAACGGTTTCAGACTGGGGCTCAACGCCGCCCTTTGCACAGAGAACTGTAACGGAACCGTCAAGAACTCTGAGTGAACGCTCAACCTCAACTGTGAAGTCAACGTGACCGGGAGTATCGATAATATTAACGCGGTGACCCTTCCAGAAGCATGTTGTAGCAGCAGAAGTAATTGTGATACCTCTTTCCTGCTCCTGTGCCATCCAGTCCATTGTTGCTGCACCGTCATGTGTTTCACCAAGCTTGTGGTTAATACCGGTGTAGAAAAGGATTCTTTCTGTTGTGGTGGTCTTACCGGCGTCAATATGAGCCATAATACCGATATTTCTTGTTAATTCAAGTGATACCTGTCTAGGCATAATGTCCTCCATAAAAATCTACAAGATAAAAATTGGGATAAATTACCAACGGAAATGGGAGAAAGCCTTGTTAGCTTCTGCCATCTTGTGAGTGTCTTCACGCTTCTTGAATGCGGAACCTGTTTCGTTCACTGCATCCATGATTTCGTTGGCAAGTCTTTCTTTCATAGTTCTCTCTCCACGGTTTCTTGCATAGAGAGTGATCCATCTGAGACCGAGAGTCTGTCTTCTCTCGGGACGAACCTCCATGGGTACCTGGTAGGTAGAACCACCTACACGGCGAGCCTTA
>SVOV01000042.1 GCA_015066205.1 Oscillospiraceae bacterium
AAATATCTGTTCTACGGTGATAAAGAAGAGATAGAAAATTGGAGCCTGCCGATTTACAGATAGAAACAGGAACAACCGTGAAAGGGTAATGGTGACAAATAAACTAAACAGCCAAAACCTTGCAGATGAAGCAAGAGACTGGTTGAAACAGTCAAATTCCATTTTATCGAAAAGTCAGATAAAATAAGAATTCGTACGAAAGGATAAAAATCATGTTCAGAAAAATCATTGTATTTTTGCTTGTTTTAGCTATTTTGCTCGCTTTACCTTCAGTCGCATCTGCCGAAGAAATTATCTCCGAAAAGGAAGGCTATGTGCTTGATTTCAGCACCGAATTTAATGATGACAAATTAAATACAGAGTATTGGTTACCGCAATATTTACCTCACTGTACTTCCAATACAGAAGGTTCCTCTGCAAGGTATAAAATTGAGAACGGTTGTCTGAATCTGTATATCACAAAGGATTCGCCTGATTATTTCGGCGGTCAGCCCGGTTCAGCAGACCCCGACAACCTTTTATGGATAGCAAACGGTATTCAGACTTGGGAAAAGAATCATCTGCATCCGGGCGGTGCTCAGCAGATGGAAGTTGAGCCTTATGAAGGATATGCTACACAGTACGGATACTTTGAGATACGAATGAAAATGCCTGACACAGGTGGCGGCGGATACGCATCATGGTGGCTTATCGGTGCTCAGGATGATACCGATGGAACAGATTCTGTTCAGAACGGTGAAATAGATGTGCTGGAAACCTTTTTCAAATCACCCGGAGTATTTGAACCCAAAGTTCACGCTTGGAATGACCCTGATCTCGATGAATGGGCAAGCAAAGTTGAATTGGACGGAGAACCGACGGATTATGTGAACGAATTCCACACCTATGCTATGGACTGGAGACCTGAAGGGATAAAGTTTTATGTTGATGGAAAAGAAGTGGCACATACAACAGAATCGCCGCAATACAGAATGTGTATAATTCTTTCAATGTATATAAATTCAGATTTCAGCGGTTGGGATGAACCTGAAAATGAATATCCTATTGAATGGCTTATTGACTATGTTCGTGTATATAAAGATAAAAACGGTTATGATGAGAATAACAGACTTGCAAAATTCGAGCGCTTCGTAAAAGATATGTGCGACTCACTTGCCGCGTTCTGGCATCGTGTTTTATCTTTTTTTCAAGACCTTTGTCCGCAATGTCATCAGTTCTTTGATCGTTTAATAAGTAAACTCTCTGTTTTATACAGAACAGCAAATCCCAATAAGTCGAACAGTTAGGAAAATAAGAATTTGACGGGGAGAACATATATGAAATACAAAGGTACGCTTATTGTTGTTAAAGATTGTAACCGTGCGTTAAAGTTTTATAGTGATATGTTTGGATTTCAACTGCTTCAAGACAACGATGGGAATATGGAATTGACGAATAATTTATATTTACAAGAATCGGGATACTGGGAACAATTCACAAAAAGAAGTGTAATTCCAAACAGTAATCAGTCTGAGTTGTATTTTGAAGAGCTCAACATAGAACAATTTGTAGAGCGTCTGGAAACACTTTACCCTGAAATCGAATATGTCAATCACCTGATGGCACACAGCTGGGGGCAAAAGGTGGTCAGATTCTACGATTTGGATGGTAATTTAATAGAAGTCGGAACACCGTTGTAATCGACAAATTCCATTTTGTCGAACTATAAATAGTTACATAAGGCTTTTCTCCTGAACCTAAGAAAATTTTTGTTTTGTATAGGGGTTCAAAAAAGGGATGAATCTCATATCGGGGTAATAATTTTGCCCCCTGACACAAAGTCCTTGATTTTCAAGGGCTTTTCGTGTTTTTAGGGTAAAAACAAACCAATTTTTTCACCATTGCACCTTTTCCCCGAGCATTTGTTCTTGACAAGCGACTTTATCGTATGATTGAAGATCAACCGCTTATCTGATATAATACAAGCGGGAAGAAGGAAAACAAGGATTTATCAAAACCGATTAGACAAAGAAACCGACCGAACAGACTAAAATCAACATTTCTCCGTTTTTATATGCTATAGTTTTATCTGCAAGCAAGATGAAACGGAGGATACGCAAATGCAAATAATTAAAACGACCGAGCTGGTCAAGCGGTATAAAAATATAACTGCCGTAGATAAGCTTGATTTAGAAATACATGAAGGCGAATTATTTTCTCTGCTCGGTGTAAACGGCGCGGGAAAGACTACAACTATTAAAATGCTTTCCTGTTTGACAAGACCTACGGAAGGAGATGCCTTTGTGGGCGGCTACAGCGTTACAAAGGAATCGGAGCAGGTAAAACGGCTGATCGGTGTTTCTCCTCAAGAAACAGCTGTTGCGCCGGGGCTTTCTGTAAAAGAAAATTTAGAGTTGATTTGCGGTATTCACAGATTCTCGAAAGAAAAGACCTCTGCGAAAATCGCAGAGCTGTCGGATCAATTTTCTTTGGAAGATGTTCTGAACAGAAAGGCGGGAAAATTATCAGGAGGATGGCAGCGCCGTGTCAGTATAGCAATGGCACTGATCAGCGAGCCTAAAATTCTATTTTTAGACGAACCTACACTTGGACTTGATGTTATAGCTCGACACGAGCTTTGGGGAGCCATCCGCTCTATGAAAGGCAAAATTACGATCATCTTAACTACACACTATATGGAAGAAGCTGAAGCGCTCTCTGATTGTATCGGCATTATGAAGAACGGCAAACTCCTTGCACAAGGAACGGTCGCGGAGCTTAATGCAAAAGCGAAAACAAATGACTTTGAATCGGCTTTCGTTTCTATAGTAAAGGAGGGTGTGGTATAAAAATGATGACTTTTGCGAAAAGGTGTATGAAAGAGATTTTGCGCGATCCCATAAATCTCGGCTTCGGCTTGGGATTTCCGTTGGTGCTGCTATTGCTTCTCAGCGCTTTGCAGACAAATATTCCGGTGAGCTTGTTTGAAATCGACACATTGACTCCCGGTATTACCGTGTTTGGACTGTCATTTATGACATTGTTTTCTGCAACTTTGGTTGCCAAAGACCGAGAAAGCGCACTCTTGCAAAGACTATATACAACTCCTCTCACGGGAGCTGACTTTATTATGGGATATATGTTTCCGCTTCTCCCCATTGCTCTCGGTCAGACAGTTATCTGCTACCTTGTTGCAATCCCCTTGGGGCTTACATTCAGTGTGAATATTGTTTATGCGGTTATCGGTATGATACCTATGGCTGTTTTTAATATCGCACTCGGACTTTTATGTGGCAGTATTTTTGGTGTTAAGCAGGTAGGCGGTATCTGCGGAGCATTACTTACCAATCTCTCTGCATGGCTTTCCGGTGTGTGGTTTGATTTGAAGCTTGTGGGCGGCTTTTTCGAGAAAATAGCAAATGCGCTTCCGTTTGTTCACGCAGCAGAATTGGAAAAATCGTTATTCAGCGGAGATTTTGAGCTTGCAGGCACACACATCCTGCCGATTTTTCTGTATAGTGTAGCCGTCACGGCAATCGCTGTGTTCTGTTTCCTCAGACAAATGAAAAAACAATAAGGATTATAGGGAAATGAAGTATAAACTTATCATCGACAAGAATGCCGAAGAAGAAATAATAGCAATCGTTCACGAGCCTTCTTCTCTGACACAAAAGATAGAAGATCTTGTGTATAACTTTTCGGGAACAGACTATTTCATAGGACACCATGAAGAAGAAATACGAAAGCTTCCTTTTGGAGAAATAGAGTGTATTACTGTTATTGATAGAAAGGTATTTGCCATTGATACGAAAGGCAACCGATTTGTGCTGAAAGACAGACTGCGAGAATTAGAGGGTATTTTGCCGTCTTACTTTATCCGCATTAACAAATCAACTCTTGCCAATGAACACCGAATTCAGAGATTTGACGCAGTATTCAACGGTGGTATAGATGCCGTATTTCAATGTGGCTATCGAGAATATGTTTCAAGGCGTTGCTTTGCGGAAATCAGAAGGAGATATGAAGGAATATGAAAAAATTTGTTTTGGAGTTTTTGCGCCGTGGCTTCATTGCCGCAGGTGTCGGTCCGATTGTTTTAGCAATAGTATATCTGATTTTACAACAATCTGCCGATGTAAGCACTTTAACCGTTCACGAGGTCTGCATCGGTATACTTTCACTCACCGCTCTTGCCTTTATTGCAGGCGGTATGAATTCTGTTTATCAAGTTGAGCGGTTACCGCTAATGACGGCAATATTGATACACGGCGGAGTTTTGTATATCGGATATCTCGGTACATATTTACTCAATGATTGGCTTGACTTCGGGGTAATACCGATCATAGTATTCACAGCAGTTTTTGTTGTGGGTTATATTGTGATTTGGGCTATCATTTACTCGATTATCAGAAGAAACACAGCAAAACTCAATGAAATGCTGAAAAAGAAACAACAAAATCCATAATCAGTTTTTAAGGTTTTAGGTTCAAAATTGTTGGGCTAACTCAAAAAACACAGATGCAGAAGCTCTTGAGAAATTAGGGTTTTCTGTTATTTTATGTCCGAAATCTGTGTTAACAAGCTTTTGTCACCCGTTAAGGTATTTATTTTTGCTTAAGCACATAAATTGACTTTTATAAACTGATAAGTATAATGGAGCATAAGAGGTGATTGATTTGAAAACTAAAGAAATGGATAAGCTTATAAAACATTTTGATACTTATTTTGAACAGAACGATTCAACAGTTATTCATCCGATTGTTGAAAACGGATTACATATTGATGTGTTGATGTATGCACCGAATAAAAAGTACCCTTTCTGGAAATTGGTGACAATGGGTGCAAGCGATTATAAAATGCCGCCTATACAAAATACAGTTGGTCTTAATAATGAGTATATTATGTTTATAGATTCGGAAACAGATTTAACTGATAAAGAAGTTTTAATGTGGTATTATGAAAAATTACTTACAGTTGCAACATTTGCATATTACAATAAAACTCACATAACTTTTGCACATAGCTTTGAGTGGGAAAATGAAGACCCTGATGATGAAATGATTGCGGCGTTTATTGAGTTCCCGCAAATTATCGGAACAACTGAAATTTTGAGATGTAAGCTTGGGCTTATGAAAACAGTTACTTGTTTACAGGTTGTTTTGCTCAACAAAATAGAGTTAGAAAAACTTATGAAAATTGGGCCTATGGCATTCAGTGATTATTTGTATCCTGAAGATAGTTCTGATGTTCATTTTCTTACGGAAAGACACAGAAGTGAAAAATTCTGATTTTACAGGGTGTCATAATATAATTATACTGTCAAATAGATCCTGACGATGATTTTCACTCTACTATAGGTTTAATTCTTCTCTCTAAACCAATAGTAGGTGTGTTTTTTCTTCCCGAATTTATATACTGAATACAAAGGAGGCAGGCCATGAACCAAATTATGATCGGAAAGTTTATTGCTGAGCGCAGAAAAAAAGTCAATTTAACACAAATGCAGCTGGCAGAAAAATTGGGTATCACCGATAAAGCAATATCAAAGTGGGAACGCGGAGTGTCAATGCCTGATACTTCAATAATGCTTGAGCTTTGTGATATTCTTTGTATCAGTGTAAATGAATTGTTGAGAGGAGAGAAATTTGATATGGAAAATGATAATCAGAAAAATGAACAGCTTCTTTTAGAAATGGCAAAAGAATTGGAGAAGAAAAACAAAACGATCTGGGTTTCTATGTGGGCAATTATGACCGTAAGCATAACGGCACTGTTTGCAGGTATCTTTGTTGCGGCTTTCCTGATACCCGAGGGAGTGTGGCAGCTTGTTGCCATTATCGGGATCTGTATTGTGTTTTTAGTGCCGTGCTTCTATGCGTTAAAGCTTGAAGTAAGCGTAGGTGCTTACAAGTGCGAAAAGTGCGGACAGGAAATTATCCCTACCTATAATGAAGCACTTGTTGCGATGCATTTGGGAACTACCCGTTACTTAAAGTGCCCGAAATGCAACAAGCGTACCTGGTGCAAAAAAGTATTAAAAAAGTAAATTCTGATTTGATACCCGACAATTTTGATCAGAGGGGTTTAGCTCGGTAAATAAGGTGCTGTAAAAAACGAGAGTTTTCTACAGTGCCTTATTATTTTGCTGAATTTACTATCAAAATATATGCTTGAATTTGCGCTCGGCGTGAAAAAAACTCTCTTTCCGTGATATTGTAATTGTACCGGCAATGTGTCACAATATAGACAGAAAGAGGCGTCGCTTTCAATTCATAAAAAGAGGTTTTTGTAATGAAATTAAATATAGGTGAAACTATTAAGAAGCTCAGAAAAGAAAGAGAACTTACACAGGAAGAATTTGCAGAGGTGCTTGGTGTATCCTGTCAGTCCGTATCCCGTTGGGAAAATGACAGCTGTTATCCTGATATTGAACTGATACCTGTAATTGCGGATTTTTTCGGAATTACCACAGACAGGCTTATGGGTGTTGATGAAACAAAAGAAAAGGATGCGGTAAATAGTTATCTTGAAGCCTTTCAGAAAGCAATAAGTGTAGGTGACATCAATGAATGTATTGTTATTGCCCGTAAAGGTGTAAAGGAGTTTCCCAATAACTATGTTCTTCTTGATAAGCTGATGTATGCGCTTTTTGTTTCGGGGGATGATGACGGCAATATCCCCGAATGGAAAGAGAATATGGAGAAATATGATGCTGAGATAACGGCGTTGGGTGAAAGAATTATGAAATATTGTCCCGACATCAGTCTCAGGCTTGAGGCGGCATCAAGGCTTGCTTTTAATCATATTCTGCACGGAAGAAGAGAAATCGGCAAAAAGATATATGAAAGCTTCCCGCCGATGGAGCTGAGCCGTGAAAGACAGATGTGGTGGGCATTGGAAAAGGAAGAAAAGCTGCCTTTTTTGAGAGATACCATAAAGCAAAGCTATGAATTCTTGAAATCATTTATATGGAGTCTCGCTGATGCAGATGTTGTTGATGTTGAAACTGAATTCATTGCAATAAAGAAGATCTTTGAATTGGAAAAGCTCATTCTTGACGGCAACCGCCCGAAAAACGGTTGGGGTGATGTGTGGCTTGATTTCGATATAGCAAAGAGATATGCACTAATGGGGGATACTGAAAATACTTTCAAGCACCTGCACCTGGCTGTGGATGAAGCAAAGGCTTTTGACAACCGACCGGATGAACAAAAATATACTTCCGTTTTAGTCGGTGAGATTACAGAAAGAAAGCTTGATTTTGAAACTTCTGATACCCGTCCTCTTTGTGAAATTCTTCGTGATAAATGGCTTATACATGACGAGCTTGATATCGTGCGTGACACAAAGGAATTTAAGTTGATAATTAAAGAACTCAGCTGAAACAGGAGAGCTTTGTCAGTATTTCTATCGGTTACAGGTTTGAGTCCTGCGCATACTCTTACCGCTACAAACTTATAGATGAAGCTGATTAAATAAGTAAATTAAGTTTTGTCCCAAAACAGGCAAAAGCAAAGCTTTTGTCGGTGGTGCTTCGCACGATTATAAAGAATACGAATGAAGCGTGAGGCATCATAAAATGACACTTAGTGCAGAAGCTCTTGAAAAATCAAGGGTTTCTGCTGTTTTTTGCCTGAAAACTATGTTTCAGCGTATGACATCCCTTTACGGACTTGTTGTACTCCAATCTGCAGCTTTGATATAGTTGAAAACCATTCTTAATTGATATATAATATTATAAACAAATGAATTGAAGGAGATAATCTTTGTGACAGAGCGCATATATAATGTAAACGGAGTTAAAATTTGTTCACTGCTCAATAAAAATCTGAATAGCTTCTGTTTGTCTTTATATATCAGAGCCGGAAGCTTGTTTGAAAATCCATCAAACAACGGAATCAGCCACTTGTTTGAACATATTGTTTTCAGAAATCTTAAAAACAAATACGGTAATTTTTACGAGCTTCTTGCTATTCACGGAATTGATTTTTACGGAACAACCTATAAAGAATTCATTCGTTTTACACTTAATGGTCCGTGCAGAGAGTTTGATTTTGCTTGTGAGATTCTGTGTGGTATTTTTGATTATATAAAATTATCAAGAAATGAAATTGAAAATGAAAAAAGACGAATCAAAGCAGAGATACGGGAAAAAGATGAACGAGCTTCATTAGACTGTTTGTTTAACAGAATCGTCTGGAAAGACAGCGAAGCAGAAAAAACTGTGTTAGGTTACTGTAAGGTTCTGGATAGTATTTCTGTTAAAAAAATAAATTGTTTCAGAAAAGAATGCTTTACTCAAGGAAATTGTTTGATCTATATTACCGGAAATGTGAATGAAAAGGATATCGATATATTAAAAGAAAGAATCAGCACTGCAGATATTCAAAAAAATAAATCTGTGCGAAATAACACCGTTTCTGTTAACAGTGATTTCTTTCACAGAAGCTGTAGTGTAAAGGTTAAAGATGATTATTGGCATTATGTTCAAATGGGTTTTGATGTTGATTGTTCAAAGTATTCAAATGCGGTTTTAGATTTGCTTTATGGAATATTATTCAAGGACGATAAAGCTCTGATTCACAATTACTTATCTGAAGAAAATCCCCTTATCTACTCTTATGACAGTACGCTTGAGCAGTATGACAATATAGGGAATATCAATTTCAGATTTGAAATTGACAAAAATAAAATTAATGAGGCAATAACTGCTGTTGTCAGATTGTTGAATGATATAAAAAGCGGACATTTTAATTTTGAAGCAAATTTAAAAGCTGAAATTTATTATGCTGAAATGGAGTTAGACAGACCTGATGATTTGAATTGGAGTATGGCATATTACAATCATTTATTAGCTGCAGAACCTATTGATTATACTGATGAATATTACGGCAGATTTAAGATTACAAAGCAACAGGTAATTGATGCAGCAAAAGAAATTTTTCAAGTGAAGAATATGACTGTTGCGATCAAAGGAAATAAGAAAAAAATCAATGTAAAGCACTTGGAAGACATCCTGAAAGCTCTTGATAATTAAAACTTTTACAGGGGAGCCATTTTGTCCTGTAAAGACGGAAAAACACAATAACTGTTCTATAATACTGATGAAAAAAGGGGATTTTATGGCTGATAGGTTCCATATCGTTAAGAAATATATTGACCAGATGGATTATTATGATCTGCTGGCATGCGGTGCGCCTTCTGATGAATTTGATATTGAGTCAAGGGAAATCAGTGTAAAAATAAGAGGCGAAGATTCGGTTCAGAAAATAGCGGAAATAATTGCGGCGGTCTTTAATGAGTATTTCAATGAGCTTAATGATGCAACAACTTTTCTGACTGTTGCAGAACAAATTAAAAAAGAATTTCTGAAATGACCTTGTCTTTTCGGAATATAAGGGTCTTTTTTGTTGCAGAAGCTCTTGAGAAATCAGGGGTTTCTGCTGTTTTTAATATAGAAGAAATTGCTCGCCTTGTGAGTGATTTCGCTTATTTCGAAAAATACCTGTTTGCTCCCAAGACCGCGGGACGGAGGGAAGGTATGATACTTTTTTAATTTTTCCTCGATTTTTTTGATTTGCAGATATAAATATTTCTGAATTGTTGAATTCCCGAAAAGCTTATGATAAGATTTATAACAGAAAGTAGGGTGACAGTATGCAGTCATTGAGTTCAAAAATCCTTATGGCGGTCTTGCGTATGATTTTTCATTCTCCGTTATCTGACAGCTCAAAATTATCTGATAATGCCGCAAGGCTGACAAAAGATAAAAAGTCAAGATATAAGCCGTCAAAAAACTTTATATATACAAAGCACAGTGTTGACGGAGTGAAATATGAGAAGCTTGTCAACAGGAATTGCAAAACCGAAAAGGTTATATTAATGATTCACGGCGGCGGATTCAAAATTGAACTGAATGACTTTTACCGCAGGCTTGCCGAGAAATACAGTAATATGTTCTGCGGTGCAACCGTAATAAATGCGGATTACGGGAGATTTCCTGAGCATCAGCTCCCGTCACAGATGCACGATGTTGTGAAAATATATTTGAATTTATCAGATGAGGGAATTAACAATTCAGATATTATAGTTATCGGCGACAGTGCGGGCGCCACCTTGGCTATGACCTCTTGCCTTTGGCTCAGAGATAACAGCTATCCCTTACCCGGACACATTGTTTGCTTTTCTTTATGGGCGGACGCGACCTCAAGCGGAGAATCAAAAATCACGAATGCATATACTGACCCGTTTTACGGAATTGCAAGGCGCAAAAAGATAGAAGATAATCTCCATTTGTTAAGAAGAATATCAAGGTATGTTTTGAATGTTGACAGAACAGACCCCTATATTTCACCCCTTTTCGGCAGTTTTGAAAAATTCCCCAAGGTAACATTGATATGCGGGACTGCGGAGCTTGATGAGAGCGACAGTGACAGAGTATATGCCAAAATGAAAAATGCGGGTGTTGATGTCTGTCTTTATAAATTTGAGGGGATGTGCCATTGTTTTCAGTTGTTTTCTTTTCTGCCTGAAAGTAAAAAAGCTTATGACAAAGTAAAGAGAAGAATATCGGAGGATACAAAATGAGAATTCTTGATAACAGCGACAAGCATTTATTGCCCGTTTTACCGGATATTGTTTCACAGGAGCTTCATAAGGATGTCGAAAAAATCAGTTTTATCGGCGGCGGCAGCTTCGGAAGAGTCTATAAGGCTGTGCTTTCCGACGGAGAAACTATTGCTGTAAAAGCCTACCGAGTACAGGGTTCACAATATGAAGAAGCGGAACAGCTTACACTTCTATCAGGGAATACAAGTGTAAAGATGCCCGAGGTTCTTTTTGTTTATGAGGATGAAGATACAGCAATTTTAGCTATGAGCTTTGTAGAGGGACAGAATGTATTAAGTCCGATGTTCTTGCTTAAAAACAAAGAACAGAAACAGAAATTTGCACGGGATGTTGTTTCGGGTATGCTCCAGTGGCACAGTGTAACAAATGATAAGTTCGGTTCTTTGGGAGAGCCTCTTTATGATAATTGGTACGATTATTATAAGGAAGAAAAGCAGAAGCCGTGGCTTTCTTCTTTGAAGGAATTATCGGAAAACGGAAAATTCAGTAAGAAAAATTTACAGCTTCTTCTGGAAGCAACCGAGCTTTTTAACAGCCTGCCCGAAGAAGATACAAAGCCTGTGCTTATTCACGGGGATCTTAACATAATGAATATAATGGCTGACAGCAAAACCTTGGAGCTTACAGCATTTATAGACCCCTGCGGCAGTATGTGGGCGGACAGGGAATATGATCTGTTCCAGCTTCGCAATATGTGGGGCGATGCCTACGGCCTGTATGAAGAATATAAAAGGAGAGCAGGTTCTTCGGAATTCACCGATTTCAGAGTAGCCTATTACGCTTCTGTGCACGAGGCGGCTATGAGGCTAAAGGGCGGTCTTATTGTGCCTGTCTGGGAAGAGCTGAATAATGCAAGACTTAAAAAAGAGATAAAAAAGCTGAAAGAAAAGATGTGAAATGATGAACATAGGTGAGCTTGTAACCGTTAAGACCATTGAAAATAAAAATGCCTTTAGCGAAAAGCATACTCCGTACAGCGCTGAAATACGGTTGCTTTCCTGTGTTCAGCAGGGTGATATCGAATCGCTGATAGCACAGCTGAAAAATCTCGATTCTATCGTCGTTATGGGGCGGATGTCCGATGATGAGCTTATGCAATACAAGTATATGGCGGTAAGTACAATTACGCTCGCAACCCGATATGCCATTCAGGGCGGACTGGGCGAAGCCAAAGCCTACGAATTTTCGGACAGAGTAATCAATGCAATCGATAAAATGACCGATAAAAATGAAATCTTTATGTGTTTAGGTGTTGAAATTGTAAAGCTGACAGGGGAAGTAAAAAGAAACAAAAAACAGCCTGAGTTTTCACCGCACATAAGAAAATGTATAAAATATATAAATGAAAATCTCTCTCAGAAAATCAGTGTGTCTTCCGCAGCAAATCATTGCGGGATATCAGCAGATTATTTGTCGCAGATATTCAAGAAAGAAATAGGCGAAAACCTCAGTACATATATTTTAAGACAAAAGCTTGAAAAAGCTAAGATGTTACTGCAGGAAAGTCTTACCGAAAAAGAGATATGCGTTGAAACAGGCTTTTCATCTCAGGCATATTTTATAACTGTGTTCAAAAGATTTTACAAAATGACTCCGTCTGAATACATAAAGCTGACAAGACACAATTATTAAAAATTTATAACAGCATAAGCTTTAGCGTAAATATGAAAAAGCCGTGCAGCTGACAGATCAAGAGCCGTCCGCAGGGACGGTTTTTTTTTAGTTTTGGCGGATGAGATGAGAATGTTGATTTTTTATGAAGAGAAGTGTATAATTTTAACAGGATGACAGCTTTAGTGTAGCTTCCGTTCTGAACAAAAAGGGGAGAAAATTATGGATATTAATGTTATCGGTAATATTTTTTCGGGGATATTTGATCCTTTGCTAACAAGAAGGATCACGAAAGGGCCGAAGAAGCCGAAAAAAATCGACCTTTCCGAATTCCGATTAGTGTTTGAGGATAATTTTGACGGGGAGAGGCTCGATGAAACGAAATGGCACGAGCATCCCTTTTTCAACAGGGAAACAGGTGCCCGCAAGGGCGGTCTCTGGTCGCCCTCACAGGCAATTATTATAGACAATATGCTTCATATCCGTACCGAATATAAGGAGGACGGAGAATACGGAGCGGGGTATTATACGGAGGCCATTGACACCTCGGGGCTGTTTGAGCAGAAATACGGCTATTTTGAGTGCCGCTGTAAGCTTCCCGCCGCCGAGGGGCTCTGGGCTGCCTTCTGGCTTCATTCAATGAAGGTAGGAAAGGGCTTTTCGGGTAAGGACGGAACCGAAATCGATATTTTTGAATCCCCCTTATATAAAAGAAAGAGGATAAGAAACTCGGTTGTTTCCAATCTTCATTATAACGGCTACGGGATCGACGGAAAATCGAAAAGGCTCGGTGCCTTTGCCGCAGACGACCCTTATAATACCTTTAATACATACGGACTCGAATGGAATGAAAAGGAATATATTTTCTATATAAACGGAGTTGAGACCTGCCGTTCATCCTTCGGCGGTGTTTCGCAAAATGAGGAATTTATGATTCTTTCCGTTGAGGTTGACGGAGTGGGCGGTAGACCCGTTTTCGGCTGGTCGGGTAATATAGAAAACAATCCCGAGGGCACTCTTCCCGTGGATTTTGTTATAGATTATGTCAGAGTTTATGAATATAAGGAATAATTTCAGGGGTTCCTGCAGCTTTTCTGTTGCAGGAACCCCCTTGGTTTAATATATTGGAAATTATATTATGCTTTGCTTCCTGTCATCCGCAGATGGCATTTGCCAGCTCATTTCTGATATCCTGAAGCAGCTTGTCATCGTCGGTATAGCTTGTGAGTGAGTCTGATATCTTTGCTGTTTTCTGATCCACCCATTCACTGCCCATTTTTTCCTCGCAGATGCGAAGATAAGCGTAATCCTCCATCCCGTCAGCGACATTCTTAAGTCTTAAGGAGGCAACAGGCTCATCAATATCCATATATCTGCCGGGATATATCAGACAGCCGTCGCCGGCAGCTTCGTATTTTTCCCAGGTCTTTGAGGTTTCCCAGGGATTGCCTTTATCACAGTATATGGAGTCCCAATACAGGAAGCCCTCAATGTCTCTCTGATACTGCTGCCAGAACAAGATTCTGTGGCGTATTGCATCCTGATGAACAAAGAGATTGTTGTATTCTCCCGTAGGACCGCAGCATACATACCACCAGAGCCTTGAATCGTCATTCTCTTCAAGTGTGCCGTACAGGTCTTTTCTGAAATCCTCTTCATCGAAGATATTGGAAATGGGACAAAGAATCGAGCTTTTACCACTTTGAAGAGCGGCGGAGGAATATGTGCCTGAGCCTATTTCAACATCGGTGACAAAGAACGGAGTGACCATATTATAGCCGGGATACAGCTTTGCAAGATAATCTGTCATTTCGGTATATCTGTTATATGCCTCTTCGTCCTTGGGCTCGTCAATAGGATAGAAGAATGCCTTTTTTGCCCATTCCTCGTTTGAAGAAAGTTTTTCGTAATACTTTTTGATTATTTCCTCATCCTCGGAGTAGGGGATCTGGAAGGTTCTGACGGCGGGATCGCTCATATATGCATCCGCTCTTTCGTCAAGTATATCAAAGGGCAGTACATACGGGCTTATGTGGTGCTCAAGAAGGAAATTGTAATACTGCTCATAGACCCTTTGGCGTTCATCCTCAAGAGGCTCTCTCCGTCCGCCGTTTCCGCCGTAGCCTGAATTCTCATAGCCCATCAGCTCCCAGAAGGCAGATGAGAAAAGTCCCATGGCGCTTTCCGGGAAGTATTCCTCCTCAAGCACAAAATCCCGAACCTCTGCCTTTATTTCCTTGGAGAGAATCTCATTCCCGTCATCACCGTAAAGACTGAGCGTGGCTTTGTATTCTCCCGCAGGGGTCTCCTTTTCGCTTACGGCTTCAACATAAAGGACAGTAAGCTCATCCTTCGTGAGCGTGAGACGGCTGTCCTCGGAAAGGGGAATAAGTGCATCGGGGTACATATCGGTAAATATATTTCTGCCGTAGGCGGGAACCTCAGTGAAGCCTTCACTAAAAACTCTCACGGGGAAGCTGTCGCCCTTTTCATTTGAAAAATCACTGCACTTTGCACTGATAATCCGGTTGCTCTTATCCGAATATACAGCCAACTGGAAGGCCTCGCGCTCATTTTTTGCGAGAGAGATGCCTATTTTGGTATCCTTGCCGAGACCGTCGCAGGGCTGGAGCTTTTCGGTTGAGTACGCAAAATCGTAAAATATATTTTTATCTGCAGTTTCAGTGCCCCCCTGTGAAACAAAAAGACGGTAGGCGGGATAAAAGCTCTTGCATACGGGGATAATGCTTTCAAGCTCAAGGACTCCGTAAATACAGGGAATGAGAATGAGTATTGCACCGAAAAGAGGCATAAGCCTTTTGTTTAAGACAAGATTTAGAAAAACACACAGAAGAATACCTGTCATAAGGCCTATAACAATATAAGTTACCGTGATGGCAAACTGATTTGCAGGCATCTCCCCGATTATACTGTCAAGATGTCCGTTCATTCCCAATACATTGTTGAGAATCAGTGTGAGCACGAAAAAAACGAGCACATAAACCAGAAGAGAAGCAAATGCCTTGACCGAGAGCTTCAGCACGCTTTTTTCTTTAAGAAGCAGAACAAATACCGTCAGAGAACAAAAAGCAAGGCAGGATATGGCGGCAAGGGTAAAGAGCAGGCCCAAATTTTCCCACGGAAGATATTCACGGCGGTAAAAAATCAGAGATATTGTGAGAACAATAAGACTAAGAGCGGTGCCTGAGAAAGAAATTATTTTTTTCTTTTTTTCTGTTATTTTCATCATTTTAACACCTCGGATGTCTTTTTTTTAATTTTATCATAATTGCAGAATATTTTGATATTGCGAAAAATTACAAAAAAAGCCTTGCTGTCTTGTGTAAATTTACTTTTTTGACATTTGTGCTTTTTTTTGATATATTTAAAAGGCTGTATTCGGCAAGCCGCAGCGTATTCTGACGGAAACTGCAGTATAAACCGACAGGGGGATAATAATGAAATTTCTGCATATATCCGATCTTCATCTCGGAAAAAGGGTAAATGAATTTTCAATGACAGAGGATCAGGAATATATTCTTACAAAAATCATCAATATAATTGACGAAACCGAGGTACAGGGCGTTCTGATCGCGGGGGATGTTTATGACAAAACTGTCCCCTCGGCAGAGGCGGTTGAGCTCTTTGACAATTTCCTTGTGCGCCTTTCAAAGCGCGGACTTCGGGTATTTGTTATAAGCGGTAACCACGACAGCGCCGAGAGAATAGCCTTCGGCGGAAGACTTATGGATAAGAGCGGAATCTATATGTCCCCCGTTTATAACGGCTCGGTTGAGCCCATCTCTCTCAGGGATGAATACGGGGAAATAAATATATATATGCTTCCCTTTATAAAGCCCCAGAATGTAAAACGCTTTTTCCCAGAAAGTGACATTACTTCCTATACCGATGCACTTAAGACAGCGGTGGAGTCTATGGAAGCAGACACGAAGCAGCGTAATATTCTTATTACCCATCAGTTTGTTACGGGTGCAGACAGGACAGAGTCCGAGGATGTTTCGGTAGGCGGAACGGATAATGTTGATGCCGCAGTTTTTTCAGGCTTCGATTATGTTGCCCTCGGACACATCCACAGGGCGCAGAAATGCGGAGGAAATGAATACATCCGCTACAGCGGAACGCCTCTTAAATATTCCTTCTCCGAGGCGGGGGACAAAAAGACCGTGACCGTTATTGATATGAAGGAAAAGGGCAGTATATCCCTTGATCTTATCCCCCTTATTCCGAAAAGGGATATGGCAGAAATAAAAGGTAATTATGAGGAGCTTACCCTGAAAAGCTTTTGGGAAAACACAAGCTACGGCGAGGACTATATGCACATTACTCTCACGGATGAAGAGGATGTTCCCGATGCCCTTACAAAGCTTCGCGTTATATATAAAAATATTATGAAGCTCGATTACGACAACAAAAGAACCCGCACTATGAATGAGATAGGCGGTGCAGAAAATGTCAGAGAAAAGACACCCCTTGAGCATTTCTGCGATTTTTATGAGCTTCAGAACGGACAGCCCTTAAGTGAAGAGCAGCTGTCCTTTATGACCGAGCTTTTAGAAAAGACAGGGGAGGACAGATAAATGAGGCCGATAAAACTTAAAATTTCAGCCTTCGGGCCCTATTCGGGTGTTACCGAATTTGATTTCAGACGGCTCGGCACAGGCGGACTTTATCTTATTACGGGTGATACGGGTGCGGGCAAGACCACTATTTTTGATGCAATTACATATGCCCTTTACGGTGAGCCCAGCGGAAAAAACCGCGAGGTATCAATGCTTCGCTCGAAATATGCCGATGATACCACTCCCACCGAGGTCGAGCTGGTTTTTTCCTACCGTGACAGGGAATATACCGTAAGACGAAATCCCGAATATGAACGTGCGGCAAAGAATTCAGATAAAAAAACAAAGCAGACCGCAAATGCGGAGATAATTCTCCCCGACGGTAAGGTAATTACAAGGATAAGGGAGGTTGACAATGCCGTCAGGGATATCATCGGCATTGACCGCAACCAGTTTTGTCAGATAGCAATGATAGCTCAGGGTGATTTCCTGAAGCTCTTGCTCGCTCCCACAAAAGAGAGAATGGAGATCTTCCGTCATATTTTCAAAACGGAGCAGTATCAGAAGCTGCAGGACAGTCTGAAAAGGGAAAACGGCAGATGTGCTGATGAGAAAGACAGAATAAGGCAAAGCATAGACCAGTATATCAGCGGAATCGCCGTAAATGAAGATAATGCCGATAATATTGAAGTAAACAAAGCAAAAAAAGGCGAGAAGACAACAGAAGAAATAATTGAGCTTATCGAAAAGCTTATCAATGATGACGAAGAGGCACAAAGGAGCACGGAGGCAAAGAGAGCAGAGCTTCTTAAGGTCTCGGATGAAATAAAGGCGGCTATCAATAAGGCAAAGGAGCTTATCCGGGCAAAAGAGGACTTGAGAAAAAATACCGAGGCTCTGAACTTACAGGCTGAAAAGCAGGGACTTCTTTCGGAAAAAGAACAGGCTCTTAAGGCAAGACAGCCCGAAATCAGGGCTCTCGGTGAGAGTGCCGCTGAAATAAAGGCTCTTCTTCCCGATTATGATGAGCTTTCGGAGAATCAGGCGGCAGCTGAAAAAAATAAGCTTATCATAGAAAAAGGCAGACTTCTTATTGAAAAAACCGAGCAGTCCGTAAGGGTACTCAATGATGATATTACCGCTCTTACAGAGGAAAACAAGACCCTCGGCAAGGCGGGGGAAGAAAGGATCAGGCTCGAAAACGACAAAAAGACCCTGAGTGAACAGGCTCAGAAGCTGGAGCTTCTTAAAAAAAGCATCATATCCCTTGAGGAAGCCGCCTCGGGGTACTCCTCGGCACTTGATTTTTATAAGAAAAAGCAGAGCTTAGCCGAAAAGGCGGATTCCGAATATAAATTACAGAATAAATCATATCTTGATGCACAGGCAGGGATACTTGCCGATACTCTTAAGGAAAACGAGCCCTGTCCCGTATGCGGTTCACTTCTTCACCCTGTCCCCGCAGTAAAGCCTGAAAATGTTCCCTCAAAGGAGAAGCTTGAGATATTGCTTGAAATATCCGAAAAAGCGGTGAGGGAAGCCGATAATGCGAGAAATAAGGCGGGAAGCTTAAAGGGAGCTCTCGACGAAAAGAGAAAGAGCGTTCTTGAAGAAATCGCGAAGCTTTTCGGGGAAACGGGAACAGACGAGGCAAAGGCTCTTATATCGGAAAGACTCTCCGATATAACCGTACAGATAAAAGCACAGGATGAGCTTATAAGAGAGGCTTTGAAAAAAATATCCCGCAGAGAGCATATTGAAAGAATTCTCCCCGAAAAAGCGGGTGAGCTTGAGGTATTAAAGGAAAAGCTTACGGCTTATCGTGATACCGTCAAGGAAAAAACGGCTGAAAAAGCTAATGCCGAAAAACGGATATCGGAGCTTATCGGCAGACTTTCCTTTCCCTCAAAGGAAAAGGCACTGGAGCAGATAACTCTTCTTACGAAAAAGGCGGATTCTCTCAACGAGGCATATGAAAATGCCGTAAGGCTTCTTAACGAGGGTAAGGAAACTCTTGCCTCTCTTAAGGCGCAAAGGGAAGAAATATCAAAGCGCATAACACAAGAAAACGGGACCGAGCCCGAAAAAGAGGCTCAAAGGCTTGCTGAAACCGAAGCAGAGCTCAAAAGCCTTGAAAGTCTGGGAAAGACTATTCACAGCCGTATTGAAATAAACCGCTCGGCGCTTACAAATATCAGGCTGAGATCGGATGAGCTTATGGCGGCAGAAAAGAAATATGCGTGGGTACATTCGCTTTATAAAACCGCCACGGGACAGATCAACAGTAAAGACAAAATAATGCTCGAAACATATATTCAGATGAATTATTTTGACCGCATTATCTCCCGTGCCAACACCCGTCTTATGATAATGACCGACGGTCAGTATGAGCTTGTCCGTCAGACTGAGGGGCTTTCAAAATCTGCGCAGAGCGGTCTTGACCTTGATGTAATTGACCACTATAACGGAAGTCACCGCAGTGTAAAGACCCTTTCGGGCGGTGAGTCCTTCAAGGCATCTCTTTCTCTCGCTCTCGGGCTTTCCGATGAAATTCAGTCCTCGGCGGGGGGAATAAAGCTTGATACGATGTTCGTTGACGAGGGCTTCGGCTCTCTCGATGAGGATTCTCTGAACTCGGCAATGAAGGCTCTTTCGTCCCTTGCCGAGAGCGACCGCCTTGTGGGTATAATCTCCCATGTAGGAGAGCTCAAGCACAGAATAGACAAGCAGATAATTGTCACCAAGGATAAAGCAGGAGGCAGTAAGGCTGAGATCATTGTCTGAGCTTACGGATACAAAAAGAGGTAATACGGATTTTTCCGTGTTGCCTCTCATTTTTTACGGAGATTTATTTTCGGGATGAGGTTGTTTTGGGGCGGGTGTGTGTGATACAATAAAAGCATAAAGCAAATTCCGGAGGACACTATGATTTTTTTATTGGTTGTTATATATATTGCATTTATAGGCCTCGGTGTGCCCGATTCTCTTATCGGCTCTGCATGGCCCGCCATACATACCGAAATGAATATACCCGTTGAAGCGGTAAGCGTTCTTACCTTTATAATTTCGGGCTGTACGGTGCTTTCAAGTATGTTCAGCGCCCGTATTCTTAACCGCTTCGGAACATCAAGGGTAACCGCCTTCAGCACCGCAATGACTGCGGCGGCTCTTCTCGGCTTTTCCTTTGCCCCCTCTTTTTTATTTATGATACCCCTTGCAGTAATTCTCGGACTCGGTGCGGGTGCAATAGATTCGGGTCTTAATAATTATGTCGCTCTTCATTTGGGCGCAAGGCAGATGAATTTTCTTCACTGCTTTTACGGTGTGGGGGTGAGCCTCAGTCCCTATATTATGTCATTTGCACTGTCGGGTACAGGCTGGAGAACAGGCTACCGCTACGCATTTTTTGTTCAGTCGGCAATTACACTGCTTCTTGTTATCTCGCTTCCTCTTTGGAAAAAGACAGCGAGGTCCGAGGAAGCGCAAGAGGAAAAGGGAGTGAGCCTCCGCATTTCAGAGATGCTCAAAAGATCGGATATCCGCCTTGTTCTTATAATAATGCTTATGACCAATGCTCTTGAATATGCCTGCGGAGTATGGGGCAGTACATATCTTGTTTCAGAAAGATCCTTCAGCGCTGGGCTGGGAGCTGCCGCTCTTACCGTATATTATGTCGGGATGTCAATAGGCCGTTTTCTCTCGGGGCTTCTCTCGGGAAAAATCAGCACCTGGAAAAGGATCGGCATCGGCTGTCTTGTGCTTCTTCCCGCAACGGTATTGATGCTTCTTCCTCTTGACGGAGCCTTCAGTGTAGCGGGTCTTTTTCTGATGGGGCTCGGTAACGGCTCAATTTATCCCAATATGATACATCTTACACCCTATAACTTCGGAAAGGATGTATCACAGTCGGTTATGGGACTGCAGATAGCATTTGCTTATATCGGTGTTATGACAGCCCCCGCCGCAGTAAGTATTATAAGCGGTGTTTTCGGTATTTCCGCCTATCCCGTTTTCCTTGCCCTGATTTATATCATAATGATAATTGCACTCGGGCTGTTTATAAAGAAGCTTAAAAAACAGGGTAAATATGATACTGCCATCTGAAAGGTCAGCTTATGAATAATAATGAAATTTTTCGCGCGGAGGATTTCCTTTCTCCCGATATTTCCTTTGCACCCTGTTATGTCTGGGTGTGGAACGATATTGTAACCGAGGAAATAATTGACTCACAGCTTCGGGAAATGAAAGAGCTCGGTATCAGGGTATTTTATATTCTTCCCGAACCGAAGAGCTTTCGTCCCGATTCCATGCCGACAAAGCTTTCTCCCGACTATCTTACGGAGGAGTTTTTCTCGCTTGTGAGCTTCACTGCCGAAAGGGCAAAGAAGCTCGGAATGCGAGTCTGGATATATGATGAGGGCGGCTGGCCCTCGGGAGGGGCTTTAGGTAAGGTGCTTGAAAAATGCCCGGAATATGCCCGTGAGGTGCTTTCTTCACGGACGAGAGCTTTCAGGGCGGGAGAGGCTTATGAAAAAAGCTCTCCGTCTGATTTTGCGGCGTTTATAAATGACAGTGAAATTATTCCCGAGGGGTATGTTTTTGGTGAAGAGTGTACCGTAACGGAATATTTTTCCGAAAAAAGAATCAGCTCCCCGACAGATTATCCCGATTTACTGAAAAAGGAAGCGGCGGAGTGCTTTATTGAAGCCACCCATAAAAAATACGAAAGGGCTCTTGAAAATGAGCTCGGTACGACCGTTACCGCTCTTTTTACCGACGAGCCGAAGGCACCCTCGGGTGCGTTCAGCAAGGCTCTTTCCGATAAATACGAGAAGCTTTACAAGGAATCCGTACTGCCGTATTTACCTCTTATTGCGGGAAAGACCGCTCCCACAAGAGAAAATGAATATATTCTTCACCGCTGGTATGAACTGCTGAGCCGGACATTCTGTGAAAGCTTTCTTCTCACTTGTAAAAAATGGGCAAATGAACAGGGGCTTTCCTTTACGGGGCATCTTGATAAGGATCACCATCCTCTGGGGTGCATCAGAGGGGGAGAGAATTTTCAGCTGATGCGTTCTCTCAGGTGCTTTGATATACCCGGAATCGATGTCATATGGCGACAGGTTTATCCCGAAGGCAGAATTGATGTCAGGGATGAGATGAATGCATATAACGGATATTTCCCGAGATATGCCTCATCCGCCGCCACTCAGAACGGCAACAAAAGGGTGCTTGCCGAAATATTCGGTGTTGCGGGAGCCGCTCTTACATATGATATAATGCGCTATACGGCGGGCTTTCTTGCCGTAAGAGGAATAAACCTCTTTAATATTTTTAATTTCCCCTTGGGAAGAACGGGACACCTTCTCGCACAGGAGCTTCCCGTTTTTACCGAAGATCAGCCCTATATTAAAAATCTTAAGGACTTCAACCGTTACCTTGAAAGGCTGTCCTTTGTTTCTTCTCTCGGAGAGGCTGTCTGTGATACGGCGCTTTATTACCCTGTCCGTGATTTCTGGAGCTCCCTGTCGGCTGAAAAAATGTCGGAAAGCTTCGATAAGCTCGGAAGAGGACTCGAAGAGAAGAATCAGGATTTTGATATTATCGATTCCGACATAATTGAAAATGCAGAGCTGTCAGACAGCGGAGAGCTTATTTTCGGAAATGCCCGCTACAGAAAAATTATTATTCCCGAGGGAGCTTTTCTTTCAGAAAAGGAAAAGGCGGTGCTGGAGGCTTTCGGAAATTACGGCGGAAGGGTCTTTTACGGTCTGTCTGAAATATGTGATAATACAATTACCGATAAAAAGGGAATTCTTACAAAGAGAAGACGCTTTAAGAACGGAGAACTGATTTTAGTCTTCCGTGAAAAGGGAGAGGACACAACTGTAGATGTTCATCTTCCCTGCGAGGCCTGTTATCTTTTAGAGCTGATGAGCGGAAAAATAATAAGAAAAGACCTGCTAATAAAAGTCAAGTAAAAAATCAAAAAAATTTAAGCAGATAAAAAAGACACAGAAAACCAGACCGACACGAGAAGAATTTTTTGAGTCAGTCTATAGGGATTAAGGCAAAAGCCC
>SVOV01000043.1 GCA_015066205.1 Oscillospiraceae bacterium
GCTTCTGTAAGCTCACTTTCAGGCTTTGCTTTGCCTCTTCTGTCGGTTAATCCTTCTACACCTTTTTCCTCGTATTTTCTTACCCAGGCATATATCTGTTGATATGAAACTCCGTATGTTTCTACTGTTAACCCATAATTTTTTCCGTGTTCTATGCAAAATGCTACTATTTCTGCTCGTTCTTCCTGTGTGGTTTTTCTTCCCTTGGTCATATATATTTCTCCTTTTGCGGAACCGTTCCTTGATTTCTTTATGACCATTATACCACATTATCCAATCCATGAGTGTATGTTTGTCTTTAATTTCATGTTTTTTGCAGATTTCTCGTAAACTTCCTCCTCCTGAGAGATAGTCTTGCACTGCTTGCATTTTTAACTCTTTTGAATATTTCTTGTTCTTGTGACTTGTTCTTGGCATAGAAAAATCCCCCTAAAGTAGTCTTGAAACTTTTTGTTATTTCAAGTGTCTACTTTAAGGGGATTATATCATGTTGCCGCTTCGGGTTTTTTTATTTGTTTGTGATATCCGAGCTTTGGTATTCGGCGGTGGCTTCTATTGTGGCGGCGTATTTTTTGAGGCAGTCCATAATTTCATCGTTACTGAGCATATCGAGCTCGGGGCTGTACCAGCCGTTTATGGTTCTTGTTACCTCTTTTTTACCGTAGGGGGAATAAAAGGTGTAGATGGGAGCGTCGCTCTGTCCTCCGAAATCATAGGTATAGACGAAGCATTCCAGCTCACCCGTTTTTCCGAAATACCAGCTTTTTTCCGCATCCCCCATAAATTCCGCAAAGCCTGTTTCCGTATTATAGCTTGCAGAGAGAGTCACTCTTTTGTTTTCGTCAAAAAACACGGCGTGGATCTTGATATCGTCTGCAACAAAGAAATACTGTGCATTTTCGCTTTCAAGAATTCTGTCGTGGGCTGAGGCGGGAAAAAACGAATCCTCTGCCTCAATTTCCCTGAATGAATCAAAATCAATATCGCTGATCCTCATTTCTATTCCGTCGGGAGCAGTCACATCCATTTCTGAGGGGGACATTTCCTCCATGGAAACGGGAGCCGCCGTTGTTATTTCAACGGGAGGATGGGTCTCGGGCTCGGTCTCGCCGTTTTCATCCGTGCAGGAAGCGAGAATAAGCAGCACAAGGGGAATTAAAAGAATCAGAAGCTTTTTCATTATTTTCATCCTTTATCAGAATACAAATTCAAAGAAGCCGACGCCTGTGTAGCCGTCTTCCTTAAGACTGAAATATCTGTCGGCATTTACATAGATACCGTAAACGGTGCTTAAGAAGCCTGCGAGAATACCGCCGAGCTTTCTGAAGAAGCCGACCTTTTCAACCTCGTAATCCTCATCCTTTGTAAGGGTGAAGCTGACATATTCCTCATCGCTGTCGAGATAATAGCTTGTTACCTTAAGAGCATCGGGGGAGAAATCAAGAATATTGTAGTAGCTGTCGGTGAGCTTATCAATGCTGATGGAAACGAGATCGGAAGGAGTAATCTCAGCATCCTCCTCGGGTCTTCCTATAGATGTGGAAACGAAATAAACAGTACCCTTGGCATTATTTATTGTTTCGCCGTTTTCGATGGTCTCAACGCTCTTTCCGTTATAAATAACATCGGATACGGAATAGTGGTGGGAATGTCCCATAAGAACAAGATCAATGTCGAATTCGTCAAACATGGGGGAGAAAAGAATTCTGAAAAGATTACATTCGGTTTCGCGGTGGGGAATCGAACCGCCGTAAAGGTCGTGGTGCATCATAATTATACGCCAGGCGGCATCGGGATGGTTCTTTACAGCCTCCTTGACGGTGCTTCTGTGAGCCTGTGCGGAGGCATTGTTTGTATCAATACAGATAAAGAGAGCTCCGCCCTTTTCAAAATAGTAGTTACCTGACTGATAGCCTGCCATAGGCCCGAACATCTCATTGGGGAAATTCTTGTAATACTTAAAATCGAAGCTGTGGCGGTCGTGGTTGCCCATTACATGTGCAATTGTAGTCTCACGGGAAAGCTTTGAGAAGGAAAGACCCTCATACTCTACTCTTTGTCCCTCTGTTGCCATATCGCCGCCGGAAAGAACGAAATTGATGTCAGCCTTTGTATTTGCCTTTTCGAGAAGCTCTGCAAAAGCAAAGGATGTATTCTTGAGGCTTGCTTCATCGTTAGGATCGTCATAAACATGAATATCGGACATATAAAGAGCGGAGAAGGTGTCATCATCGGTTGAGAAGGAATATACCTCACTCTTTTCCTCGCCTGATACACAGGTATAGTAATAAGTTTTGTTTTCTTCAAGGCCTGTTACGGTTACCTTTGCTGCCTTATCGCCCTGATATGTAGTTACGGCTTCGCCTGTAAAAACTACTGCGTCTGACATATCCTCTTTTTCGGAAATTTCAACTGCACAGGAAGCAGCTTCGGCACTCATATACCAGGAAAAGTTTCTTTCGCTTTCTGTCTTGCCGGGGTTTATGTTGATACCTCTTTTGGCTTCAGCGGTGTTATTCCACTGAGCCTCAAGCTCTGCATTTTCTTCTTTTTCTTCGTTTTCAGCATCAGCCTCATTATCTTCGGTATTACCGCTTACTGCCTGCGTTGTTTCTTCAACAGCTTCGGTGGTGTCTTCAACAGCCACTGCCGAAACGGGAAGAAGAGCCGTGAATACCATCATAAGGGATAAAAGGATACTGAGAACGGATCTTGCCTTTTTCATTTTGATTCTCCTTGTTTTTTGTGTTTTTACCTCACCCGTAAAGGGGTTTGAACTGATTAAAATACGGTTTCAAAGAAATCCACATTGAAGCCGTCTTCCTTGAGATCGGAATATCTTCCTATGTTATTGAATACGGCATATATGGTGCCTATTGCTCCGAGGAGCCTTCCGATAAGCTTTCTGAAAAAGCCTATTTCCGGAGCGCTGTAGTTATCGTCCTTTTCAAGGGTGAAGCCTGCAAACTTCTCACCCGAGCCCCTTTCATAGGTGGTAACGGTAATTGAATCCTCTGAAAAATCAATGATGTTATAAAGCCTGTCGGTGAATTCATCCATACCTATTGCAACACGCTCGGAGTAAGCACCCTCTTCGTCACGGGGTCTTCCGACAGATGCCGAAACCATATATACAGTACCCTGAGCATTGGTTACGGTCTCTCCGTTACTGAGCTCCTCGGCAATTTCGCCGTTATAAAGCACATGGGAGATACTGTAGTGGTGGGAATGTCCCGTAAGAACAAGGTCAATATTGAATTCGTCAAAAATCGGGGAGAGGATAAGACGGAGAAGCTCGTTTTCGCTTTCTCTGTGTTCAATTGAGCCTCCGTAAAGATCGTGGTGCATCATAACAACACGCCATTTAAAGTCTTTATTTTCATTTACTGCCTTTTCAATGAAATTTCTGTGGTCAGTAGCGCTGGCATTGTTCGAGTCAATGACAAGAAAAAGCACTCCGCCCTTTGTGAAATAATAGTTTCCGCCCTGAGGAGAGCTTATCATTCCCTCATCCTCGTTGGGAAGATTTGTGAAATACTTATAAGCGATACCCTTTCTGTCGTGGTTGCCTATTGCTGTTGCAAAGGTAAGAGAGCGGGAAACGGGAGAAAAGGTAAGCCCCTGATATTCCGTGAGAAGACCGTCCGTTGCCTGATCGCCCGCAGAAAGTATCATATTGATATCATTTTTTGCCGTAACCTCTGTAAGAAGGTCGGCAAATTCACAGGCAGTTGTTTTTGTGTTACCTGCTTCTTCATCGAGGGTGATATGGATATCGGACATATAAAGAGCGGAAAAGCTGTCGCCCTTCACTGTCTTGAAGGAATAAACGGAGCTTTTCTCTTCGCCCGAGGAATAGGTGTAATAATAGGTTTCACCCTCGCTGAGGCCCGTTACGGTGACCTTTGCGAAATAACCGCCCTGACGGTCATCGACGATATCCCCCGTAAAGCTCTTTGAATCAAGCATCAGGAAATTTGTGCTGATCTCAACGGCACAGGAGGTATTTTCGGTCATATACCAGGAAAAATTTCTTTCGCTCTCATCCTTACCCGGCTGCATAATAAGAGCGTCATCCGCTTCATCTGCGCTCCAGAAGGCATCCCATAAGGACACAGCCGATACTGCGGGAGCCGAGGACAGCACAAGAATCAGTGATAAAACAACACAAAGTGCATTTTTTACCTTTTTCATAACAGTTCTCCTTTAATATGTTATAAGTTCATTAAAAACTTTAATGGCATAGGTATCGGACATTCCCGAAATATAGTCTATTATTGCGCCCATATATATTTCTTCGGTCTCAAGGTGCCCGTAAATTTTTCTGTTACGGCATTTTACGGTCTTTTCCGTAATATTCATAAACATATCCGGGGCTGTTTCAACGAATTTTGAAAGCCAGTCTGCAAATGCACCCATAAGCTCGGGATAAATTTCAGCCTGCTTGCGGAGCTTTTCAAGAGTATCCTCTCCGTCGTAGCAATCAAGAAGAGAAAGGAATATCTGTTCAAGCACCAGACGGGCATATTTTGTAAAGACATCAAGTCTTTTGTTGCGGTAGATAAATTCATAGTTGAACTGCTTTATTTCCTTTAACTGCTCGTGGAAGGTCTCACTGAGGCAGATTCCCTTTTCGGGAGAGGAATTACGGCAGACATCATATATCATATTATGGATAATAACGGTAGTGTTAATTGCCATCTTATCATAGGCCTTTGCCATATCGGAAAGGGTTTCGATATTTTCCTTGGTGAGAAAACGCAGACGGATGGCATCCTCGATATCTCTTCCCACATAGGCAATTTTATCGGAAAGCTTTACCACACAGCCCTCCCATGTATAGGGCTGATACTGGCCGACGGCGGTAAAATCGTTGAGGTCGATATATTCCTTTCTCGGGAATATTCCGTTGTCGTCGACCTCACCGCAGTGGGAGATTATACCGTCCCTTACGGCATAGGTGAGATTCAGATTTCTCGAAACCTTATAATCGTCCTCCAGAAGCTCGATATTGTCAACGAAATGCAGACCGTTTCTCTCGTGGAAAAAGCTTTTTCCGAGATACTTTTTTGAAATTGCATCAAGCTCCCTTTCACCCTGATGTCCGAAGGGGGCGTGACCGAGATCGTGCCCCATTGCAATGGATCTTGTCAGGTCGACATTGAGCCCCAGCTCCTTTGCAATGGTGGTGCTTACGGATTCCACATGGGAAACATGCTCCATTCTTGTGCAGATATGGTCGTTCCCGATATTGAAAAATACCTGTGTCTTATGCTTTAAGCGTCTGTAAGCAAGACAGTGGAGGATTCTCGTGTAATCCCTCTCAAACTGATCCCTGCAGTCATTTTCCTTTGTATAGATGGGCTCAAGACGGGAAATGAGCCTGTCATAGCCCTCATTTTCGGGAAAAGCGCCGTATGAAGAAAAAATACCCTCTGACCTTACCATTTTTATCCCCCAAAAATCAGATTATCTGAATTTTCTTATTATCCTGTTGAGTATGCTCTGTACACCTCTTATTTTATCAAGAAGATTCGTATATGAGAAATATAAAAGCTTATCGGATACTAAAACATATTCTCCGATGAACTCTATATAGTCAGAGCCGAAGCTCTTTTTAAATGAAAGGATGCCCTCAAAGTCAGGTGCAGCCTTGCAGATTCCGAGAGTTCCGTCCTCCTCGGGGGGAGTTTTTTCAAGAAGCACATATCCGAGATCGTGATATGAATTTCCCTTTTCAATGCTGTGGCATATTCTTCTGTAATTGAAGAAATGGCTTGCCCTGAGATTGTTTCTTAAGATGTTTCTTGAGCCGCCGAAAAGACAGGAGCTCATACCGCCGTAGTGAAGAGTCATACCGCCCGAAACGCAGATCCTGTCCTTTTCGTTTTCGGTTTCCCTCATTCTCTCCTCAAAGTGGGCAGTGCCCTTATCTATGGAATCTATTTCCTCTTTTATGCCTCTTATCTTCTTTTCGGGAGCGCTCTCAAGAGCCGAAAGAAGCTCTGCCCTTCTTTTAAGCTTCTCTTCCTGAAGCGCCTTATCGCGGTTCTTATCGTAATAGATAAGCATCATATCAAGGCCCTCTTTACCGAAGACCTCCATAATTCTCTTACAGTAGTCCCCGCCTCTTTCGACGAAGTCCGATCTTTCGGAGGTATCTCTCATAACAGACAGGAAATCCTCCATAATTCCGGGATCCTTTTCTATGTCCTCAATGGTATATATCTCTTCCGTAAGACCTCTTCCCTCGCCTACTCTTACGGAATATCTTACACCCTTTTCAAAGGACTTCAGAAGCTTTTCGGGAGAAAAGCGCTCTCCCTCGGGAGAAACCAGAGGAGTTATGAGCTGAACGGGAGATTTATAAAGAGTCTTTGACGCATCGGTATTAAGAATAAAGCCGTTATTTATAAGAGCATCGTGGGCGCATTTTCCCTCTTCTCTTTTTTCTCCGTTGATTCTGAGGGGAATGAGCGGATCATAAAAAAGAGCGGTCACACGGTTTTTCTTAAGCTCCTTCTTCATAAAAACGCTGAACGCCTGAAGCAGGTCTTCATTTTTATAGTCAAAAAGAGCACCCGAGGGGCAGTACCATATCTTTCCCGCAAAGGGAATTTTTCTTTCCATAACAAGAGCGGTGAGAACTCTTTCGCCGCTTTCGGAAAAGCCCGAATAAAAACGGGAATTCCATTCCTTTTTGACAAGTGACCATTTCACGGAATGAAGATAGTTTCCGCCGTGGGAGAGGACAAATTCTTCAAACGCATTAAGGTCGGTTTCGGGTAAAATTTTATATTCCATCTTCTTATCCTTTATTAAAAAAACTTTCCACGCTTTCGTGGTCGCTGTAATGTACCTTTTCGCCCTTTATCTTCTGCACGGTTTCGTGACCCTTGCCGAGAAGAAGAACGATATCGCCCGCCTTTGCCTGAGAGAGAGCAAAATGAACAGCCTCGGTCCTGTCGGGGATTATCACATATTCTCCCCCTGCCTGCTTTACGAAAGAAGCAATTTCCTGAGCTATTGCGACAGGGTCCTCCATTCCGGGGTCGTCGCTTGTAATAACGCTGAGATCGGCTTTTTTACCGGACACAAGACCCATTTCCTGACGCCTGAGCTGGGCACGGTCACCCACAGAGCCGAAAACGGTTATTATTCTGCCGTGGGGAAATTCTCTTACGGTGTCGATAACCGAATTGAAGCTCGTGCCGTTATGGGCATAATCTATAATTACCGCAAAGGGAGCGGGAACATCCATAAGCTCATTTCTGCCCTTTACCCTTGCCTTTTCTAAAGCCGAAGCAATATCCTCGTTCTTCACGCCGTAGTGCTTACAGACAGCAACGGCTGAAAGGGCATTATATACACTGAAAAAGCCCGGCATTGCGATCTTCGCTTCAAATTCTCCGTCCTCGGTCTTACACCTGAAGCCCACACCGAAGAAGCCGTCCTCACGGATATTCTTTATATCGGAGGCACTGACAGCCGCCTCACCGTTTACGGAAAAGCCCGCAAAGGGGATGCTTATTTCCTTTATTATCTCCTGCGAAAATTCATCGTCCATATTGAATATTGCGGTCTTACATTTTTTGAAGAGCTGTTTTTTCCAGAAGGCGTATTCCTCAAAGGAATCGTGCTCCGCTCCGCCTATATGGTCGGGAGAAAGATTAGTAAATACACCGACGGAAAATGTAACATCGTCTACTCTGTTATTCTTAAGACCTATGGAGGAAACCTCAATACAGCACGCCTTACAGCCCGCATCTGCCATTATCCTTAAAATTCTGTGTATCTCATAGGATTCGGGAGTTGTATTGACAGTAGGGATATATTTTCCGTCATAATAAGCACCCACAGTGCCTATAACACCGCTTTTTATACCACATTCGTTAAGGCAGGTTGAAAGCATATGGGTAACGGTGGTCTTTCCCTTTGTGCCCGTAACTCCGATAACATCTATATCCCTTTCGGGATGGCGGAAGAAATTAGCACTTATCTGCGAGAGCACCGCTCTTGTATTTTCAACGGTAATGACAAGAGCATCCGAGGGAAGCTCCACCTCTTTACTCACAAGAAATACTCTTGAGCCGAGAAGATATGCGCTGTCCGAATAGCTGTGTCCGTCGGAAAAAGCACCCACAAGGGCAACAAACATTTTACCGCTTCCCGCATTTCTTGAGGAATATACGATATCCTCAATTTCAATATCGGAAAAATTTTCTGAGGTGTAGGAAACACCCTGAAGAATTTCAGATAAAAGCATAATTATCCGTCCTTTACCTGCAGTCGAGAAGCTCGATTATAACGGAATTTGAAAGAAGAAAGCCCCTCGGAGTAAGGGAAAACCGTCCGTCATAAATTTCGCCGAGACCGCACTTTTCATAAAAATTTATCTTATTTATAAACTGTCCGCTTCTGCCCTCAAGGGAGATACCCTCCTTAAGGCGAAGTCCCAAAAGAAGCCTTTCGTCCCCGTCACCGCCGAGAGAATCAAAAACTGCCCCATCGCCTCTTATAAAGGCATCCTTATCGGGCGGGAAGAAGAATCTTTTGCCGCCGTAAAAGGAATGTGCCGCCGCTCCGAAGCCGATATAATCCGTAAGAAGCCAGTATTTTTTGTTATGTCGCGAATAAAAGCCGTCCTTACAGAAATTTGATATTTCATAATGTATGAAGCCGTTTTTCAGAAGAAAATCGGACATAAAGAGATACATATCCGCGGTTTCGTCCTCTGAAGGGATATTCAGAGAATCACGGTGGCGGTAATAATATGTACCCTCTTCAATTTTAAGCATATATGAGCTTATATGCGGGACACCGAGAGCTACCGCAAGTGAGAGCGATTCCTTAAGAGTTTCAATACTGCTGTCCGGAACTCCCGCCATAATATCAAGGGAGATATTCTCTATTCCCGCTTTTCTTGTGCTGTCAACCGCCTTGATAACATCGGCTGCCGTTCCCTTTCTTCCGAGAGCCCGTCTTTCGCTGTCTACAGCAGACTGCATACCGAGAGAAATCCTGTTTACTCCGAGCCCTGCCGCATCATAAAGGAAATCGGCTAAATTCTCCGAAGAGGGGTTACATTCAACGGTAATTTCTGCATCCTCCGATAAAATAAAGCTCTCTCTTACGGCTGAAAGAATTTCATTCAGCTGCCGAGCCGTCATAAGAGATGGAGTGCCGCCGCCGAAATATACGGTGTCCGCCTGAATTTTTTCATCCCGCGGGATGAATTCCCCGAGCCTTCTTTTTGTTTTTATTTCGTCAACGAGAGCCTTTATATATTCATCGGGACAGCTACTGCTGACATTGGAATAAAAATCACAGTAGGGGCATCGGCTTTTACAAAAGGGGATATGAAAATAGAGCCCCGTCTTATCAGTCCTGTCCATCGAGCTTGAGTATTGCCATAAAGGCCTCCTGAGGCACTTCAACAGTACCGAACTGACGCATTCTCTTTTTACCCTCTTTCTGCTTTTCAAGAAGCTTCTTTTTACGGGTAATGTCACCGCCGTAGCACTTTGCAAGAACATCCTTTCTCATAGCCTTGATGGTTTCTCTTGCAATAACCTTACCGCCGATGGCTATCTGAACGGGAATCTCAAACATTTGTCTGGGGATATTATCCTTGAGCTTTTCCGCAATTTTTCTGGCTCTGGGATATGCCTTTTCGGAATGGATGATATATGAAAGAGCGTCAATAAGATCGCCGTTGAGAAGAACATCAAGCTTTACAAGATTTGATCTTTCATAGCCTGTAAGCTCATAGTCAAAGGATGCATAGCCTCTCGTACGGGTCTTGAGAGCATCAAAGAAATCGTAAATTATTTCATTTACGGGAAGAACATAGTGTATGTCAACACGGTCGCCCGAAATATAGTCCATATTCTTGAAGATTCCGCGTCTGTCCTGACATAAGTCCATAATAGTTCCCACATATTCCGAGGGAGCATAGATATGGGCATCAGACATCGGCTCTTCGACGAAATCTATAATTGCGGGGTCGGGATAGTTCGTGGGGTTATCAATGTCAAGCACCGTTCCGTCGGAAAGATGTATCTTATAAATTACACTGGGAACAGTAGACACAAGGTCGAGGTCATATTCCCTTTCAAGACGCTCCTGAATAATTTCAAGATGTAAAAGCCCGAGGAAGCCGCAGCGGAAGCCGAAGCCCAGCGCACCCGAGGTTTCGGGCTCAAAGGAAAGAGCGGCATCGTTGAGCTGTAATTTTTCAAGAGCCTCCTTGAGAGATTCATAATCCGCGCCGTCTGCGGGGTAAATTCCGCAGAAGACCATGGGATTTACCTTTTTATAGCCGGGAAGAGGCTCATTTGCGGGAGCATCAGCCCTTGTTACCGTATCACCGACACGGGCATCGACTACGCTCTTTATGGAAGCGGTGATATAACCAACCTCACCCGCCTTAAGCTCAGGTCTGCTTTCGAGGGAGGTAGCACCCATTCTGCCCACCTCGACTACGGTAAACTGTGCGCCCGTTGCCATCATTTTCATAGTATCGCCGGGGCGCAGCACTCCGTCCATAACTCTTACATAAACGATAACACCCTTATAGTTATCATATACGGAGTCAAATACAAGCGCCTTGAAGGGAGCATCATCGTCACCCTCGGGACAGGGTATGTATTCAACTATCTTTTCAAGAACCTCTGCGACATTCTCGCCCGTCTTTGCGGAAACACGGGGAGCTATTGAGCAGTCGAGCCCGATAATATCCTCTACATCCTGACAGACTCTGTCGGGGTCTGCGGCGGGAAGGTCGATCTTATTTACAACGGGAACAAGCTCAAGGTCGTGGTCAAGAGCAAGATAGGTATTGGCAAGTGTCTGTGCCTCAACACCCTGAGTTGCGTCAACAATAAGAATTGCACCCTCACAGGCGGCAAGAGAACGGGAAACCTCATAATTGAAGTCAACATGGCCGGGAGTGTCAATGAGATTCAGCTCATAAGTTTTTCCGTCCGATGCCTTAAAATTCAGGGTCACGGCACGGGCCTTAATGGTGATGCCTCTCTCCTTTTCAATATCCATATTGTCGAGTATCTGCTGCTGCATATCACGCTTCTGAACGGTCTCGGTAATCTCCAGCAGTCTGTCCGCAAGAGTGGACTTGCCGTGGTCAATATGAGCAATAATAGAAAAATTTCTGATGTGTTCCTTTTTAACTTTCATAAAAAATCCTTTATATAAAAATTTACTTTTTCACTTTTGATCTGTCATCCGTCAAAGCGGATGTGAATCAGAGAAGCCCCTTTATAATCTTAAGGGCAAAGCCCTTCCGACAGGCGGCCTCTTCACTATTCACTATTACCTTTTACCTTCAAATCTCACAAGGTTTCATTGTGAGATTTGAAGCCCTGTCCCAAGACCTCCGAGGAATCCGTTATGATAATAAACGGGTTCTCGTCGTATTTAGCAACAACGCCTCTGACTCTTGCCACCTCGTGGGTTCTCACAACGCACATAAGAAGCTTTTTGTCCTGTCCCGTATAACCGCCCTTTGCGGGGATGACGGAAACTCCTCTCGAGCAGACGGAAATTATATCCCGTGTCACCTCTTCATAGGAATCGGTGAGTATGAAAAGAAGCTTTGAATGGTCCTTTCCCGCAACGATATAATCCACTGCAAGAGAGGAAAGAAAAACGATTATTATTGAATAAAGAATACTTTCGACGCTCTTATAAACGAAACCCGAAAGAAGAACTACCGCAAAATCGCAGATAAGAATAAGTCTTCCTACGGAAAAATGGGGAAATTTCAGCTTGAGAAGACGCGCTAAAATATCAAGTCCGCCCGTTGTGGCACCGCCGAGAAAGACAATGCCCAGTCCCGCGCCCGCTATGATTCCGCCGAATATAGCTCCGACGAGCTTCTCTTCACCCTGAAAAAACCAGCCGTATTTCTCTCCGAGAAGGGCCAGAAGGTCAATAAATACGGAAACTAAAGCCGTGGCAAAGACCGTTCTCGCAATAAAGCGGAAGCCGAATTTTTTCCATGATATGAGAAAAAGCGGTACATTGGCGGCAAAAACAAACATACCTGTCGAGATAACGGGAAAGGCGTAATTTACAAGAATACCGAGTCCCGTTACTCCTCCTGCGGCAAATTTCAGAGGTGTGACAAAAAACGACACCGCAAGAGCATAAAGAAATGAACCGAGAATGCATAAAAAATACTGTGTCATAACGGACAGCACTCTTTTAAGCTTTATTTTTTCAGCCTTCATCGTATTCCCCCTGCCGTAAAATTAAAGAGAAGAAATATTCAAGTCTTTCATATTCCTTTTTGAGATACAAATATCCGATAAGAGCTTCAAAGCCTGTGGATCTGTGGTAGACCGCCTCGGATTTATTCTTGGGAGTGTGCCCCGCGTGGGCATTTCTGCCTCTCTTAAAAACAGCAGTTTCCGTTTCAGTGAGAACAGGCTCAAGAATATCCATACATTTTGCCTGAAAATCGGCATTGACAAGCTTTACGCAGTCATTATGAAGTGTCTTTACTCTCGCATCGCCCTTGGAAAGAATATACTGCCTTATGAAAAGCTCATAAACGGCATCTCCCGCAAAAGCCAGGGAAAGAGCACTCATATTCTTAACATCGGGAGCGGGAAAAAGCTCCCCGATCTTTTCAATATCAAGGCACATACTGGAACTCCAGATCATAAATAATTACGGTGTCGCCCTCCATAATACCGCGGTTTCTCAGCTCTTCAAATACGCCCGAATTTTCAAGCACTCTCTGAAGATACTGAAGCGACTCATAGTCATCAATATCGGTCTTGTTGAGAATCTTAAGAAGCCATTCCGCTTCGATGTAATAATCTCCGCCCATTTCGGTGATCCTGAAGCCTGAATCCTTCTTCTTTTCGAGAAGCTCAAGCGGTACGCCCTCGCTTTCAAATCTCTTGATGGGAGGAAGCTCCTGAAGCTTTGCAGCAACCGCATTTATAAGCTCCTGAGTGCCTTCCTGAATTGGAGCGATGATTTCAAAATACTGCAGTCCCTGATCCTCAATGAATTTTCTGAAGGAAGCCAGCTGTTCATCCGTTGCAAGGTCGATTTTATTTGCGGCAACTATCTGAGGGCACTTTGTAAGCTCGGGATTAAAGACCTCAAGCTCCTTATTGATAATTTTGAAATCTTCTATCGGATCTCTGCCCTCGCTGCCCGATACATCGACGATATGAACGAGCATACGGCAGCGCTCAACATGGCGCAAGAATCTGTGGCCCAGTCCTACGCCCTCACCCGCACCCTCGATAAGTCCGGGGATGTCCGCCATAACAAAGGAGCTTTCGGGGCCCATTCTTACAACTCCGAGAACGGGAGTAAGAGTGGTGAAATGATAGTTTGCAATAACGGGCTTTGCCTCGCTTACAACGGAAATGAGGGTGGATTTTCCCACATTGGGGAAGCCGAGAAGACCGACATCGGCAAGAAGCTTCAATTCAAGTATTATCTCCCATTCCTCACCGGGATAGCCGTCACGGGCAAAACGGGGTGCCTGACGGGTGGGTGTGGCAAAATGCTGATTACCCCAGCCGCCTCGTCCGCCCTTGGCGCAGATAAAGGGTTCATCCCCCGACATGTCAGCGAGCACTGCTCCGCTTTCTGCCTCCTTGATTATCGTGCCTCTCGGAACTTTTATGGTAAGGCTTTTTCCGCTTTTGCCGCTTCTTCTTCCGCCCTCGCCGTTTGCTCCGTTTTCGGCTGTGTATTTTCTCTTGTAACGGAAGTCCGCAAGAGTTGCAAGATGGTCATCGGCAACAAAAATTATGTCGCCTCCCTTTCCTCCGTCACCGCCGTCGGGTCCGCCCGAGGCTACATATTTTTCTCTGTGGAAGGCAACGGCACCGTTACCGCCGTTACCCGCCTTTATTTTTATTTTCGCAGAATCAACAAACATATATTTTTCTCCTGACATAGTTATACATAATATATAATATCACATATAAAAATAAATATAAATAGGGAAAATAAAAAAAATATAAAAAAGCATTCTGCTTCAACCCCCCGGCCCTGGGTCTTGGGGGCGAAAAGGTGTTTTTTGATATAAGTGAAATCTCTCACAATGCGAGCAATTTCCTATATATTAAAAAAAAGCGTTGCAGAAATGCAACGCTTTTATTTTTCGATAATAAAAATATCAGAATCTTTTTGCATTATTTTTCAATGCATTGATATAATACTCTGCTTTTTCTTCAATTTCCTTATCTGTCCAATCGGGATTTATGGAGATATAGCAGTTTTTTGCAAGAATTTCAAGAGTTTCGGGACACATATCCGCATTATAGTCGGGAATATGATTCTTGTTTGCTTCCATCTTAAAGGGATCCATAAGAGGATGGAAGGCTCCTCTTTTTTCAAGAATTGCAGTCCAGAAGCAATAGATGTGTCTGTCACTTTCTCTGGGGCGTGTTGTTCCGTCGGGAGCCGCCTTATTGAAGGCTATGCACTGCTCGGCAGTGTCAAATTCTATTGACAAGGCAACACCGCAGTCACCTTCTTCATCATTTGAGGGAGCAAAACGGCAATAGGGAGAAAGAAGCTCCTTCATTTTCTTTTTGTTTTTACGAAGGTCTCCTAAAATTCCGTCAAGACGGTTGAACTGTGCATTAAGAATTGCGGCGGAAATTTCATTTGTTCTGAACTGTGAGCCTGCAAACTGAGGCTCGGTTATGCCCCTCAGCTGATCACCAAAAAATGAAATTGCGCTGGAATCCTGATAAATAAGGGCTCTTTCATACAGCTTATCGTTATTGGTAAGCACAGCTCCGCCCTCGCCTGCAGTAATTATCTTAAAATAGTTGAAACTCAGAGCACCGGCATCACCGATGGAGCCAAGTCTCTTGCCCTTGTATGAGCCGCCGTCGGACTGACAGGAATCCTCAAGCACCATTATATTATGCTCCTTTGCAATCCGCATAATTTCATCCATATTACAGGGGAAGCCCATAATATGAACGGGAATGACCGCTTTTGTTCTTTCTGTGATTTTCCTTTCAAAATCCTTTGGGGAAAGAGTAAGTGTTTCATCAATATCGGCAATAATCGGAATTGCACCCGCTGCAAGAACAGCAATAGCAGTTGCGATATATGTATATGCGGGAACAATAACCTCATCTCCCGGGCCGATACCCATACCCACAAGAGCGGAAATAAGGGCACCCTTGCCCGAGGTAACCAGAAGTGCTCTTCTGACTCCCCATATATTTCTCATATTTTCTTCGCATCTTGCGGTTTCGTTAAGTCCGCTGTTTACCTTAAAAAGCTGCTTTGAATTTATAACTCTTGCAACTGCATCAATTTCTTCCTGTCCTATTCTGTACATTTCAGTTCCTCCAGTGTTTTAAGTGTTTCTTTTATAAGATAAAAATCCGCATTATCGCAATATGGCTGAAGATTTAATGTTAAAAACATATCTATTTCATAGCCGCCCTTGGAAATCTCACTGTCACAGGGAAAATATCCCTTGCTGCCGTTGGCATTGGACAAGGAGAAAATATTGCAGTCCTTTACCGCCTTATCAATACGAAGTGCTATATCGGAGAAAAGCTCATAGGGGAAGCTGACAAACACATTATCTCCGATTTTAAGTGCCGTCTGTGAGACATAGTAAAAGTCTTCTTCCTTATAGTCAGTGTCATAGGAGTCTATAACCCGCTTATAATAGCTTCTTTTCTGTCCCTCAAGATTGACACTGTGATTTTTATAAACCTCATAAAGCTCCTTTGCTTTTTCGAGAGGTATTCTGCTTTTAAGAGGAAGGGCAAGCTTTCTTTCGGTAACATCCATTGAAAGAGGCTTATAATCCGTAATACCGCTGTAAACAGACAGGGCATCCGCACCCGCCTTTTCACCCATAATTTCAACATCACGGATAGTTCCCACCGTCTGTCCGTTGGAAAGGCGTGGGCCCACATCCCCCTCAGGACCGCAGAAAAATGCAGTGGGTGCACCGCTTTTTTCCTCGAGAATATCCATCATTCCCCCTGCCCAGTCCCTTGAAATTTCACGGCACAGACCAGCACAGGTACCGTGGCAGGTATAGAAAATCAGATTTGCAAGAGGCTTTTTATTTACATCCGCAAAGGAAAACACTGCCATTCTCGGATCGAAGCTTCCCCATTCACACTGACCGAAGATAAGATCGTTATTGAGGTTTTGCTCTCTCCTGTTGACACCCACACGGCATTCACCCATATTGAAGCCCCAAAGTGCCTCCGCCGCACTGTTTTTCGCATCCTCTGAAGCCTTTACACAGGCGGGAAGCAGAATATTTTCGCAATAATCAATATCAAGGTCACCCCATCCCGTATTTCCGTCGGTGTTGGGACCTGTATGGTTGTGAATACCGTGAAGAATAATATTCTCATATTTCACAAGTGTGCTTTCGGAAATTTTATGTCTTATCTTATGGGAAAAAGCCGTATTTACGGAGCAGACCTCTGCCGTCAGCATAAGTGCTTCCCTTTCACCGTCACGGAAATAAAAGGCACTCACACGAAGACGGTCGTGTATACTTTCAGATTTAAGGTCATCCACATACCCGTAGAGAAGACAGCCGATTTCGGGAGTTATGTCCTCTCTGGCAAAACCGAATAAACCCATACAGTCACTTCCTTTTTTTCAGAGCTTTATATAATAAATATAACACAAAACCCGCAAAAATCAACGATAGTTTATCTTTCGGATGCTGAAAAAGTATACAAAAAAGTCTGCCTTTTTTTGCTAAGACAGACAAAAAACATATAAAAAAAGACCAAAGCCGATTTCCGAAGAAATCAGCCTTTTTTTCGTTCTTTACCTTTAAGTAAAATTAAACAGCTCTTTCAACCTTACCTGAACGCATGCAGCGAGTGCAAGCATATACTCTGCAAGGAGAACCGTTAACGATAGCCTTTACTCTCTTTACATTGGGCTTCCAGGTTCTGTTGGATCTTCTGTGAGAGTGAGAAACCTGAATACCAAACTTTACGTCCTTACCGCAAAAATCACATTTTGCCATGGAGCGCACCTCCCTTTATTTTCCGGGTTAACCCCTAATATCTTAATCAGCAACAGCCATAATAACAGATATTCCGAAAAAAAGCAAGTGTTTTTTAAACTTTTTTTCCGAAAACTCTTAATCCAGCTCGTGGATAAACAGACCGCTGAGAAGTTTCGGCTCAAACCAAGTGGATTTCGGAGGCATAACAAGTGAATTATCGGCTATAGTCATAAGCTCCCCAAGGGATGTGGGATACATTGAAAAAGCAATTTCCATATCCTCCTCACATCTTCTTTCAAGCTCCGCAAGTCCTCTGATACCGCCTACGAAATCGATTCTCTTATCCGTTCTCGGGTCCTCTATACCGAAAATATCCGAAATAACATATTTCTGTAAAATTGAAACATCGAGAGCCTCTAAAGCGTTGTTTTCATCGCAAAGACCCTCTTTAAGAGTGAGCTTATACCATTTTTTATTACAGTAGAAGCCGAAGGTATGGCGGGCATCAGGCTTTACTGCCCCATCCCTTTCTTCAATTTCAAAAATCTCACCGATTTTTCCGAAAAGCTCCTCATCGGTATGGGAATTCTTGTCCTTGAGAAGACGGTTATAGTCCATAATTTTAAGCTCTTCAGCTCTGAAAGCCACCGCAAGGAAGAAGTTGAATTCCTCTTCACCCGTATAATCGGGATTTTCCGCTCTTCTCTTAAGACCTACCTTTACGGCAGAGGCGGCTCTGTGGTGTCCGTCTGCGATATAAAGGCTTTCTACTTCGGAAAAAGCATTTACGAGGATATCACAGTCCTTTTCATCGGAAATGACCCAAACGGTATTTCTTACATCCCCCTCGGAAACGAAATCATATTCCGCTTCAAGGGATAAATATTTATCAATAATTTCATCAATTTCTTTTCTGCTCTTATAGGCAAGGAAGATGGGGCCCGTATTGGCATTACAGGTATCCACATGGCGGATTCTGTCCTCCTCCTTGTCGGCTCTTGTGAATTCGTGCTTCTTTATTACATCGTTTATATAATCGTCAACACTTGCAACACCTACAAGACCTGCCTGAGTGACATCACCCATTATCTGTCTGTAGAGATAAAAGCATTTCTTTTCATCCTTGAAGCAGATACCGTTATCCGAAAGGCGTCTGAGATTCTCCGCCGCCTTTTTATATACCTCATCGGAATAAAGATAAGTTCCCTCGGGAAGCTCGACCTCTGCCTTATCCACACGGATAAAGGAATAGGGGTTGCCCTCGACCTTAACTCTCGCTTCCTCGGAATTCATAACATCATAGGGAAGAGCCGCAACCTTGTCGGCAAATTCCTTTTTGGGCCTTACCGCATTAAAGGGCTTAAAAACTGACATAAAACCAACCTTTCGGAATAACAGCGAAACTGTTATTTAAGTATTAAGTAAGGGTGAAGAATGAAGAGGCAGCCTGTCGGAAGAGCTTCGCTCTTAAATTATAATTCAAGCTGTTTCAGACTTTATGCAGTGTCACTATTCACTATTCACCGGTGCTTTTTTCCGTTGCGGAAATTATGACTCATTTGTTGCTTTGTGGAAATAGAGCTTATCCTTGCCTGAAAACCAGATTACATCCTTTACATCCTTGGTACAGACAAAATAGGAGCTTTCCGTGCTGACGGGGATAACGAGGGAGGCGGAGCTGAGCTTACTTTCAACGGAAGAATACACCGAGCGGAAATTACTTTCATCACCCGAATAAAGCTTCCCCAGAAGCTCTTCCATCCCCTGACCCGTAAAGCCTGTAAAATTATAGGGAGAATTTTTTGTAAATGAGCCGAAGAATTCATAAATACTGTCTGACGGGGCGCTGTAATTATACAGCGCTATCTGGAAATTGCCCGCCGAAACGCTTCTTTCAAGCTCTGCCTTTTCAACTGCCTTTACCGTGAAATTCACGCTGATACCGAGAATTCTCTGCCACTGCTGCATAACTCTTCTTACGGCATCCTCGTCAGATTTTTCGCAAAGCACGGATATGTCAATGCTTTTCATTTCAAGCTTTTCAAGACCGTTTTTAAGATATATTGCCGCTTTTTCCTCGGAATAAGCCTCGGGATGGCTTACGATACTGCTGTCGGCGGCGCTTTCGGGAATAAGGCTGTTATAATAGGGCTTTCCGAGATTCTTTGCCACAGCCTCACCGTCAGTTGCGGCGGAAACAGCCTTTCTGATATATTCCTCCGATAAAACACTGTCGGAGATATTCATAATAAAGCCCTTGACAAAGCCGCGGGTTTCGGTTACTGTCATTTTTTTACTGACCTTGAGAAGAGAATAGATGTCCTCTTCTATAACAGCACCCGAATAATCGTCGGTTTCAAGAATTTCAACAAGGGACTGACGGTTCCTGACCACATAAAGCCATACATAATCGGGAACAGCAACGCTCTCGCCGACATAATCTGCTGCCTTATTTATTCTGTATGAGGTATCGTCAAATCTTGAAAGATAGAAGGGCCCGTTTGAAAGAGAAAATGCAATAAGAGTTCCGTATCGTCCGGAGCAAGCCTTAAAGAAGGTCTCATTACAGGGCATTGCAATGGGCTCTGTCAGAATTTCGGGGAAATTGCTCTGGGGAACGGACAGCTTTATTTCGAGTGTGAAGCGGTCAATTACTCTTACGCCAAGCTCCTCGGGAGCTTTTTCACCGGCAAGGATCTCGGGAGCATTTTCTATATTATAAAGCATATATGAAAACGGAGCGTTTGTTGCGGGGTCGGCGGCTCTTCTTAAAGCGAACTGAAAATCGTAGGCTGTAACGCTGAGATCAAAGTTTTCGGGAATTTTTCCCTCAAGCCTCTCCTTTGCATTGCTCGTAAGATGCCACTGTGCATCCTCTCTTAAATAAAATGTATATGTAAGTAGATCCGAAGACAGCTTATAGTCTTTTGCGACACCGTTTATAACAGAGCCGTTTTCATCCTTTCTGAGAAGCCCCTCAAAGCAGTTTCTTACGACCACGGATGCCGTATCATCGGACACTATTTGGGGGTCAAAGGAGCCTGCGGGCTCTTCCATAGCAAAGAAAAGCACCACGGGGTCATCGGAGGAGCAGGAGGAAAACATACCCGCAAAGCACAAAGCTGTCAGAATTACGGCAAGAATTCTTTTCATATTGCTTCTCCTTTCTTTTTTTCTGCGGTTCTTATTTTAACAGATTATAATTTATTTTTCTACTATTTAAATAAACTTTTTAAGATTATTTTGGCTTTATTTTTCCCGTAGGTTATGCTAAAATTAAAGGGAATATGAATGTGAGGGAAAAAATGGACTATTATATACTTATTCTTCTCGGTCTTATCCTGATTCTCCTTATTGCTATCGCGGTAAGGGTTTTCGGAAGAACTTCGGGTAAGAGCGATGTTACAGATGAAAAAATAGAGAATTTAAGAAAACTGACGGCAGAGGGCATAACGGCGCTCCGCCGTGATACCGCTTCTTCAAACGAGGCATTAAGAACACAGGTCAGCTCCTCACTCGAGGTACTTTCGGGCAAGACCGAAACGCTCGCTGAAAAGCTTTCGGACGGACAGCTGAACACCGTAAGAACTCTTTCAGATATGAGAGAAAAGCTCGATCTCTCCGTAAAGGAGCAGACAAATGCTCTCACCTCGGCGGTGGAAAGGCTTCAGACATCAAATGAAAGCAAGCTTGAGCAGATGCGTCTTACCGTTGACGAGAAGCTTACGAACACCCTTTCGACAAGGCTCGATTCCTCTTTCAAATCCGTTTCCGAGCAGCTTTCAAATGTATATAAGTCCCTCGGCGAAATGAAGGAGCTTTCAAGCGGTGTTACGGCTCTCAACCGTGTATTTACCAATGTAAAGACAAGAGGAAACTGGGCAGAAACACAGCTTGAGGGAATTCTCGACAGCATTATCCCCGGTATGTTCGTTAAAAATTTCCGTCCCGACGAAAGCCGTGATGTGGTTGAATTTGCGGTAATCATCCCCGAAGCCGATTCCGACAGAAAAACCTATCTTCCCATAGACTCCAAATTCCCCATGGAGGATTATCTCCGTCTTCTTGATGCCGCCGATGAGGGTGACAGCGATAAGGTAAAGCTTTACAGGCATATGCTCGAAATGAAGGTGCTGTCCGAGGGAAGAAGCATTTCAAAATATATCTGCCCGCCCCTCACGACACCCTTTGCGGTGATGTATCTTGCAACGGATTCCCTTTATGCGGAAATTCTTTCCTCAAAGGAGAATATTGCCGACCGTCTTCACAACGAATGCGGTGTTCTTCTTGCGGGACCGTCTACAATAACAGCGCTTCTGTCCTCTCTTGCCATGGGCTTTCGCTCGGTGGCTCTCAACCGCAAGGCAAATGAGGTTATGGATCTTTTATCTGCCGCAAAAATGCAGTATGAAAAATTCGGACTTGCTCTCGAAAAGGCAAAGAGAAAGCTTGACGAGGCGGCTGTAAGCATTGACGATGCACAGAAGAGAAATTCAATTATCACAAAAAAATTAAAAGGTGTTGAGGCTATAGACAGTGTTTCTGCTGACGGGCTTCTCGGCACCGATGAATAAAGGAGAATAGCTATGATAAAATTAGGTCTTGCAGGCACCTGGCATGTTCATTTCGGCGGTTATGTCAGAGAATTCCTCTCCCGCGGGGATGTTGAGATCACTTCCCTCTGGGATTCCGATGAAAATACGGCAAAGGAGAAGGCTCTGGAGCTCGGCTGCTCATACACCACCGACCTCGGGGAATTCTACAAGGGTGACTTTGATGCCGTTATGGTCTGCGCCGCAACGAATATCCACAAAGAGGTTCTTATCGGTGCAGCAAACGCAGGCAAACACATCTTCACCGAAAAGGTGCTTACCGCCTCATACGCTGATGCTCTCGAGGTAAAGGCGGCTGTTGAAAAGGCAGGAATCAAGTTCTGCATTTCCTTCCCCTGGAGAACACGCTCCGATTTTCTCTGGATAAAGGAAGCACTGGGTGAGGATATTATCGGTCAGGTAACATATATGAGAATGAGAAACGCCCACGACGGTGTCAGCCGCGGATGGCTTCCTCCCTCATTCCTTGACCCCGTTCCCACCTGCGGCGGTGCTATGATGGATCTCGGCGCTCACGGAATGTATCTTCTCAACTGGCTTATGGGTGAGCCCGAGAAGTGCACAAGCGTTTTCACAAACTGCCTTTGCGACAGCGTTGAGGACAACTGTGTTACGGTATTCAGCTATAAAAACGGTGCCATCGGCGTCAGCGAAACAGGCTTTGTAACGGGAAGAAATCCCTTTGAGCTTGAAATTGCGGGCACAAAGGGCACGATTCTTGCAGGCGGTGTATTTGACAAGCTCTGCTACAACAACGGCGACGGCTGGATGTTCCCCGCCCTCGGCAAGGGCAGTAAGTCCGCAATAAATTCCTTCTGCGACAGCATAAACGGTGACGGCGAGCCTCTCTTCGGCATTGAAGACGCAGTAAGCCTCACAAAAACAATGGAAATGGCATATAAAAACATTATCTGAGAAAAAAGCGAAAGGGCACAATGCTCTTTCGCTTTTTGTATAGTAAAACCACGCGTTAGACGCGTGGTTCGGGAAAAATTATATATTTGAATAAAAAATCCTCCTTTACTATAATTAAGTTGCGGTCTGCCAACTGCAACAAAT
>SVOV01000044.1 GCA_015066205.1 Oscillospiraceae bacterium
GTAATTGCAACTCCCGAAGCATGCTGAAATTTAAAAATTTCGGAAAAAGTTCTGACATCAAGACCTTTTTCTGATAAAAACTTATAAGAAAGGTCGGCACCGTCACCGATAAGGATGATCTTCTTGTCATATTTCTTCAGCACATCGCACAGTTCCTCAAGCTTCATCGGAGTGTCATCAATTATTCTTACGATTTCTCCGTCCGTCTTTTCAAATACTGCAGTATAAACCTGCATACACCTTGCATCCATTACGGGGACGATAAGGAAGCCGTCAATATCAACGCAGTTAGCGAGAGCCTCAAGCGTTGAAACAGGACAGCAGGGCTTATTTTCAGGAAAGCATAAGCCCTTTACTGCAGAAACACCGATCCTGATTCCCGTAAAAGATCCCGGTCCCGCAGAAACAGCAACAGCATCTATATCTGAAAAGCTGACACAGGCATTCTTAAGAGCCGAATCTATAAGCTCCATTAATGTCTGAGAATGAGTAAGTCCTGTATTGAGATAAGCTTCACTGATAAGCTTGCCGTCCTTAAGAACAGCCGCTCCCGCAGCAAGTGCAGAAGTATCAACACCGAGAATCAACATTAAAAACCGCCTCCGCTGACTGTTATTTTTCTTGAATCAGGCTCATTGCCCCGATCAATTTTAATTCTGACCGTATTTTCGGGCAGAGCCTCCTCTATATTTTCACTCCATTCTATAAAAAGAACGGATTCACCGTCAAGATAATCAAAAAATCCCGTACTGTAAAGATCATCAAGATCAGTTACTCTGTACATATCAAAATGATAAATATGAGGCTCACCGCCGTAATCGTGCACAAGAGAAAATGTGGGAGAGCTCACAAAAGACGAGTTACCGAAAGCCTTGAGAGCACCTCTGACGAAAGCAGTTTTTCCCATTCCCATACCGCCGCTGAAAGCGATGACCGTACCTTTTTTTATATTCTTACATATGCTTTCCGCGACAGACATTGTGTCTTTTTCACAGGCAGAAAAAAATTCTTTCATAATTGACCTCTTTTTGTTGTTGAAAAACATTGTTTTTAGGATTATAATAAAAATAATAATTTAACCGGAGTATTAAAGATGCAAAAAATTATAAAGTTTATTACCGATACGGTAAAAGAAACAGATATTCTTCTGATTTTTCTTTGCCTGTCAGCTTCCCTTTTCGGAATAATAATGGTTCACAGTGCGACGTCACTGAGCATTGAAGAGGGAGCTCTTCTTTCCCGAGATGCAAGAACAATGCTTCTTGCTGTTTGTGTCGGTGCGGTATTTGCCGTAATAATTTCATTTATTGACTATCAGTTCATCACAAAAATGTTTCCGCTGATAGGAGCGGTCTGTATACTTATGATGCTGGTACTGTTTATTCCCGGCGTCGGAGTCGGTCCCGCGGAACGCCCCGATGCAAAAACCTGGATTTCTCTCGGCTCAACGGGTCTGTTTTTCCAGCCCTCGGAGCTCGTTAAGATAGGCTTTATTATCACATTCGGAATGCATATTGATCTTGTTCAGGATAAGCTGAAGAGTATCTTTCATCTGTTTCTGCTTTGCGTTCACGGACTTGTCCCCGCAGGACTTGTTATCGTGTCGGGCGACCTCGGAAGTGCACTTGTTTTTCTTATAATTTTCATTACAATGATGTTCTGTGCAGGCGTTCAGATGAGATACTTCATTCTGGGTATCGCAGGCATATGTGCAATGATACCGGGAATCTGGTATGTCTTTTTCAGTGAAACACAGAAAGAGCGTTTTCTCGGGCTCCTGTTCCCTGAAAGATACTCCGATATTATGTATCAGCAAAACAAGGGACTTGAAGCCATTGCTTCGGGAGGCTTTTCGGGTCAGGGACTTTTCAACGGGAAATACACGCAGAATGAAATTGTCCCCGAAAGTGAAAACGATATGATATTCACCTGTATCGGTGAAGAGCTCGGCTTTATCGGCTGTTTTCTTGCAATAGCAATTCTTCTTGCCATTATCATAAAAATTGTTTTTATCGGAATCAAATCAAAAGAAAACGCCACAGCAATGATGTGCTACGGAACTGCCGCAATGTTTGCATCACAGGTTATAATCAACCTCGGTATGTGTCTTAAGATATTCCCTGTTATAGGAATTACGCTCCCCTTTTTCAGTGCAGGCGGTTCATCAAACCTTTGCATCTACATAGGAATAGGTCTTATAATGAGTATATACCGATTCAACAAAGAAAAGGAAGTTGAAAATCTCCGCTTCGGAAGACTCAACTGACATTTATAAACCCTCTGATTTTCAGAGGGTTATATTTTTTCCAATCTTGCCATACCTTCCATAAGCTTCTTTGTTCCGACGGTATCAAAGGCAACCTCAAGAAAAACATCATTTCCGAGGGGCTGAGCGGAAACAACAAGCCCTTTACCGAATTTTCTGTGCATAACGGTATCTCCGGGCTTGAAGCGTCCCGTTGCAGCCGCTGCTTCTGCAGGCTTGCTTGCTTCCTGTACATATGACTTAAAGCCGTCGGAGGAACGGCGGGTTGACGGCATATCATAATCGTCACTGTAGTATCCGTCAGAATATGATTTTCCGTAGCCGCCCGAATATGAGCTGCCTGATGAACGGTAGCTGTTTCTGCCGCTTTGCCATGAGGGAGCGGAAATATCATCTATGAGATCAAGCGGAATTTCACTTATGAATTTCGAGGGCGGATTCATAGAGGTTTTTCCGAACTGCATACGGCTCATGGCTCTTGTTATATAAAGCTTCTTTTTTGCTCTTGTGATTCCGACATAAGCAAGCCGTCTTTCCTCTTCCATAAGAGAAGGCTCGCTTATAGACTGCATTGACGGAAAAACACCGTTTTCAAGACCTACAATAAAGACATATGGAAATTCAAGTCCCTTTGCGGAATGCATTGTCATAAGAGTTACAGCCTCAAGACTGTCATCCGCCGTGTCAAGGTCAGACAGAAGGGCAACCTCTTCAAGGAAGCCTTCAAGAGTTGCATTTTCGGCATTTTCCTCTTCATATCTTGCTATGGTAGAATAAAGCTCGTTGAGATTTTCGATTCTTTCATCGCGTTTTTCATCATTTGCAAGAGATTCAATATACCCCGATTCATTCATAATAATTCTGAAAAGATCTGCTATTGAATTACTTTCACGCAGAAGAGCAAAGGTTCTTATCATCCTTGCAAAAAGCTTCAGCTTTGAAGCATTTCTTGAAAGAGCCGCATACTGATCGGCTTCTTCCATAAGATGGAATACGCTGTCACCGAGCCGTGAGGAAATCTCAAACAGATTATTCATTGTTGTTTCGCCGATTCCGCGTTTCGGCTCATTTACGATTCGTCTTAATCTTATATTATCATTCGGGTTGGAAACGACGGCAAGATATGCTAATGCATCCTTGATCTCTTTTCTGTCATAGAAACGGTGTCCGCCGATAATTCTGTAAGGAATACCTGATTTTACAAGAGCGCGTTCAATTATATTTGACTGGGCATTCATTCTGTAGAGCACGGCAAAATCAGAGAAAGAGGCAGATTTTTCTGCAATATCCATAATTGTGCCGGCTACAAAATCCCCCTCATTTATATCGTCATTACAGGCCTTGAGTGTAATTTTATCACCCATTCCGTTTCCGGTCCAAAGCTTCTTGCCCTTTCTTTCACGGTTATTGGCAATAACCGCATTTGCGGCATCAAGAATCGTCTGTGTGGAACGGTAGTTTTCCTCAAGTCTTATAACAAGTGCATCCGAAAACTGCTCCTCAAAGCTGAGAATATTTTCAATGGTAGCACCTCGGAAACTGTAGATACTCTGATCGTCATCACCGACAACGCAGAGATTGTTATGACCGCCTGCAAGAAGACTTACGAGCACATACTGTGCGTGGTTTGTATCCTGATACTCGTCAACCATGATGTATCTGAAACGGTTTCTGTAATATTCGAGCACTTCCCTGTCGCTTTTAAGAAGATACACAGTGTTACAGATAATGTCATCAAAATCCATTGCATCTGCCTCTTTTAACAGCTTCTGATAAAGAGCAAATACCTTTGCAACATCATTTCTTCTCATATCGGCACCGGCAGATTCCTGATATTCTTCAGGAGAGATAAGAGAATCCTTTGAGCGGCTGATTTCTCCCTGAATGGATTTTACGGGAAGAAATTTATCGTCTATGTTAAGCTGACGCTGACATTCTTTTATAAGACGCTTTGAATCGTCCGTATCATATATCGTAAAATGCGAGGAATATCCTATTCTGTCTCCGTATCGTCTGAGAATACGGACACAGGCCGAATGGAATGTGCTCGCCCAGATTTCATTACCTGCTTCACCAAGAGAATTTACAAGACGCTCCTTAAGCTCATTTGCGGCTTTATTGGTAAAGGTTATGGCAAGAATCTGCCAGGGCTCGGGGGCTTCCGTCGAAAGCATAGAGGCTATCTCATCATAGACAGAAGAATCACCGTCCAGATATCTCTTCAGCATTTCTTCGGGATTTTCCGTAAATCCCGTATTTATCCTGTCGGAATTATAAGCATTTCCGTATTTTATAAGATTAATAATGCGGTTTACAAGAACAGTTGTTTTTCCGCTGCCCGCGCCTGCAAGAATAAGCAGTGGCCCCTTAACTGTGGTCACTGCCTTGAATTGCATACTGTTCATACGCATAAAATCTTTTTCAATTATCTGTCTTCTCAAAGAGAGAAGTGTATTTTCTGACATATATTCACCTTTCAGCGGTTGAAAACAGAATTTCCTCGGCTGTCAATAGCCACAATCAAAGGAAAATCCTTTACAACAAGCTTTTTTATACTTTCACAGCCAAGCTCAGGGAAAGCGATTTCTTCAACACTGATAATGCTGTTACTGATAAGAGCACCGAAACCGCCGCCTGCGCAAAAATACAAAGCCTTATTTCTCTGTATGGCTTCAACGACTTCGGGACTCCTGTTGCCCTTACCTATCATTGCCTTAAGTCCGTTATCAAGAAGACGGGGTGAAAAGGCATCCATCCTTGAGGATGTTGTCGGGCCGAAGCTTCCTATGGTTCCGTCAGGCTTTGTCGGGGTGGGCCCGGCATAATAGATCACGGCACCATCAAGAGAAAACGGAAGCTTTTCACCGTTATCAAGCATTCTTAAAAGCCTCAAATGAGCAGCATCACGGGCTGTATATACAGTACCGCTGAGAAAAACTCGCTGCCCTGCTTTAAGCTCTTCTGCGGCGGACACTATCATATTTACATTAATACTTTTTCCATGCATCGAGATTTACCTTGATGTCAAATTCATCAGCATCATCAAAATTAACATCGGGATCTTCAGGGAAACGGCTTTTGTTCTGAGAATCTGCTTCAGGAGTGTTTTCGGTCTCTTCCCCAACAGCTGCAGAAACGGCAACGGGAGCAACAATTCCTGCTGCCTTCGCTTCCGCCGCATTAACCTTCAAAGGCTCAAAATCTGTTGAAAAGTTATATGCGGAGCCTGTAGCGGTTACATTGGACTTGAAGCTCTCGAGAGAGGATTCGAGCTTTGACATATTATCAAGAAGACCATTGAATGAAGCAACAAGGCTATTCTTAACGGCTGTAATTTCGGAAGCAATTTCCTTTGCTCTCACAGATGTTGAATCAGCAGATGCCGAAGCGGATGCAAAAAGTACGGAAGCCTTATCATTTGCTTCTTTTACAAGAATTTCAGAGAAACGCTTCGCATCGAGCATCGCAGCACCAAGACGGGCTTCATACACTCTTGCAAGGTCACACTCAGCACATTTATCCTTTACTGCAGAATTTTCCTGTGATTTTGCAAGAAGCATACGGAGATTATCATTTTCAGCATTGGCCTTTTCAAGGTCTTTTTCAAGTGCATCAATCTTGATTTCAAAGGTCTTTACATCAGTGACCCGGCTTTCGCAAAAAGCAATTTTCTGTGCATTATCATCTTTTTCCGTTGCAAGCTCTTTTTCGAGAGAAATACACTTTTCTTCGAGTGAAGCACTCTTTTCCTCCAGCGAAACACATTTTTCTTCAAGAGAAGAAAGCTTGCTTTCAAGAATTGAAACCTGATCTTCAGCTGCATGCTTCTCATAAAGTATATTTTCTATGCAGGACATAACATCATTTCTGTTAAAACCGTTAATAGCTGAACGGAAAGAATAATTTTCAGACATAAATAATTCCTCACTAAATTTTATTCAATTAATATTAGCATAATTTAATAGTAAATACAAGTATTTTCAAATATTTAGGCGAATTTCTTGTATTGACATTAAAATAACGGGATATTATAATTGTGTTAGTAAAATTTGGAGGTTACATAAATGGAAGTAAGAATTTTTAACAGTGCAGACGAAATTGCAACAGCTTGTGCCGATATTTTCAGTGAGCTTCTTGTTACAAAGCCTGAATGCGTTCTCGGACTTGCAACAGGTGCATCCCCCGTAAAAACATATACCGAGCTTATAAAGCGCTGCAAAAACGGTGAAATCAGCTTCAGCAAGGTAAAGACATTCAACCTTGATGAATACTGTGATCTCCCCAGAGATGACAAAAACAGCTATTACACCTTTATGCACGAAAATCTTTTCAACAGTGTTGATATCAAAGAAGAAAATGTTAATATTCTTGACGGCAATGCAGCTGATGCCGAAAAGGAAGCAAAGGAATTTGATGAGAAGATCGAAAATGCAGGCGGAATTGACATTCAGCTTCTCGGAATCGGCACAAACGGTCACATCGGCTTCAACGAGCCCGCTGACAGCTTTTCCGACGGAACCTTCAAGGTAAAGCTTACTGACAGTACGATCAAATCAAACAGCATTTATTTTGACGATGATTCAATGCCGAGATATGCTCTTACAATGGGTATCAACTCAATAATGAAAGCAAAGAAGATCGTTCTTATTGCAACAGGCGAATCAAAGGCAGATGCAATAAAGGCTACAATAGACGGTGAAGTTACTCCTCAGGTTCCCGCTTCTGTTCTCAAGAACCATCCCGATGCAATTCTTCTCATAGATAAAGCTGCTGCAAAGCTTCTTTAATAAAATTTCAGGTGTTTTATCGCAACGATAAAACACCTGTTTTTTCTTTTACTTCCAGCCGTCACTGTAATCCTTATTTAGTCTGATATATTCATCCATAAGCTTTTTTGCAAGCGAATACGACTCGACAAGCGGATGGCTTGCCAGCGCATCGCAGGCAAGAGAGATATCCTTATTGAGAATTGCCCTTGCAGCAGTTCTCTCATAGTATTTCATTCGTCGGATAAGTTCATCCGCAAAGTGATCCGTTTCCGATGAATTGAATTTAACGGGTTCGACAGAATCCTTGCTGACATTACAGGTAATCTCAACAACATCATCGTCATCAAGATAAGAAAGAGCACCCTTGTTCTTCGTGCAGAATATCATTTCACCCTCTCTTCCGCTTTTTATGATATCAATATATCTCAAAGCGACTCCCGCGTAGCCTCCGTCATCTTCAGAAAAAGGATCAAAGCTCCATTTTTTATGTCGGGAAACCCCTGTTTCTCCCGACATATACGAATTTTCTCTGATTCCGTAGTATTTTTCAAAAATACCGACGGCTGTTTCATAATCATTTTCTATATCAACAGAAGAAAGCTCCTTTAACATAAGAGCATTTACCTCTTCTATAAGCTCCCCTCTTGTTTTTTCAGCCCTTAAGATGTTTTCAACTGCCTTTTCCCTGTTAAAGAAATAATAGAAATATTCATTAGGAATAAAGCCTTTTTTCATCAGAAAGTCCTTGTCAAAATATCTCATATCTGTTTTATCATAGGCTTCATCACTGCAGATAAGCTTATCGGTAACATTTTCTCCCGATGCTGTTACACTGCTGAAAAATGAAAGGTGATTAAGTCCGTATATTTTTCCGTAAACACTTTCGGAGGGAACACCTAAAAGCTCTGCAAAGGAATTGAGCATTGAAGAGGGTGCGTCGCATATACCGAATGTAAATGCATATCCCTTGTCACTGAGCGCCTGAGAAACAAGACCCGCAGGATTTGTAAAGTTAAATACCTTTACATCAGGTTTTGAATATTTCTTTATCAGTTCACAGTATTCTATCAGAGCGGGAATACTTCTCATTGCAAAACTGAAACCTGCGGCTCCTGTTGTTTCCTGACCTAAAATTCCGAGTCCGAGAGCAATTCTCTCATCACGGACCCTCATAGAATCGCCGCCGACACGGATGGTGGTAATAACATAATCCGCCTCTTTTACAGCTTCAACAGCATCTGTTGTAAGAGTAAAATTAAGAGAGGGCTCAATGAGTTCTGCGACCTTTTTTGCCATTTTACCGAATATTTCAAGCTTTTCGCTGTCATTATCCATAAAGCAAAGCTCTGTTATATCAAGTGACTTTGCTCTTGAGGCTATTGATTTTGCGAGAAACATTGAACGGACACCGCCGCCACCGATAACAGTAAGCTTCATATTATTTCTCCCCTGTTTGTTCTTTATTTGCTTTCTTTGGTTCAAGAACAAATTTTTTAACAAGATAATAAATAACACCGACAGGTATAAGACATATAACTATAAGAATTATTTTATCCATCGGAATCCAGCTGAAGATAGCATCGCCGAGAATTGTAAAAAGTATGACTCTCCAGGAAATACCCGCAAGTGAAAGAAGTGCATATTTAAGATATGCACAGCCTGAAGCACCGTAAAAAAGACTAACAAAATCAATGGGGAACGCGGGAATTGCTCTTATTGTAAGAAGAACGGATGCTTTACTCTGAATATCCTTTTCAAGAAGCTTCCTGCCTGTTTCCTTTTTGGATAAAAGCTTATGAACCGCATCCTTTCCGAGAAATCTTCCCAGCCAATATGTTACAGAAACCTCAATAAAAATACCCGTGAGGTTGACAATAACCGCAATTACGGGATCCATTATCGCTCCGACTGCTACATAAACAAGCGATGCGGGAACAACAAACACAAGAGCCTTTACAATATATAAGCTCAGCACCATAATTATCAGAATAACAAGCTTGTCCGTAACATCAGCAAGAGCTCTGACATCAATAGTCGAAAGCTCATCATAATAAATGATGGCAACAGCAAAAAGAGAAAGCGCTATCACACATCTGAGTATTATAAGAAAAATATCCTTCTTTTTCATTCTTCTTCCTCTGTTCTTTTGATTTTGCCCGGCATTTCTACTCTGTAGATACTCTGATTGGAAATATCGATATAAGGGATATATACGGGCGGTATTCCGGCATTAGCTGTGAGATTTGCAATAAAAGCCTTAACAAAGGGATACATTGCATCATAGGTTTTCACATGAAGCTTTTCTTTCGGAATTTCATCAGAAATTATAAAAAAACCTTTCATAACAACGGTAATATGAAATCTGTCGGGAGTATTCTTATCAAAAATCTCAGCCTTAAACTCCCCCTGGCAGGTTTTTATTTTTGAATAACCTACATTATATGAAAACTTATTACTGAGCTCAATTTTAACATTGGGAGGGAGCTTGTTTACAAAATCAACGGATTCTGCCCTGCACATTTTAAGTTCAAATTCTTTCATTTTTTTCATCTCCGTAAAAATTCTCTGTTAAATTTATCATATATTCCGTAAAAACTCAAGAGAGAGAGCGGATTTTTCTTGTAATTATATGAAAATAATTATATAATTATATAAAATAAAGGAGGTCTATTATGAAAAAGAAAATACTTATAGTTATCACCGTAATAATTCTGATAATAGGTGCCCTTGCGGCAATAAACCTTACAAAAACACCTGTCAGCTCAAAATTCACAATATCTTCCTATACATCCGAGCCGCAGAAATTCATTGCTCACAGAGGCTTTTCCTCGGTTTTCCCCGAAAATACGATTCCCGCAATAAAGGCCGCTGTTGATGAAGGCTTTTACGGTGTTGAATTTGACATTCACACCACAAAGGACGGAATATGGATTCTCAACCACGACAGCGATATTGATAAAATGACAGACGGAAGCGGTGAAATTGCCGATATGACATTCCAAGAGCTTCAGGAATTCAACATCGATAACGGCAAGGGTATTGAAAACTATAATGGGCTCAAGCTTCCGAGATTTGAAGAAGCTCTCGGTATTATAAAAGAAAGTGATATTGTTCCCTTTATTGAAATCAAGGGATATGATCCCGTCGCATTCAGAAATTTACTTGATATCATTGAAGAATACGGTCTCATCGAAAAGGCTGTTATAATTTCCTTTGATATGGAAGCTCTTCTCGGAATAAGAGAGCTTGATAAAGAAATCAGCCTTATGTATCTTACAAATAAGCTTACTAAAGAAGATGTTGATATCTGTAAGAATAACGGCAATATAGGTGTAGATATCAATTTCGGAAATATTCTTAAAATGAAGGATGCCTTTGATTATGCAAAGGAAAGCGGTCTTGAAACAGGCGCATGGACAGTGGATTTTCCCATAGTATCCGATTTACTTAATCTTTTCGGTATCAAATATATCACAACAAACAGAATAACACAGTAAAACAAGGGATCGTATCGGATGATACGATCCCTCAATTCGTTATAAAAAGTTATTTTTCTTCCTTTTTCTTGTGGAAAAGAATCTTATCAACGGGGAAATAGAGGAAAAACTGAACTGCAGAGCAGATCATTGTAGCAATATTCTTTGCAAGATCCTCATTAAGATTCCAACCGACAAAAACATCCTTAAGAGTGGGATTAAGCCATGCTGAGAATACGATAAGACCGATGGTGAAAACGATATAGATAGGAAGAGCAACAGCAACATTTGCACCTGAATTGAAGGTCTTTTCCTTATTTACAAAGAAAGCAACGATCTGAGCTACGATATTAGCAACATTGCTTACGATGAAATAACCGAGACCACCGACAGCAACCGGGTATGTAAAGAAAAGCCAGTTAAATTCCTGTGTTTCAAGTGCCTTGATAGCAGGTATAAGGTTAAGTGTGTTAAGAAGAACAAACTGAACGATCATTGCAAGAAGGCTTACAACGATGAATTTTACAAACTGCCAGATGGTAACAAGAACACTGCCCTTCTGTTCAGCCATATTATCGATCTGTTTTAATTTTCCCATAATAAACAACTCCAATCTTTTTTATCCAATAGATACTATCATAAATCTAAAAAAAAATCAACTGTTTTAAGTTAATAATTATAAAACTTACTAAATCATCTTGACTTGTCGGTATAGAATAAACTATAATAATTATAATTTGATATCCGATAGGTGAGGCTACTACGGGGATATGGACTGCGGCCGCAAAACGGTGGAGACACCGTGCGCCGGTCAAACAGGATATATCGAAAAAAGCAAGGTATATTCCAACGCAGTTACAAGGTTTCGACCACGCCCCGCAAAGCTAAAGCTCAAGCGGTCTGTTTTGTATTTTACTGCGGCTGTTTGAGTCCGCAGTATTTTTTTCGGAATTGATAATCTTTAATAAAGGAAGTGAGTTTATGGATACAGGTGACAGCGGCGCGAAATCGTCAGGCCGAAGTACAATGAATTATTGCTGTAGTTTTGTTTTTATAAACTCACACTACCGATAAATTTTACCTCTCCCCTGCGCGGTTTTGTGTTTGATCCTGTAAAATGCACGGCTTCGGCCTAAAAAAAGGAGGAAAACACAATGGATGAAAATAAAGAAATCTCATTGGTCGAACAAGCTCTCGAGCTTCTTAATGAAAAGAAATTCGCTGCACTGAGAACTTTGCTTGAAGACCAGAATCCTGCCGACATAAACGATATTATTGATGAGCTGTCAGATGAAGCCTCTGTTCTTTTATACAGAATACTCCCGAAGGAGCTTGCCTCGGAGGTTTTTGTTGAAATGGACACCGATAAACAGGAGTTTCTGATCAACTTTTTCAGCGACTCACAGTTAAAAGATGTTTTTGACGAGCTCTATTATGATGATACGGCAGATATTATTGAAGAAATGCCCGCAAATGTAGTAAAAAGAATTCTCAAGGTTGTTTCTCCCGATATGAGAAAGGCAGTCAACGAGCTTCTTAAATACCCCGAAGACAGTGCGGGAAGTATTATGACAACAGAGTTTGTCAGATTAAAAAAATCCTTTACGGTTGCAGATTCACTTGACCTTATAAGAAGTGTCGGCGTAAACAAGGAAACCATATATACCTGTTATGTAACAGACGAAAAGAATCACCTTATCGGTATCGTAACGGCAAAGGATCTTCTTTTATCTGAGCTTACGGAATCAGTATCCGAGATAATGGAGGAAAATGTTATTTCCGTCAACACTCTCGAAGATACGGAAGAAATAGTTCTGATGTTCGGAAAATACGATTTCCTTGCTCTTCCCGTAGTCGATAAAGAAAACCGTCTTGTCGGCATTATCACAGTTGATGATGCCATTGATGTTATGCAGGAGGAAACGGAAGAAGATTTCTCAAAAATTTCGGCTATCACTCCGAGCGACACGGAATACCTCAAAACATCAGTTCTTAAGCTATGGGCGTCAAGAATTCCCTGGCTTATGATACTTATGATATCAGCTACCTTTACGGGAATGATCATATCAAAGTTTGAAAGCGCCCTTGCAGTGCTCCCGATCCTTACGGCATTTATCCCTATGCTTATGGGAACGGGCGGTAATGCAGGAAGTCAGGCTTCGGTTACGGTCATCCGCGGTATTTCATTGGGACAGGTTGAATTCAGGGATTTTTTCAAAGTTTTATGGAAGGAATGCCGTGTTTCCGTTCTCTGCGGTGTTGTTCTCGGCATAGCCGCAATAGGAAAGGTTATGCTCGTTGATAATCTTCTTATGGGAAATCCCGAGGTTACTATTTTTGTTGCTCTCGTTGTGGGACTTACACTTTTTGCTACTATCGTTTCCGCAAAGATTATCGGCTGCGCTCTGCCTCTGCTTGCAAAAAAGACAGGTCTTGATCCTGCAGTTATGGCAAGTCCCCTTATAACAACACTAATTGATACCGTATCGCTTCTTGTATATTTCTATTTTGCATCTCTTATTCTTAATATATGACAAAAAGGTCTGTTGGAATCAACAGACCTTTTATTTTTCAGAAATTTGAGCCGTTCCAGCCCCATTCGGTTCCGCCCTCAAATCTTACATAAATTCTCGACGGATCGATATTAAGTGTATTTTTAAGGAATTCTGTGATAAGCCCGGTGAACTTATCGGCGCTGTCCCCGTTTACAGCTCCGAAAAGCTTGACCTCAATAAAGGCGCTGTCCTCGGAATTGTCACCTCTGAAATAGATTTTTTTATCGCTGTCAACACAGCACATCAGCCAGCTTTCACTCTTTCCCGGAAAAACCTCAATAAATTCACCGAGAGCGGTTTTTATGGCTGTTTCATCAGCCTCGCTGATTTTTTTGGTAAGCTTTACATCAATAAAAGGCATAATTATTCTCCTTTATAAATTGCGGGACTGTTATTATACAGTCCCGCCGTTAAATTATTTTACAACCTCAACGCTGATTACAGCCTTTTCGCCGTTTACATCCCATTCCTTTGATATTTCATAGGAAGCACCGATCTTAACGCTGTCTGCGAGAACATCGCCTGCAATTTCATCGGCATTTACACTGACAATTTCTTCAAGTTTAGCGGAAGCACTGATACCGACATTGATATGATCGGTAACATTGAAATCAGAATCCTTTCTCATTGTCTGTATCTTTGAAATAAGCTCACGGACAAAGCCCTCTGCGATAAGCTCATCAGTAAGCTTTGTATCAAGAGATACGGTAAAGCCGTTATCGGAAAGAGAATAGGAATCATCCATCTGCTGTGCAGAAATGAGAAGATCATCAGCGGAAAGCTCAATATCTCCGATAGAGATCGAAAGAGTTATAAAGCCCTTTTCATCAAGCTCTCTCTTTGCAGCAGAGCCGTCAAGCTTTTCAAGGAGTCCTCTGATCTCACCGAGCTGCTTACCGTATTTCGGTCCGAGAGTCTTAAGCTGAGGCTTGAAGGTATACGAAACAAGACCGTCTGCATTATCTGCAAAATCAACAGCTTTGACATTAAGCTCATCGCGGATAATTTCAGCATACATTTCATCAAGCTTCTTATCGGAAACAACGGTAACAGAACCGAGAGGCTGACGGTTTTTGATATTGGCACCGTTTCTGGCTGCTCTGCCGAGAACAACAATACCGAGAACCTTTGCCATATTCTCTTCAAGCTCTTTATCAATGAACTTTTCATTTACCTCGGGATAATCGCAAAGATGAATGCTTTCGGGAGCGGACTTATCAACAGAGCAAACAAGATTTCTGTAGATATCCTCTGCCATAAAGGGAATAAGAGGAGCGGCTGCCTTTGCTATTGTTACAAGAGCTGTATAAAGGGTCATATAGGCATTTATCTTATCCTCGGGAAGTCCCTGTACCCAGTAACGCTCACGGCCGCGTCTTACATACCAGTTTGAAAGCTCATCGACAAAGCTTTCGAGAGCCTTTGCAGACTCGGGAATTCTGTAATTCTCAAGATGCTCGTCAACTTCCTTAACGGTTGAATTAAGGCGTGAAAGAAGCCATTTATCCATTACGGGAAGCTTATCATAGCACAGCTCATACTTTGTTGCATCAAACTTGTCAATATTTGCATAAAGAACGAAGAAAGCATAAGTATTCCAGAGAGTACCCATAAACTTTCTCTGTCCCTCCTGAACTGCCTTACCGTAGAATCTGTTGGGAAGCCAAGGTGCGGAGTTAGTATAGAAATACCAGCGGATAGCATCAGCACCGTAGGTTTCAAGAGCCTCAAAGGGATCTACAGCATTACCCTTGGATTTTGACATTTTCTGTCCGTTTTCATCCTGAACATGACCGAGAACGATAACATTCTTATAGGGAGCCTTATCAAAAATAAGAGTTGATATAGCAAGAAGAGAATAGAACCAGCCTCTTGTCTGGTCAACAGCCTCAGAAATAAAATCTGCGGGGAACTGCTTTTCAAACAGCTCTTTGTTTTCAAAGGGATAGTGGTGCTGAGCAAAGGGCATTGAACCTGAATCAAACCAGCAGTCAATAACCTCGGAAACTCTCTTCATTTCCTTGCCGCACTGCGGACACTTAAGAGTAACTGCATCAATGTAAGGACGGTGAAGCTCTATATCATCGGGACAGTTATCGGACATAGATTTAAGCTCCTCAATGCTTCCGATACAATGTCTGTGGCCGCATTCACATTCCCATATATTAAGAGGAGTACCCCAATAACGGTTTCTGGAAAGACCCCAGTCCTGAACATTTTCAATGAAGTTTCCGAATCTGCCCTTACCGATGCTTTCGGGCATCCAGTTGATGGTGTTATTATTCTTTACAAGGTCATGCTTGACAGCAGTCATTTTAATGAACCAGGATTCTCTTGCATAGTAGATAAGAGGAGTATCACATCTCCAGCAATGGGGATAATCATGCTCGAATTTAGGCGCATCAAAAAGAAGTCCTTCCTTTTCAAGGTCAACAAGTATGGGCTTATCCGCATCCTTGACAAAAAGACCTGCATAAGGAGTTTCTTCAGTCATTTCACCCTTGGAATCAACAAACTGAACAAAAGGAAGACCGTATTTTCTTCCGACATTTGCGTCATCCTCACCAAATGCGGGAGCAATATGAACAATACCTGTACCGTCAGAAAGAGTAACATAATTATCACAGGTCACATAATGGCCCTTGATCTTCTGCTTTTCAACGGATTTGCCTGTGCATTCAAAGAGAGGCTCGTATTCTTTTCTTTCAAGAGCTGTTCCGGGGAATGTTTCTATAATTTCATAGGCCTTCTCCCCCTCTTCTCTCTTAAGAGAACCGAGCACCTTATCAAGAAGAGCAGTTGCCATATAGTAGGTATAGCCGTCACATGCCTTTACCTTACAGTATTCATTATCGGGATTTACACAAAGAGCAACATTCGAGGGAAGAGTCCAGGGAGTTGTGGTCCAAGCAAGGAAATATGCATCCTCACCCTTAACCTTGAAACGAACAACGGCAGAACGCTCTTTTACACACTTATAGCCCTGAGCAACCTCGTGAGATGAAAGAGGTGTTCCGCATCTCGGACAATAAGGAACGATCTTGAAGCCCTTATAGAGAAGGTCTTTTTCCCAAATGGTTTTAAGAGCCCACCATTCGGACTCAATAAAATTATTATCATATGTTACATAAGGGTCATCCATATCAGCCCAGAAGCCGACTGTACTCGAGAAATCCTCCCACATTCCCTTATACTTCCATACGCTTTCCTTGCACTTATCAATAAAGGGAGCAAGACCGTATTCTTCTATCTGCTCTTTACCGTCAAGACCGAGAAGCTTTTCAACCTCGATTTCAACGGGAAGACCGTGAGTATCCCAGCCTGCTTTTCTGGGAACCATACAGCCCTTCATAGTTCTGTAACGGGGGATCATATCCTTGATAACACGGGTAAGAACATGACCGATATGAGGCTTACCGTTAGCAGTGGGAGGGCCGTCATAGAAAACATAGGACTCGCCCTTTGCGCGTGAATCCATACTCTTTCTGAAAATATCATTATCTTTCCAGAACTGTTCAACTTTTTTCTCGCGTTCGACGAAATTAAGATTGGTTGACACTTTTTCGTACATTGAAATATCCTCCTGAAAAAAAATAATTCCTTGCCGCATAACAGGACAAGGAACTTGCGTTTATACCACCTATTAACATACGTACATATGCCGCTTTTGTAACGGTAAGCCACCGTCTGTCCATACTAAGCTTCCGGACAGCTACTCCAAAGTGATCTTCAGTATAATCTAACGGCACAGGGCTTTCACCGTCCCCCGCTCGCTGAGGCTTTCGTAATATACTTACTCTCTTTTTCACAGTATTTCACATATATATTGTATATTAAATTAAATAATAGTATTTGTCAAGTATTTTTTATCTTTAAGTAACTCATTAAGTTACGGACTCATAAGATATACCGAGGAGGAAACTTTATGAATAATAACAGCATTGCTGTGATCGGAGGAGATTCAAGACAGTTATTTGCAGCCGGTTTTCTGGCGCAGGCAGGCTATGAGGTAAGTGTTTTTGCAAATGAACACGGAAAAATTCCCGAATCGGTCAATTCACTTAATCATCTCAGTGATATCAATACTTTCAGTATAGTATTATTACCTCTGCCTGTGTCAAAAAACGGAAAAACAATAAACACTCCCCTGTCTTCACAGGAAATTTCCATCAAAGATCTGATGGACACGGTAACCGAAAATCATACCGTATTTTACGGTATGGGCTCTGAAAGCTTTGAGAGAACACTGAAATCGCGCACAAAAAAATTTTATGACTATTTCACATCGGAAAATCTTATTCTGAAAAATGCTTATCTTACGGCTGAAGGTATAACAGGAATAATACTCGAAAAGCTTCCCGTTTCCTTGCGAGGTCTTAAAACCGCTGTAACGGGCTTCGGCAGAATCGGAGGCTTTTGCTGTGAAATACTTAAAAATCTCGGAGCAGATGTAACTGTATTTACGGGCAGTCCAGAAAAAATACTGAAAGCGGAATTTTCGGGTATAAAAGGAAAAATGAATACAGAGCTTCTGTTTTTTGCAAAAGACTTTGACTGTATCATAAATACAGTGCCCGCTTCTGTTCTTACAGCTGAAATAATTAAAACCACACGGCCCGAATGTGTACTTATTGAAGCTGCAAGCGCTCCCTACGGAATTGACGCTGAAGCCTGCGCAAAATATAACAGACAGCTTATAAAAGCCTTTTCCTTACCCGGAAAAACCGCACCGAAAAGTGCAGGCATAATAATTGCAGAGACAGTCAAAGAAAAGTTTCGGGAGGTGAAATGATGGACAAATACAATATAGGCTTTGCTCTTACAGGGTCTTTTTGCACCTTTTCAAAGGCTCTTGTTACAATGAAAGCATTAAAAGAAAAAGGACATAACATTATACCTATAATGAGCTTCAATGCATTTTCAACTGATACAAGATTCGGCAAAGCTGATGATTTCAGGAATACTATAGAAAATTTATGCGAAAGACCCATAATTTCAACACTTTCATCAGCAGAACCCATCGGTCCGAAAAAGCTCCTTGACATTCTTATCATAGAACCCTGCACGGGCAATACTCTGGCAAAGCTTTCTTCGGGTATTGCTGACACTCCTGTCACTCTTGCAGCAAAATCACATCTTCGCAACTTTGGACCTGTACTTATTGCGGTTTCGACAAATGATGCATTGGCGGGAGCCGCCAAAAACATCGGAAAGCTTATGAATTATAAAAACATTTATTTTGTTCCGATGAAACAGGATGACCATATAAATAAGCCCACCTCTGTTGTAGCTGATTTTTCACTGACAGAGGAAGCTATGATATGCGCACTGAAAGGAAAGCAGCTTCAGCCTGTCATACTTAACGGCTAATCGACATTTTCATCTTGACAGAAGGACACATAAAGTATAAACTAAATATTCGAATGTTAAATATCAGGCAGGTTAAAAAAATGGGATTTTCAGTTATAAGTTCAGCAATTCTTCTCGGCTTGGGCGTTTCAATGGATGCCTTTGCAGTTTCAATCTGTAAAGGACTTGCCGTGGGAAAGGTAAAAATCAAGCATATGCTTACTGCCGGACTCTGGTTCGGCGGATTTCAGGCACTAATGCCGCTTATTGGCTTTTACATCGGCTCTCTTTTTCACGGATACATTGAAAAATTTGATCATTGGATAGCCTTTATGCTCCTTGGAGCTATTGGCATAAATATGATAAAGGAAGCCTTATCAAAGAAAGAAGAAGACTGTGCGGACGCATCCTTTTCTTTCAGAACAATGCTTATAATGGCAATAGCGACAAGTATTGATGCGCTTGCCGTCGGTGTTGCCATTGCAATGGAAAGCTCAACAAACATCTGGCTTTCGGTTGCCCTTATCGGCTGCATTACTTTCCTTTTTTCTGCTGCAGGAATCAAAATAGGAAGTATTTTCGGAGAAAAATACAAAAAGAAGGCTGAGCTTTTCGGAGGAATCGTTCTGATTTTCATCGGACTTAAGATCCTTTTTGACCATTTAGGTATTCTGTAATACCCTCTGCTATTTTCTTGAACACGGGAGCACAGTCCTCAGAGGCTGTGCTTCCTTTTTCGTTCATTACAACAACGGCATATAAGGGTTCTTCAAAAGGGAAAAATCCTGCAAACCAGGTACAAAGAATCTCATTTCCGCTGTCATCATATCTTCCCGTCTGTGCTGTTGCGGTTTTTCCCGCCGAAGCGGTATTATAAGGAGCGCCGTTGATTCCCGTTCCGTTCAGCATATTATTATACAGGCAGGTATTTATAATACCCGCTGTTCTTCTATTTATCACTGCTTCTTCCTCGTCATTCTTATAATATGCATACTCTTCTCCGTCATCATTTATAAGAGCCTTTAAGAGCACAGGCGTTTTATATTTGCCGCCGTTTGCAAATACAGCATATGCCGCAGCTATCTGCACGGGAGTTGCAAGAAGCTCCCCTTGCCCGAAGCAAAGATTTGCAAGCTGAGAATCAGATGTAATACTCTTGAAGTGAGGAAGATTCCCGCCTTCTCCGACAAGTGTTGAACAGAAACGGTTTTCCTTTCCGAAGCCGAATTTTTCCGCTGTTTTTATAAGGTTTTCAGCACCTACAGCAAGTCCCGTTTCTATAAAAAAACAGTTACAGGATTTTTCTACCGCAAGATTTATATCGACTTTACCGTGAACATTAAAATTATAACAGCGGAAGATATTCCCGCCTGTTTCTATATAGCCCTTACATTCTGTCTGATGAGAAACATTCATCCCGTTTTCAAGGGCTGCCGCTGCAACCACTGGCTTAAAAACAGAGCCCACGGGAAAAGCACTGAAGGCACGGTTTATAAACGGAAGATTTTCATCGCTAAGCGACACGGCAACATTATTCGGATCATAACACGGAATACTGCAGATCGCTTCTATTTCAAAGGTAGAGGTATTTATAACAACAGCGGCTCCGCATCGGATCTCGCTTTTTAACAGAGCTTCTTCTGTAATTCTCTGAATACTTTTATCTATAGTCAGAACAATTCCTGCAGGTGAATCAAAATTTTCACCGGAAACTTCAATTCCCGATCCTGCAAGTGCATTTCCCTGTGCCGAAGCATTATATTTCAGAAAAAGCTCCCCTCCCGCGTCATTAAGAATTTTATCAAAAGCCTTTTCTATTCCGCATATGCCGATGCCATCAGAATTAACATAACCGATTATATGTGAGCACAGAGGATTTTCACCGTATCTTGACACAGTATAATAGCTTTTAGTATATTTGCTTTCAGGAATATCCTGAATACTGTCGGTTATCATACAGATCCCGTTATTTATGTTATCTTCTCCTGTAAGCTTCAAAACAAATTCTTTATTCTCGGGTGTTACAAGAATAACCGCACTGTTTTTCTTTTCACAGTTTACAAGAGGAAGCCCGTTTCTGTCATATATATATCCCCTTGTTTCTGAAAGCTTTACTGTTTTTTCGGACTGATCAACAGCCTCATATGCAATCGGACTGTTTTGTATTGATAATATTTTTACAAGGCACGAAGCAAGCATCAACACAATGGCAAGAAAGAGAGCCTCGGCCCTTCTTATTGTAACTGATTTTATCTTATTCACTATCATTCCCCCGCAATTAATTTTTCTGTATTTTCCGAAATTATTACAAAAAGATTAAAATACCTTACATAATATTGAATTTACCGCGATAAAAGTGTATAATTTAAGCAATAAAATATTGGAGTTTTGAAAATGCCTTTAAGAATCCGTGATATGCCGGCATTTATAAGAGCTCACAAAAATGTCAGAACGGCTTTGATTTATTGTGTCGGAAGCTGTATGTGCCTTTTTATTCAGCTTATTCTTATGGATAAAAATGTCATAAATATTGTTTTCGATATACTTATTCCCTTTTCTGCAGCGGTTACCTTCGGCTGTTATGCCATCACTATGGCAATGGACAGGCCCATAATTCTTATCTGCCCGCCGACTGTATTTTTTGTGTCTGTGCTTATAAATAAGCTTATTGCTGTTGAGGTCGGTGTAAAAGATACATATCCATTTATAACAATGATTGAGATGATTCCATATGCATTTTTCTGTGTTTCGGTAGCTACCTGCCGATTCAAAAAAATAACAGATATTGTTCTTCGGATATTCTCAATAGGACTTATTATCGCAAGCTTTGTTCTTGCGGTGCTTGCTGTATTTTTCCGTATTATTATTTTTATCAACAGAGTTCATTATCTTATGAACACCTTTGCTCTTATCGCAGGGTTCTTTGCCGTAATTTTCATATATGCGGCAATGCTTGAGCTTATAAAAATAGCGGGAATAAAAAAACGGTCAAGACGAAACAACTGTGCACGGGAGTCTGTGCTTTAATAAATATTTACCGGGTGACTGAACTCACCCGGTTTTGTTTTACTGCTGGAATTTAATTCAGTCATAAAAAAATCCGCAGTCGGTTATTCGCCGACTGCGGTTACTTTTATTTCAGCAAATTAATACTTAGGACGCTTTACATAGCCTGTATGAAGAATTTCGTGAGCCTTATGAGAATTGGGTTCACCGAAATATTCAGCATAGATAGCCTTAACATCAGGATTAAGATGTGACTTTCTTACAGGAAGATTCTTGTCATCATTGTAAAGACCGGCAGCACGCTTTGCACGGATATCCACATTATTATGAACAGATGCGGGCTGAATGGGCTGACCGCCGCCGTTTACACAACCGCCGGGACAAGCCATAACTTCGATAAAGTCATATGTCTTTTCGCCTGATTTGATCATTTCAAGAAGCTTCTTTGCATTTGCAGTACCTGATGTAACAGCAACTCTGATTTCGTTGCCTGCGATAGTATAGGTTGCTTCCTTTATGCCTTCAACACCTCTTACCTCGTTGAACTCGAGCTTTTCGAGATCTTCACCTGTAAGTTTTTCGTAAGCAGTACGAAGAGCAGCTTCCATAACACCGCCTGTTGCACCGAAGATAGTGCCTGCACCTGAGCCGAGTCCGAAGGGAGCATCATATTCTTCATCAGGAAGCTGATTGAAGAGGATACCGGCCTTCTTTATCATTCTTGCAAGCTCACGGACTGTGATAACAGCGTCGATATCAGCGAGACCTTCAACAGCTGTATGATCCATTCTTTCGGCCTCAAACTTCTTAGCAGTACAGGGCATTACGCTTACTACATATATATCCTTAGGATCGATACCCATCTTTTCAGCATAATATGTCTTTGCAACCGCACCGAACATACCCTGAGGTGACTTACAGGATGA
>SVOV01000045.1 GCA_015066205.1 Oscillospiraceae bacterium
ACGGAGCAATTACAACAACAGCGACCTGCAAGGTAATAGGGGTAAAAACCTATACCTGTCTGCACAATTCAACGCACACCTACACAGAGGACCTCGGACTTAATGCTTCGAATCATGTTGACACCAAGAATACGGAAGCGGTTGCACCTACCTGCTCTGCAGCAGGCTATACCGCAGGTGTTTACTGTAACGATTGTGAAAGTTACATTTCAGGTCATACGGAAATCGGAATTGATGCAGAAGCTCACAAGTGGGATAACGGAGCAATTACAACAACAGCGACCTGCAAGGAAATAGGGGTAAAAACCTACACCTGTTTGCACAATTCAAAGCACACCTACACAGAGGACCTCGGACTTAATGCTTCGAATCATGTTTACACCAAGGATACGGAAGCGGTTACACCTACCTGCTCTGCAGCAGGCTATACCGCAGGTGTTTACTGTAACGATTGTGAAAGCTACATTTCAGGTCATACTGAAATCGGAATTGATGCAGAAGCTCACAAGTGGGATAACGGAGCAATTACAACAACAGCGACCTGCAAGGAAATAGGGGTAAAAACCTACACCTGTCTGCACAATTCAAAGCACACCTACACAGAGGACCTCGGACTTAATGCTTCGAATCATGTTGACACCAAGGGTACGGAAGCGGTTGCACCTACCTGCTCTGCAGCAGGCTATACCGCAGGTGTTTACTGTAATGATTGTGAAAGCTACATTTCAGGTCATACGGAAATCGGAATTGATGCCAACGCTCACAAGTGGGATAACGGAGCAATTACAACAACAGCAACATGTAAAGTAAGTGGTGTGAAGACTTACACCTGTCAGTACAATGCTTCTCATAAGAAGACAGAAAATATAGGTGTCAATGCTTCAAACCATGTTAACACAAAGAATGTTGCAGAGGTAAAGGCTACCTGTACCGCAAAGGGCTCAACCGCAGGTGTATACTGTAATGACTGTGCAAAATACATAAGCGGACACAAGGAAATCGCAATAAATCCCTCAAATCACGTAAATACAAAAACGGTGTCTGCAACTCCTGCAACATTTGATAAGGTCGGTTATACAGAAGGTATTTTTTGTAATGACTGCAAGAAATATATTTCAGGACATAAAGAGATTTCTTTTGTTATGAATATCGGCGACCTTGACGGGAACGGTACAATTACTGCTGCAGATGCAAGAATAGCTCTTCGTGCTTCAGTAGGACTTGAAAATCTCTCAAATGAAAAGATTGCTTGTGCTGATGTTGATAAAAACGGTAAAATCACTGCTGCTGATGCGCGTATGATACTTCGTGCTTCAGTAGGACTTGAAAATCTCGGCAAAAGCAAAAAAAGCTAATTATATTTTGAAACTTAATCCCGGAAAACTCTTGTTATTTCCGGGATTATTTTTATTGTGTGTTGAAATCTATTGACATTTTTAGTAAATAATAATATTATATATTAGTTAAAAAGTGTTTTAATTTAACTGGAATAAGGTGAAGACTTTGTTTGATATAGATAAACTTTTAGAAACCGTTAAAAGAATTCATTTTATCGGTATCGGGGGCGCGGGTATGTGTCCTCTTGCTGAGATCCTTCATTCAAAAGGATATCAGCTTTCAGGCTCCGACAATAACGAAACAGATACTCTTCAGAGAATAAGAAATCTCGGTATTCCCGTAGTTCTCGGGCAGAAAGCTGAGAATATAGGCGATGCCGAAATGGTAGTTTTTACCGCCGCTCTTCTTCCCGATAACCCCGAGCTTGTTGCCGCGAGAGAAATGGGAGTTCCCACCTTTGAGCGTTCAAAGCTTTTCGGTGCCGTTACAAGAAAATTCGGAAACTGTATCGGCGTTTGCGGAACTCACGGTAAGACCACCGTTACATCAATGCTGACACAGATACTTCTTAAAAGCGGTGTTGATACCTCTGCCGTCATCGGAGGAAAACTTCCTCTTATAAATTCAAACGGTAGAGTAGGAACGGAGGATCTTCTCGTCTGTGAAGCCTGTGAATTTGCAAATACCTTCCTTGATCTTTCTCCATCGGTTGCTCTTATTCTGAATATTGACGCAGATCATCTTGAATTCTTCAAGACTATGGATAATCTTATTGCTTCCTTCGGAAAGTTTGCAGCTCTTGCCCGTGATGCAGTTATTTTCAACGGAGATGATGAAAAAACTCTTATTGCGGTAGCGCAAGGCGGTGAAAAGAAGCATATTTCATTCGGTTATTCCGATAAAAATGATTTTTATGCAGAGAATATTACCTTTAAGCGCGGTGCATTCCCCGTGTTTGATCTTATGTATAAGGGTGAAAAGAAGGCTGAGGTTGAGCTTTCCGTTCCCGGAAAGCATAATGTTCTCAATGCTCTTGCCGCAATAGCTTCTGCTCATTATACAGGGGTGAGCATTGAAGATGCCGCAAAGAATATAACTACCTTTACCGGTGCGGGCAGACGCTTTGAAAAGCTGGCAGAGGTCAACGGTATTACCGTTGTCGATGATTATGCCCATCATCCCGCAGAGCTTAAGGTTACTCTTGAATCTGCAATGAATATGGAGTTTAACACCGTATGGGCAGTATTCCAGCCCTTTACATTTTCAAGAACCTATATGCTTCTTGATGATTTTGCAGATGTTCTTAAAACTGCAGACAAGGTGGTTATGACGGAAATTATGGGCTCCCGTGAAGTCAATACCTATGACATTCACACCGAACAGCTTGCAGAAAAGATTCCGGGCTCCGTATGGTTCAATAGCTTTGATACCGTAGCACAGTATCTTTATGATAATGTAAAACCCGGAGATCTTGTTATAACTCTCGGCTGCGGCGATGTTTATAAAATCGCAAAGAAATTCATTGCTTTATATGATTAAAAAACGGCGGTCAGTTTTCTGACCGCTCTTTTAATTCAACAAAAATCATTATTCCGATATTATAGAATTAGGAGTGCTTATCGGAGGTGATGTTTTGTTAATTTCTGTTTTAACAGGGCTTTGGTATCCGTTTATAGGAACTGTTTTCGGAAGCTCCTTTGTGTTCTTTATGAAAAGGCTTAAAAATGAGTCAGGAATTCTTTCTGCCTTAGACAGCATTGCGGCGGGAATTATGACTGCGGCTTCTTTTTTCAGCCTTATTTCTCCTGCCGTAGAACAGGCTGAATCGGCTCTTTCTCTGTTTTCCTGTTCTGCGGGATTTTTTACTGGTATCATAAGCTTTATATTAATTGATATTTTCATAAAGAAAAAAGAAAAAGCCCGAATGAAAAGCGGGGAGCTTCTCATCTGGGCGGTTACTCTTCATAATATTCCCGAGGGTATGGCTGTAGGGGTAGTGTATGCGGGGCTTCTTGCAGGTGAGGGTTCAGTAAGCCTTGCAGGTGCGCTGTCGCTTTCAATAGGAATTGCTCTTCAGAATATTCCCGAGGGGGCAATTATTTCAATGCCGCTTAAAGCGAGAGGGAAGAGCACATTTCTTTCTTTCTTCAAAGGAACGGTTTCGGGAATCGCAGAGCTTTCAGCAGGTGTGCTGACACTGTTCTTTTCTTATTTTGTTTACGGGATAATGCCTTTTTGTCTTTGCTTTGCGGCGGGAGCTATGATATATGTTGTTCTTGCGGAGTTATCCTCTGAATTTTCCGCGGGAAAGAAAAGAGCACTTTGTCTTTTTCTTTACGGTGCGGGGTTTACTGTGATGATGCTTCTTGATACCTTTCTCGGCTGATTATTTATATAAAGATATACTGATTTTAAGCCTTCCTTTTTTTGTCTGAGAAAGCTCCTTGTTGAAGATAAATTTACCGAAGCCTCTTACGGATACTGTGTCATTTTCCTTTAACTGCTTAGATGAGTTTTCACAGACAGCGGAATTGACAAAAACCTTTTTGCCGTTAAAATAGGATTCTGCCGTGCTTCTTGAGATATTAAAAACCGCACATATAATGCAGTCTGCACGAAGTGAGCTCGAAATTACAGTAATCTCCTCAAGAGTGAAAAGCTTATCGGTCTGCTCGAATTCACATTCCGTACAAATTACATCCGTGTGTTTGATCTTATTCAGGTTTTCGCATATAAATCCGCCCATTTTCTTTGTAACAAAAATGAAAGCCTCGTTTTCTCTTGTTATTATATCGCCGATATGCTCTCTTTCAATAGACAGACTCATTAACGCTCCGAGATAGTCCCTGTGAGAGAGTGTATCGGCAAATTTTTTATTGACGGGTGTTATTTTAAGAGTAACAATGGGAAAGTCCTCTGTATAATAAAGCTCGTCCTCATCACCGAACCTTGCCATTTTCCTCGAAGTCCCGTCTGTTCCTCCGAAAAGTGTAAATTTTATAAAGCTGTTCTTATGCTTCAGCAGCTCGTTTATTTCCTCTTCATTGAGAAAATTTGAAAAAGTGAATCTGTTGCTATGCTCTGCCTTATCAGACAGGTCAATGAGATGCTCAAGAAAGAAGTTTTCCATATATTTCACCTCCGTCAGTTTTTATGGATTATAACATAATTAAGAATAAAAAGAAAGATTATAAATAATTTTAATTGATTCACTGTTGACTTTAACGCTTTAGTATGCTAAAATGATGAAAAATTTTGTTTGAGAGAGTGAAAACAATAATGAATAATGATTTTTCCCATCATGCAAAGGATTTTTATAAAGCAATTCTGAGTCTTGAAACTGAAGCCGAATGTGAAGCCTTTTTCAGTGATATCTGCACGATTCAGGAGCTGGAAGCATTGGTTCAGCGGCTTGATGTTGCAAAGTGTCTGCTTGAGGGTAAGAATTATCTTAATATAAGTAAAGAGATAGGTGTCAGCACGGCAACCATTTCAAGAGTTGGAAAGTGCATAAAATACGGTGAAGGCGGATATAAGACCGTTCTTTCAAGAATCAAAGAAGAGGAAAATAAATGATAAACGAAAAATTGCTTAAGAATGAAGAAAAGGTTGTATATGAGCTTCGCTCCCTTTACAGCAGCTTCGGATATTCTCAATATAAAATGAGTAAATTTGAGGAATACGACCTTTATGTCAGGAACAAGGATTTTCTTATTTCCGACAGAATAATCACATTTACGGATACTAACGGAAAGCTTCTTGCCCTTAAGCCCGATGTTACATTATCAATTATAAACAACTATTCAAAAAGCTCAGGCGCGATTCAGAAAATGTATTATAACGAAAATGTATACAGAGTATCGGGTGTGAACGGAAGATTCAGGGAAATTATGCAGACAGGGCTTGAGTGCATCGGTGAGATCGGAAGCTACGAGATAGCTGAAGTCCTCTATCTTGCAATTAAAAGTCTCGGTGTTATAGATGAATGCTTTTCTCTTGAAGTTTCTCACGCACAGCTGCTTTATTCACTGCTTGCCGACGCGGGAATTGAAAAAAATGTGCTTCCCCAGGTATTGGCGTGTATAAATAATAAAAGCTCGGGAGAAAACGAAAATCTTCTCAAGGAAAATAAGATCACGGCAGGACAGGCTGAACTGATTTCTGCTCTCAACGACAGCTACAGCGATATAAACAGCTTTAAAAAGACTATGAACGCCTTTTCTTTATCTGAAAAAACTGAAGAATATCTGAATGAATTCACAAAGATTCTGAATAGCGTTATTTCTGAAGAGAATAAAGGAAAGATCACTGTCAATTTCTCTCTTTCAAGTGATGCGGGTTATTACAGCGGTATCGTTTTCAAGGGCTATATAAACTCAATTCCCGTATGTGTTCTTTCAGGCGGTCAGTATGATAAGCTTATGAAAAAATTCGGTGAAAATGCGGGTGCCGTCGGTTTTGCCGTTTATCTCGACAGTCTTGAGCGCTTCAAGAGCAAGGCTTCGCAATATGATACGGATGTAATTCTTCTCTGTGACAAAGCTTCGGACTTAAGCTCGGTGATAAAGGCAGTTGAGGAAATAATCGCAGGCGGTGAAAGTGTTCTTGTGCAGAACAGCGTACCGGAAAATATAAGCTATAAGAGAATTATAAAATGGGAGGGCAGATAAGATGGATATGATCAATATTGCTCTTCCTAAAGGCAGACTTGGAGAAAAGGTATATGACATCTTCGAAAAAGCAGGCTTTGAATGTCCGTCCATTAAGGAAAACAACAGAAAGCTGACATTTGAAAATCCCGAAAAGGGAGTCCGTTATTTCTGGGTAAAGCCCTCTGATGTTGCTATATATGTTGAAAGAGGAGCCGCCGATATCGGTGTTGCGGGTAAGGATATTCTTCTTGAATATGAGCCTGATGTATATGAGCTTACTGACCTTCATATGGGTGTATGCCGAATGGCTGTTGCCGCTCCAGAGGGATTCCGTGATGACAAGTCAAGAACTCTCAAGGTTGCAACAAAATTTTCAAATATCGCTTCAAAGTATTATGCTTCAATGTGCCGTGATATAGATATAATCCACCTTAACGGCTCAATAGAGCTTGCTCCCATACTCGGTCTTTCCGATGTAATAGTTGATATTGTCGAAACAGGAAAGACTCTTCTTGAAAACGGACTTGTGCCTTATGAGACTATCGTTCCCATAAGTGCAAGGCTTATTGCAAACAAAGCAAGCTTTTCCTTCAAGGCTGAAAAAATCAACCGGATAAAAAATGCAATGGAAGAATATGTGAGGAATCAGAATGATTAAGATATATGAGTATTCTCAGCTCAACAACGATGAGATATTTGACAGAAATGACCCCACGGGGGATGTTTCGGATATAGTTTCAGACATAATTTCGGATGTGAGAAAAAACGGAGACGCCGCATTATATAAATATTGTAAAAAATTTGATAAGGCAGAGCTTACTTCCCTTGAAGTTTCGGCAGAAGAGATAGAAGAGGCTTTTGAATCCGTTGAGTCCGAGTTCCTTGAAATTCTCAAAAAAGCAGCGGAAAATATCAGGGAGTTTCATATTCATCAGAAAAGAAACAGCTTTGTTGTTGATACCGATAAAAAGGGTGTTGTAATAGGGCAGAAGGTCATTCCCGTAGAAAAAGCGGGACTTTATGTCCCCGGAGGCACAGCCGCCTATCCGTCAACAGTTCTTATGGATTCAATTCCCGCTAAAATTGCAGGCTGTAAGGAAATATGTATCTGCACACCTCCGTCTTCCGACGGTAAGGTCAATCCTGTAATTCTCGCCGCAGCAAAAATTGCGGGTGTAGACAGAATATTTAAGGTAGGCGGTGCTCAGGCTATAGCTGCTCTCGCTTACGGAACTAAATCCGTTCCGAAGGTCGATAAGATAGTAGGTCCCGGAAATGCCTTTGTTGCAGAAGCAAAAAGACAGGTCTACGGAATGGTTTCCATAGATATGATAGCAGGTCCCAGTGAGATCCTCGTTATAGCTGATAAGAATTCCGATCCCGTATTTGTTGCCGCCGATCTTCTTTCTCAGGCTGAGCACGATAAAAATGCAAGTGCTGTTCTTGTAACCGAATCAAAGGAGCTGGCACAAAAGGTAGCAGACGAACTTGAAAGACAGATTCCTCTTCTTGAAAGAGAAGAAATTGCAAGAGCATCAATAGATAATAACGGTAAAATTATAATAGCCCCCGATATCGAAACGGGAATTGAAATTGCAAATGAAATTGCTCCCGAGCATCTTGAGCTTTGCTTTGACGATCCTTTCCGGTATCTTGATTCAATTAAAAATGCAGGCAGTATTTTTATGGGACGCTACTGCCCCGAGGCTCTCGGAGATTATTTCGCAGGTCCAAATCATACTCTTCCCACAAGCGGTACGGCAAGATTTTCAAGCCCGCTTTCGGTTGATGATTTTGTGAAGAAAACACAGTTTACATACTATACAAAGGAAGCTCTTTCAGAGGTTTATAAGGATGTTGCATATTTTGCAGAAAAAGAAGGCCTCGGTGCTCACGCAAAGAGCGCAACTGTAAGATTTGAGGAGATAAAATGAGCAGATTTTTAAGCAGTTTATATGCTTCACTTGAAGAATATGTCCCCGGAGAACAACCGCAGGACAAAAAATATGTAAAACTCAACACAAACGAATCACCCTTTCCTCCGTCGCCCGGTGTTATTGCCGCCGTGACAGATGAAGAGGTCAGAAAGCTTTGTCTTTATTCCGACCCCGAAAGTAAGGCACTTAAGCAGAAGCTTGCCGAAAGCTATTCTCTTAAAAGTGAGAATGTTTTTGTTGCAAACGGTTCAGACGATATTCTGAATTTTGCATTTATGGCTTTTGCCCGTGAAAACGGTGCGGTATTCCCTGATATTTCTTACGGCTTCTATCCCGTTTTTGCCGATTTATATAATGTCGATGCAAAAATAATTCCCCTTGAAGAGGATTTTTCAATTGATTATAAAAAGTATCTTTCCTCAGGGAGAATGGTGGTTATTGCAAATCCCAATGCTCCTACAGGTAAGGTAATAGCAAAAAGCGAAATTGAAGAGATAATTAAAACAAACAGTGATAATATTGTTCTTATTGACGAAGCCTATGTTGATTTCGGTGCCGAATCTGTTACCGATCTTGTTGATAAATATGATAATCTCCTTGTGGTGGGAACTTTTTCAAAATCCCGCTCAATGGCAGGTGCCCGTCTCGGCTTTGCTTTTGCTAATACAGAAATCATAAAGGATCTCGAAAAAATCAAGTATTCGACTAATCCGTATAATATCAACCGCCTGACTCAGCTCATGGGTGTAAAGGCACTTGAAGAGCAGGAATATTATGATAAAAACTGTGCAATTATTGCCGAAAACAGAGAATTTACGGTAAGTGAGCTTGAAAAAATCGGTTTTACCGTTATTCCCTCAAAAGCAAATTTTATTTTTGCAAAGCATAGTAGCTTAAGCGGTGAAAAGATTTATCTGAAGCTTAAAGAAAAGGGTGTTCTGATAAGACATTTTACCGCTGAAAGAATCAAGGACCATAACCGTATAACAATAGGAACAAAAGAGCAGATGATGATTCTTATTGAAAAGCTGATTGAAATAATCGGGGAGGAAGAAAAATGAGAACAGCGGAAATTATAAGAAAAACAGCAGAAACCGATATCGTGCTGAAGCTCTGTCTTGACGGATCCGGCAAAAGTGAAATTGATTCCGGCTGCGGTTTTTTAGATCATATGCTTACTCTTTTTTCAAAGCACGGAAGATTTGATCTTGTGCTTGAATGTAAGGGTGATACCGAGGTCGATTATCACCATTCCGCCGAAGATATCGGAATTGCTCTCGGCAGTGCCTTCTCTCAGGCTCTTTCAGATATGAAAGGTATTAAAAGATATGCCGATATTATTCTTCCCATGGATGAAGCGTTGATCCTTGAAGCGGTCGATGTGTCGGGCAGATGCTTTTTGCAGTACGATGTTGAGATCCCCACACAGAAGGTAGGCGATTTTGATACCGAGCTTGTAGAAGAATTCTTCCTCGGCTTTACAAGAAAAGCTGGAATTACCCTTCACATTAAAATGCTTTCCGGAAAAAACAGCCACCATATTATTGAGGGGATCTTCAAGGCATTCGGAAGAATTATGTGTTCGGCTTGTACAATAGATGAAAAGTATAAGGATGAGATACCCTCAACAAAGGGAATGTTAGTTTAACGAAAGGTCAAAATTACTTATGATTGCAATAGTTGATTACGGAGTAGGAAATCTGTTTTCTCTCCGTTCATCCTTTAAGGCAATAGGGGCAGATGCGGTTTTTACCTCTGATGAAAAAATAATCAGAGATGCTGACCGAATTCTTCTTCCCGGTGTCGGTGCTTTTGAGGATGCCGCTGATAAGCTTAAAACTACGGGACTCGGTGAGCTTCTTGTAAATGAGGTAAAAAAAGGAAAGCCGCTTCTCGGTATTTGCCTCGGAATGCAGCTGCTGTTTGATAAGAGCTATGAATTCGGCTGCTTTGACGGTCTCGGACTTATCCCGGGAGATATAGTATCCTTTGAGGGTAAAATAGATCCGTCTCTGAAGATTCCCGAAATCGGATGGAATGAATTAAGGCTTAATAAGGAATCAGTTCTTTATAAGGGCTTTTCGGGCGGAGAATTCGTATATTTTGTTCATTCATATTTTGCTGACTGCGAAAGCCGTTTTGTTTCGGCGTTTTCCGAGTATGATATTGATTTCCCCGCATCAGTAGAATATGAGAATGTGTTCGGCTGTCAGTTCCATCCCGAAAAGAGCGGAAAAGCGGGACTTAAAATAATTGATAATTTCTGTAAGGCAGGGTTTGGCTTATGATAATTCTTCCCGCTATAGATATGTATGATAAAAAAGCGGTGCGCCTTTTTAAGGGTGATTATTCAAAAATGACCGTTTATTCCGATGATCCCGTTGAAATTGCTCGTGATTTCAAAAGATGCGGTGCAGAGTTTATTCACCTTGTTGACCTTGAAGGTGCAAAGGACGGAACTACTCCCAATATTGATGTGGTTGAAAGAATAATAAAGGAAACAGGTCTTAAGGCTGAAATCGGCGGCGGTATAAGAAGTAAGGAAACTCTTGAAAGGTATCTTTCAATTGGTGTTTCCCGTGTGATCCTCGGAACAGCCGCAGTTACTGACCGTGAATTTCTTATTTGGGCGGTAAAAAATTTCGGTGAAAAAATTGCAGTCGGTGCCGATATAAAGGATGGCTTTGTTGCAATAAAGGGATGGCTTGAAAAGTCTGAAATCAGATGTGAAGAGTTTTTTTTGGATATGGAAAAAATCGGTGTCAAAACAATTATCTGTACCGATATATCAAAGGACGGAGCTATGCAGGGCACAAACAGATCGCTTTATAAAGAGCTGTCGCAAAAATTCAGTATTGATATTGTGGCTTCAGGCGGAGTCAGCTCCCTTGATGATATAAGTGCATTAAAGGAAATGCAACTTTACGGTGCTATTGTGGGTAAGGCTTATTATATAAAAGCCATTGATCTTGAAGAAGCAATAAGGCTTTCCCGATAAGGAGATATTATGATTACAAAAAGAATTATTCCCTGTCTTGATGTTAAGGACGGCAGGGTAGTAAAAGGGGTAAATTTCAAATCCCTGTCAGATGTAAATGATCCCGTGGAGCTCGCTTCCTATTACAGTGATAACGGAGCGGATGAGCTGGTCTTCTATGATATTACCGCTTCATCAGAGGGAAGACAGCTTTTTACTGATATTCTTCAGAGGGTTGCTTCCACGGTTTTTATTCCTCTTACCGTCGGCGGTGGTATAAATACTGTTGCTGATTTTGACAGAGTTCTGAAATCAGGTGCCGATAAGGTAAGCGTCAATTCGGGTGCGATAAGAAACCCTGAACTTATAAGAGAGGCAGCCCGTCTTTACGGCAGTCAGTGTGTTGTAATTTCAGCCGATATAAAAAGAGTTGACGGAGTTTTCCGTGTGTTTTCAAAGGGCGGAAGAGAAGAAACACCTCTTGAAGCAATAGAATGGATTAAGCGCTGTGTCGATATGGGAGCGGGTGAGGTAGTTCTCAATTCCATTGACACGGACGGAGTAAAAAAAGGCTTTGATATTGAGATGCTCGATGCTGTATGCAGTGCCGTGAATGTTCCCGTGATAGCCTCGGGCGGAGCGGGCTGTGCCAAAGATTTTATCGATCTTTTCAAAAAGGTGCCGAGAGTTGATGCGGGACTTGCCGCCTCTGTTTTCCATTTCGGCGAAATTGCAATTCCCGATCTCAAAGCTGAACTTCGACAAAATGATATAAAAGTGAGGATATAATAATGCTTGATATAAATGCACTTAAATTTGACGAAAAAGGACTTATTCCCGCTATAGTGGTTGACGCCTGGAGTAAAAAGGTTCTGACTCTCGCATATATGAACCGTGAGAGCCTTGAAATTTCCCTTGAAAAGGGACTTACCTGCTTTTACAGCCGTTCAAGACAAGAATTGTGGCTTAAGGGTGAAACAAGCGGGAATTATCAGCATATCGTGTCAATTACCGCTGACTGTGATAACGATGCTCTTGTTGTAGTTGTAGAAAAGGACGGCCCCGCCTGTCACACGGGAACGGATTCCTGCTTCACGAAAGAGGTTTATCAGAGCGAAGAAAAACAGGAGTTTACGGTAAACGGCTTATATGAGCTGCTTCAGGGCAGAAAAAAAGATATGCCCGAGGGCTCATATACGACTTATCTTTTTTCCAAAGGTACAGATAAGATTCTAAAAAAGATAGGCGAAGAATGTACAGAGGTCATTATTGCAGGTAAAGCCGATGATAAAGCGGAAACTGTCTACGAAATAGCTGATCTTATGTATCATACAATGGTGCTTATGGTCAATATGGGTATCAGTGTAGAAGATATCCAAAGAGAGCTCGCTTCCCGCCACATAATCGACCATAAGGTCAAGCAGGAAAAAATGACGGGTGATAATAAATAAATTTTTTCTTTAAAAATTTTCAAACGGTTATCAGAATTCATAATATATAATGCAGTCTGATAATAACACAATCAGGTGTTTTTACCGTAAAAAAGCCCCCCCGAATAACATACTGAAATTTCAGTATGCTTTCGGAGAGGGCTTTATATTTTTACCTTAAATATGTAATATATTTTGTTATTCTGCGAGTGCTTCACCTAATTCATAACGGACGTCATAAAGCTCCTTGGCATCAAGAGTATAGTCGGTAAATGAGTTTGAAAGACGGTTCGCATACTCCTTTGCTTTATCCGTGCCGAGTTTTTCAGAAGCAAGGGTCAGGTAGTCAAAGTCATCTGCTCCGTCGGTTACACATTTAAGTCTTAATGAACCTACAGGACCTTCTACACCGACGGGAAGTCCGGGATAGAGTAGCAAGCCGTCGCCTGCCTGATCTGCACCTGTATTATTTGTAAACGCTTCATAAAATGTAATGGAATTTGTATATGGGTCAGCCTCATTCCATAAATTGCAGGTTTCGTAATACAGGAATCCTTCATAATCTACCGCAAAATTCTGCCAGAACATCATTCGGTGCTTAACTGCGTTCTGATATGTGAAGAGATTGCAATATCCGTTGTCATCGGAAGGTGCACAGCATACATACCACCAGGCCTTGTCACCCTTTTCCTGTCTGTCGGAAATCCATTGTGTGAAACCTTCATCCCTGTCCTGCGTATCAATAATGGAACACAAAATATCGCATTTATTTTCCTCAAAGAGATAAACCGGCATAGTATTACCGTTAAGGTCGGTAATCTGAGTGTCAGAAGTAAACGGTGAAACCATATGATAGCCGGGACAAAGCTCGGCAAGACGAGCAGTTCTTTCGGTAAAGGATTCTATTCGTCCCTGTGTATTAGTCGGTTCATCAACCGGATAGAAATATGCCTTTTCTGCCCATTCGGGATTTGAATTGACCTTTTCCCAGTATGCAAGAAGCTTCTCATCATCTTCGGGGTAGGGGATACAAAAGGCTGTCACACGCGGGTCGCTCATATAGGCATCTGCACGCTCATCCAGAATATCATAGGGAAGATGATTTGCACAGAGCTTGTGCTCTAACAGATAATCATAGTATGCCTCGTAGACATCTCTTTGCTCTTCTGTTAGCTCAATACTTCCGTCATAAAAGCTAAGCCAGGTGTTTATTCCGTAATTGTTGTTTTCAAGACCTGCGGCAAGCTTAAAAATCGAACCGGTTAAGCCTACTGCGGTTTCTAATGCTGATTCTTCCGGAATTGTGAAATTCCATATCTTTGCAGATATTGAAGTTTTTGCAATCACTTTGCCGTCATATAAAAGCTCCACAGGAGCTTCATATGTTCCGGCAGGGGAATCAGCGGTGCTTACTGTTTCTATGTAAAATGTCTGATTCATTTTTTTCTCAACAGTAATCGGTGTCTTTTCATCGTAAGGAATGAGAGCGTCAGGAAAATAATCCGAGAATATACTGCCCTTATACGGTACATTTATGTAAGCTTCACGGAATACGGAGGTTTCAAGAGTATCGCCTGCCTCGTTTGTAAAGTCACCTACGGTAACAACAATAGGCATATCCTTTTTTGCAGCTATGCTGAGCTGACAGCCTTCACGCTCATTTTTTGCAAGATATATTGAAAAACTGCTGTTATCGGTAATATTATCTGTAGGTTGAATTTTTACTGCGGTGTGCTGAAAGCCGTAGCTAAGCATTGATTCTTCCGTCTCGGCTCCGCCTTGTGAAACAAACACGCGGTATATGGGGTACAGCCACTGTGTCGGAAGAACTGTTCTGAAACAGCAAAGCCCGAAAACGCAAATTGCAAAAACTGATATGACTGCAGCTGCCGCTGCGGGCTTCTTCCCGTAAAGGCGTCTGAAGAATAAGGCGATGAGAACTGCCGCAAGCAGAAATACGACGATATAAGAGCAACAGAGTGCAAACTCATTGCTGTCATAAGCTTTTAATTTCTTTCCTATGTCAAGAGTATTATTCAGTATAAGACAGATTCCGCATTGCAGAGAGTAGAATGCAGCCATTGATAAAACAGCAGATATTACAACATATATTTTTGAAGCTTTCTTTTCAGAGGCAATTACTGCATTTATTCCGAGTCCGCCTGCTGCAAGTGTTGCAACGATAGGGCAAATAATTACCATAGCCATATTTGACCATGAAATGAAGTAAGGATAATAAACTGCAAGTGAGCCTATGAAAAAGACAATGTATAATGCCTCTGTTATAAGCAAGAGTTTTTTCTTTTTCGTTTTCATATATCTTACCTCCTGAAAGATTATTTACAAGTAAATTATATCATTCGGATAAGGCTTTGTTTAACAAAAAAATTATGAAGCACCGATATACTAATTAAGAGCTTTTTTATCTCCGAGAGCTTTCTTTATCACTATGAGTACGATGACACCTATAACAGGGAATATGGAAGCTGCAAGCATACCTGCCTTCATACCGAGCTGTTCTGTTGATATCGAAAGAGCCTCGCTTAAGGGGAGAATAATGCTGCTGTCCTTAACCTTATCTACAACAAGGCCAAGAAGCTGAGGTGCTATTGAAGCGCCGAAATCACCGCCTGCTGCCATAAGTGCATAAGCCGCAACTCCGACATGAGGAAGCTTTTCCTCCATAAGAATAAGAGAACCGGGCCAGAGCATTGCTGTACACATTCCTGTCATTATACAGGCGACGAGAGAAAGAGCGGGGAACGGAGAAAGACCTGCTGTAATGTAGCAAACTACAGCACCTGCCATTCCGAGAAAAAGTACCTTGTATATGTTTTTGCCTTTTTTGCTGTACCAGGTTCTTGTAAGTCCGAGAGCCACTGCAAAAGCAGCCATTCCGAGAATATCTCCGATGACCTTAGGAATTGTAAGAGCAATTTCCATATAGCTTGAAATCCAGTTCGTCATTGAGTTTTCTGCAGCACTTCCGAAAAATATACAAAGAACACAAAGAGTCATTATAAGATTCTTCTTTCCTGCATTTTTACCGTCGGGAGGATTTGTAATATTGACCTCGGGCATAGGAGAAGAGCTGAACATAATAAATGCTATAACAGGAAGAAAAGCCCAGAAAAGTGTAAGATACATCCAGTTTTCCGTGCCGAAAATTTTAAGAAAGGCAGTGCTTACGATTACTACCAGCAATACTCCGTATGCATACAGAGAGTGCAAAAGACTCATATCCTTATCGGGAGTTTCTGACGGTATTGCGGCAACAACGGGACTTAAGAGTACCTCGCTGAGACCCGCGGAAACCGAGAATATGACAGTTCCTATAACAAGTCCGATATAGGCATATTGGGGGAAAAGCCACGGAATAAGAGCATAGATGAGCATACCGACAGATGTAATGAGAGGCATTACCGTTACTGTCTTTTTGATATTGAAATATTTTGTAAAAAAAGTGAAAATAAGGTCAATGGTCAACTGAGTACAGAAATTTACCGCAACAAGAGTTCCGAGAAGAGTGTATGAAACTCCGTAGTTTTCGTGAAATGTGTTAAAAAGAAGAGGCGGCAGACTGAATATTGATGCCATTGAAAGATAAGAAAAATAACATGAAAGCTTTGTTCTTTTGTAATTTGCCATAAGTATCTCCGTTAAATGATCTCAAAGGTGTTTCCGTCTTTTGAAATCTTCATTCTTATTGTTTTATCCTTGTAGGTGAATTTCATTTCACCCTTGTTTCCCAAAAAGCTTTTTACGCTTCTTTTTGTTTTTTGTGAAAGTGTGTTGTTTGAAACTATCCATTTGCCCTTGCCGTCTTTTATTTCCGAGAAAGAGCCTTTGATCTGTGCTTTAATATATTCAGGCGTAAATCTTTTTGGAGTTACAACAGTAAGTCCGTTATTCTTTACAAGATCAATTACCGCACCTATTGTTTCCTCACTGATATAATAACCGCAAAGAAAACAAAGCTTCAGAGATCTCAGGTTATCCTTTGTCACTCTGTCATCGAAAACAGCAGCACCGTTCATAGAGCAGAATGACTTATGAGGTCTCAGAGACCAAGGTGATATTCTGTCCCATGCAAGACCGTTTCTGCAGGTTTCTCCGTGGGTTATCACATGGAAAGCACGGGTGAATTCTCTTGCAGTTTTTGTGACCTTGAGATTTTTGTTCCCCAAAAGAATGGGACGCCACATAAAGGGGTCGCACTGCCCCCAATAGCTGTCATCATATCTTATAACTCCGATCTCGGGTTTATAGTCCTGAACAGTATAATCACGGTGTTTTCTTCTTTCATCGGTAGAAAACTTTTTATATTGCAGGGCATATTCATTGGGTTTTCCGTCTGTAAAAAACTGACTTGCTCCCTCAACATAAACCCTTGTAGTACCCGCAAGATATGAAAACCAGAGATTATAATACATTTCCTCGGGAGAGTGCCCCGGGAATGTATTGTAATTCCATAAGTCAACACAGTTCCAGAGCTCTGTTTTGTACTGTAGGGCAGCACCCGCCGCACAGGCATACTGCAATACGGAATAGCTTTCTTTCTGTGACTTGAAATTCGGAATAATACCCGAAGAAGCAAATGTATGAAAAAGCACGGGAAATACATGTTCACCGACAAATCTCGGAGCACCGTTTTTCTTATGATAATCTGCGAATTCCTTACACTGCTGTCTTAAAAGCTCACCCTGAATCACAACATCGTTTGCAAGGGACAGCGGAAAAACAGGTAAATGCCTGCCTATTTTGTTGATAGTCAGCGACAGATTTCTGTTAATGATGGAATGCTCCATTTCATCATACATAAGCCCGAGAAAGTTTTCATCCTTTGAAAGCGTCTGAATGAATTCAGGAGTAAGATTCATTCTGTGGCATCCGTCGTCGGTATTGCACCAGTCATGACCGTCTTCGGTTACCTGAGTGCCGTGCCAGTTTGCGAATTCATTGTTGATAACATATTTAAGACCGAATTTTCTGAATTTTTCGGGGAATTCGGAAATAAACTCACATTCACCTTTACTGCTTCTTTCGGGGGTGTAGTTGCAGACAACGAAATCGGTTTCGCTTTCCTGATAAAAACTTGCTTTATCGGTTTCGTTATATATGTCATCCCAATGAGCATCATTGCCGACAAAGAAATTCTGCTTTTCATATTCGGCCATCATTTTCACCTCAATAATTTGTTAATTTAAGTATAACAGACGGGAAAAAAATGTCAATTAAAATATAAATATTAGTTAAGAATTCAAAAACGGCGGTTGAAACTACAGATTCGTCTGTTGCTTACGGTTCAATGTAATGGTAGAATAATATCAAGTATTAATTTTAAGGAAATCTTTGTATATGATTAATTTCGGAATGCCTTCATTAATTGAAACAAGCACTCTTGATGAGTGTGCGAAGCTATGTGCAAAATTTGGTCTTGATTTTATTGAGCTTAATATGAATCTGCCGCAATATCAGCTGGATAAAATTGAAGTGGCTTATTTCAAAAGCATTGCTGATAAATACGGTATTTACTACACAATTCACCTTGACGAAAATCTGAATGTCAGCGATTTCAACCCTTATGTTGCTAAAGCTTATATAAAGACTGTTGCAGATACAATAGAAATAGCAAAGCAGCTCGGTATTAAGGTACTGAATATGCATATGGCTAAAGGTGTATATTTTACTTTACCTGACAGAAAAGTTCTGCTCTTTTCCGAATACAAAGAGCAATACATTGACAGCATCGTTAATTTCAGAAATATGTGTGAAAAAATTATCGGCAATGCTGATATTATGATTTGCATCGAAAACTGTGACGGCTATGAGGATTTTCAGCAAGAAGCTATCGAAGTGCTTTTAGAAAGTAAGGTTTTTGCTTTAACATTTGATGTAGGACATAATCACACTATCTGCGGTACAGATGAAGAATTTATTATGAAACATAAAGACCGCCTGCATCATATCCATCTGCACGATGCAAAGGGCAGAAAAAATCACCTTACACTTGGCACAGGAGAAATGGATATCCAAAAATATTTAGTTCTTGCAAAAGAGCAAAACTGCCGCGTGGTTTTAGAAACAAAAACCATTGACGGATTGAGGCAATCTGTGGAGTGGCTGAAAGGATTTCAAAAATGAAGTTAATTTTATCATCCTGTGATTTCAGAAATGAAAAATCACAGAAAGTAATTATGGATAATCTACCTTATCCTATAGATAAGTGTAAGCTTTTGTTTATACCTAATGAAAAAGCAACAGCAGAAGCTATTTCGGGTAGCGTATATTATGACCGCATGCAAGAGTTTGGATTCAAAAATGAAAATGTTTATGTTTTTGACCATAATAACCCCGATAAGTTCAGGAATCTTAATATTGATGTTCTTTACATAAGCGGTGGTAATACTTATGTGCAACCCTGTTGATTTTGGCAAGTGTGACGAGTGTGTTTATACATTACAGACTTGGATTGACGGCAAAGATGCAAATGAGGTTGTTCCATATCTCGCAGACTCTGAACAGTATGCTCTCGGACTTGAAGCGGGTAGAATTCTGAAGAAAATTCACTCAATACCAGCACCTGCAGACCAACCTGATTGGGAAATCCGTTTTAATAAAAAGATGGACAGAAAAATACAGATGTATAACGACTGTCCGATAAAGTTTGACGGGGCTGAACATATCATTGAATACATAGAAGCGAACCGACATTTGCTTAAAAACAGACCTCAATCCTATCAGCACGGAGATTATCATATCGGCAATATGATGATTGAAAACGGTAAAATCGTTATTATAGATTTTGACAGATATGATTTCGGAGATCCGTGGGAGGAGTTTAACCGCATTGTATGGTGTGCACAGTCTGCTCCGCTTTTTGCATCAGGTATTGTTAACGGATATTTTGCAATGCAAGTACCTATGGATTTTTGGAAGCTTCTCGCACTTTATATCAGCAGCAATATGCTTTCATCAATCCCTTGGGCAATTCCTTTCGGTGATGGTGAAGTTCAGACAATGCTCAATCAAGCAAAAGATGTTCTTGAATGGTATGACAATATGCAGAATCCCGTGCCGACTTGGTATGTGAATGGAGAGTAATTATGATAACAAAAGCTACAGAAAAAGATACATTGGTATTAGCAAAGCTTGCAATTCAGCTGTGGAGTAATCACACCATAACTGAACTTAACGACGATTTTTCTGAAATCGTTAATAATAATGATGCTGTTTGCTTTATAAAATATGCTGATGATATTCCTGTCGGATTTGCCCAGTGTCAGCTTCGCCGTGATTATGTGGAAGGAACACATTCAACTCCGGTAGGTTATCTTGAGGGAATATTTGTTGTGCCGGAATATCGACATAAGGGTTACGCTAAAGAATTATTGAAGAAATGTGAATTATGGGCAAAAGAAAAAGGGTGTGAAGAATTCGCAAGCGATTGTGAACTTGATAACACAAGCAGTTTCAATTTCCACAAGGCAATGGGTTTTGAAGAGGCAAACCGTATCATTTGTTTCAGAAAAGAGTTATAAACAGGAGTTATTATGACAAACAAAGAGATATTTGAAATCGCATTACAGCAATCCGCATATGACTGCAACTGTAATCCGGAGGATTTTCTTTCAAATGAAAACAAGATTGTTTTATCACATAAAAATGAAAAAGCAAGAGCATATATGCCATTACCGCTTGAATGTGATTTTGTATCATACGGAAATAATATTGTAGCTCAGGTCAGTCCAAGGATGAAAGAAACCGTTGAATGGTTTATCGGTAGATTTCCTGTTGAGCATTGCTTTGAATCTCCTAATGTTATTGCACTTAACGAAAAATTGGCACAGTTCGGATATAAGGTTTGTTTTATGGCTGAATACTTTTTGCCCGATGTCAACGAGCTTAAAGAACTGTTTTGCGATTATGAGATAAAGGTTTTACATCCTAAAGAATTTGAACAGTATTATACTGCCGAGTGGAGTAATGCTTTATGTAAAAGCCGAAAACATCTTGATAAGCTCGCAGTCGGTGCATTTGATAACGGCAAACTCATAGGTCTTGCGGGCTGTTCCGCCGATTGTGAAGCTATGTATCAGATAGGGGTGGATGTTTTACCCGAATACAGAAGAAAAGGTATTGCATCTGCAATCACAAGCAGGCTTGCTATGGAAACACTTAAACTCGGCAAAGTTCCGTTTTACTGTGCCGCTTGGTCAAATATAAGATCTGTCCGTAATGCTATAAAATGCGGATTCAGACCTGCGTGGGTAGAGCTTACGGCAAGAGAGTCTGAGTTTGTTGATGAAATTAACGGGATGAATACAGATTTTTGTTTATCATATTTAATCAAATCCGAGTTTATTCAATACAGTAAAGCTTTATTTGAGATTCTTTCCTGTAATATGGAGAAAATAGCACCGACGGGTAATAGTAAGGATGAGGATTATAGATGCTGGTCTGAAGCTGTGAGTGAGGGACTTTCCCGTGATGAACGGCAGATTATCCTGATAAAGGATAAAAACGAGCTTATAGGCTTTTTTCAGTATTATATAAGAGATAATACCTTTATGATGGAAGAAATACAGATAAAGCCCGATTATCATGGCAAAAATACTTTCAGGTCACTTTACGGCTTTTTACTCGCAAATCTCGGAAAAGACATTGAATTTGTTGAAGCGTATGCCAATAAAAAGAATGAAAGATCAATAGGAATACTCGGTCATCTCGGTCTTTCCGTAATCGGTACAAATAAAAACGGCAACAGCTATCATTTCAAAGGAAAATACAGTGATTTAGTCGGTTGGTTCAATTCAAAATAACTTGATTTTTATGTTGTAAAATCTGAAAATTAGTGATAAAATTTCATTCGGTGATGATATATGGAAATATTAACTCAGTACAGCTTTCATTATGACGACCCTCCGAAATACATCAGACCTGCGGCAAGAGGTCTTGTTATAAATGACGGAAAAATTCTGCTCACTTATGAAAAGAATAAGGATGTATATATGTCTCCCGGCGGACGCAGAGAAGAAGGGGAGTCGTTCCCCGAATGCTGTGTAAGAGAAATTGAAGAGGAATCAGGCTATATTGCTCAGGTTATAAAGCCCTTTGCAGTAATCAATGAATACTGCTTTGATACCTGCTATGAAGCCCATTATTTCTTGTGTGAAATAAAAGGACAGGGAGAAAGCAGTCTTACTCCCACGGAGATAGACCACGGAGTCGAGCCAAGATGGGTCTCTGTTGAGAAAGCGGTTGAAATCTTTTCAGCTTTTAACACAAAAGCCGAAGACCACAGAAGCCTTTATCTGCGTGAATATACAATACTTAATAAATATCTCGAATACAATAAGAGAAAAGAACTGGTAAGCTCTTTTCTCGGAAAAACCGTTACTATAGGAATTGACAGACCGCTCGGCTTTGTTCATAAGAAAGAAAACTATTCTCTCACATACCCTATAAACTACGGCTATATTCCCGGTGTTCTCGGCGGTGACGGAGAAGAGCTTGATGTGTATCTTCTCGGAGTAAACACGCCTGTTGACAGCTTCAACTGTGAGATCATCGGAATAGCCCACAGAGAAGATGATGTCGAGGATAAGCTTATTGCCGCACCCGTTGGTCTTCGTTTTTCAAAAGAGGAAATTGAAAAGGCTATTAGATTTCAGGAGCAGTATTATAATACATATATAGAGGTGCTTTCGTGAGCAGTATTATTCATCCATTTCCCCCTCTTTATGATGATAACTCGGAAATCCTGATTCTCGGTTCCTTCCCTTCGGTAAAATCAAGAGAAGAAATGTTCTTCTACGGCCACCCGCAGAACCGTTTCTGGCGGATGCTGGCGGCTGTGTATGGGGAGGAGGTTCCTGCGGACATCCCGGAGAAGAAAGCGATGCTGCTCCGCCACGGGATCGCACTATGGGAT
>SVOV01000046.1 GCA_015066205.1 Oscillospiraceae bacterium
TGGGGGCGAAAAGGTGTTTTTTGATATAAGCTAAATTGCTCACAACGCGAGCAATTTCCTATATATTAAACAAACTTCGCCTCTCGGCGTACCTTTGTACGCCTTCGGGTAACCGAAAAACAAAGCATTGCTTTGTTTTTCGCTCAGTTTGTTTATTCTGCCTCTTTTTTTTCACGCCCCCTGAGAAGGAGCTGTGCACTGAAAAGATTACTCTTATTTAATCAGAAAAAAAACTGCCGACAGGTGTGTAAACAGCCGTGCCGACAGAAGCTTTGACAGATATTATTTTATGAGCCTGTAATTTCCGCTGCGAAGAATTCTTAAAAGATCTTCATTTGTTTTTATGGGCTCGTCGGTTATGATTCCGCCGGGATTGGTATCATCCTTATCGTGAAAATCCCCTCCCGAGGTCACAACGGAGAAATTGCAGTCCTTTGCCCATTTTTCCGCCCTTTCATTGGCGGGCTTTCCCTTATCCTTACCGTTAAAAACCTCACAACCGTGAAGATAATCGGGATTATGGCGGAAGCGAAGCTCCCTGAAGGGATGGGCCTCCAGAAGAATAAGCCCCTTTTCTTCGCAAAGACGGAAAAGCCTTTTAAGATACATTGACATAAGATTTCCCGAGGTCTTCAGGAAGTCCTCATCAATTCCGTAAATAAGAAAATCGTCTATAGTACCGAAGAAGCGAACCTCACAGCCGAGAAGCACTGTAAAATCCTCCCCTGCCGCCGCCTTTGCCGCATAGTAGCCTCTTAAATAGTGCTTTGTGAATCTGTGAGGACAGAAGGCCTTGTGAAAAAGGAAGGTCTGGGGAGAATAGTGGTCTGTTATAACAATACCGTCATAGCCTCTTTCCTTGTAAAAACGAACAGCATCCCCGGCATAGGATTTTGCACATCTGCTGACATCTTTAGTATGGCAATGAAGCTCATATCTGTATTCTCTTTTTTCCATAATAAGCCTCCTTTTTTTGAAATTATCTATAATTATATATCAAACTTATGAATAAATCAAACCTGATTTAAGCTTTAAGAGGTATTATTATCAGGAATATTATTACATTTTATATCACATAATAAAAAGGAAAATAAAAAAAGGAATTTTTTTCAAAAAACTATTGCATTTTCAGAAAATATGATTAAAATAGTATTTAGCACTCAATGAACAAGAGTGCTAAAACATAAAATTAATTCATAAACATATTCTCAGGAGGAATTTTTATTATGACATTAAAACCATTAGGTGACAGAGTTGTTCTCAAGTTCACACAGGCTGAAGAAACCTCAAAGGGAGGAATCATTCTTGCAGCATCTGCTCAGGAAAAGCCCCAGATAGCAGAGGTTATCGCAGTAGGCCCCGGCGGAATCGTTGACGGCAAGGAAGTTGAAATGCAGCTTAAGGTCGGCGATAAGGTCATCCTTAACAAATATGCAGGCACAGAGGTCAAGCTCGGAAGCGAAGAATACACTGTTGCAAAACAGAGCGATATTTTAGCAATAGTTGAATAATTACACTTTTTCAGGAGGATAAATCAATGGCAAAACAGTTACTTTACGGTGAAGATGCAAGAAAGGCTCTTCAGGCAGGTATAGATAAGCTCAGCAATACAGTTAAGATTACTCTCGGCCCCAAGGGCAGAAATGTTGTTCTCGACAAGAAATACGGTGCTCCCCTCATCACAAATGACGGCGTTACAATAGCAAAGGAAATTGAGCTTGAGGATGCATTCGAGAATATGGGTGCTCAGCTCGTTAAAGAGGTTTCCACAAAGACAAACGATATTGCAGGTGACGGTACAACTACCGCTACTCTTCTCGCTCAGGCTCTTGTCAATGAGGGTATGAAGAATGTTGCCGCAGGTGCAAACCCCATGACAGTAAAGAAGGGCATCCAGAAGGCTGTTGATGCTGCTGTTGCTTCTCTTAAGGAGAATGCAAAGCCCGTTTCAAGCTCTTCCGATATCGCAAGAATAGCAACAGTTTCTTCAGGCGATGAAAATGTAGGCACTCTTATCGCAGAAGCTATGGAAAAGGTTTCCGCTGACGGCGTTATCACCGTTGAGGAATCAAAGACAGCTGAAACATCCTGCGATGTTGTTGAGGGTATGCAGTTTGACCGCGGATACATCTCCCCTTATATGGTAACAGATACAGACAAGATGGAAGCTGTCATTGACGACGCTTACATTCTTATCACAGACAAGAAGATCTCCAACATTCAGGAAATCCTTCCTCTTCTTGAGCAGGTGCTTCAGGCAGGCAAGAAGCTTGTTATCGTTGCTGAGGATGTTGAGGGCGAGGCTCTTGCAACAATTCTCGTCAACCGTCTTCGCGGAACATTTACCTGTGTATGCGTAAAGGCTCCCGGCTTTGGCGACAGAAGAAAGGAAATGCTTCAGGATATTGCTGTTCTTACAGGCGGTGAGGTCATTACCTCCGATCTCGGACTTGAGCTCAAGGATGCTCAGGTAGCTCAGCTTGGTCGTGCGCGTCAGGTAAAGGTTACAAAGGAAAACACCATCATTGTTGACGGTGCAGGCGAAAAGACCGAAATTACAGCAAGAGTAAATCAGATTAAGTCCCAGATAGAAACTACCACATCCGATTTCGACAGAGAAAAGCTTCAGGAAAGACTTGCAAAGCTTGCAGGCGGTGTTGCTGTTATCCATGTAGGTGCCGCAACTGAAGTTGAAATGAAGGAAATGAAGCTTCGTATTGAAGATGCTCTTGCTGCTACAAAGGCAGCTGTTGAAGAGGGTTATGTTGCAGGCGGCGGTGTTGCTCTTCTCAATGCTATCCCCGCAGTTGCCGCTCTTCTCGAAAACAACGAGAATACAGACGAGATCACAGGTATCAAAATCGTTCTCAAGGCTATTGAAGCTCCCATCCGTCAGATAGCTGCAAATGCAGGACTTGAAGGCTCTGTTATCATTGATGCTATCAGCCGTTCAGGCAAGAAGGGCTACGGCTTCAACTTTGCAACAGAGGAATATGTTGATATGGCAGAAGCCGGAATTCTTGACCCCACAAAGGTTACCCGCTCCGCTCTTCAGAACGCAGCATCAGTTGCAGCAATGGTTCTTACAACAGAATCCCTTGTTACAGATAAGCCCGATCCCGCAGCAGATGCTGCAGCAGCAGCCGCTATGGCAGGTGCACAGGGCGGCGGAATGTATTAATTTCCCGACAGAAAATCAATATGAACGAAAAAGGCATTATGCATAATATAAAATAATTACTTTTTCACATAAGAGCCTATTGATTTTATATTCATCAAACAGCAATAATTCATCCGTGTGCCCGAAAGAACACACGGATGTTTTCTTTTATATACATGTCTCGTCAAAAAAACAGTACATTCTTACTTTTCTCGTGTAAGAATGTACTGCCGTTTTTATTTTCTTACTATAGCTAATACAGGAGTCAGCTTTTTTACTACAAAGCTTATATACCCCATAAAGCCTGCTGTCATTAAAAGAGTTATTGCGGGAACGATAATTTTTACCATTATGACCACTCCTGATTTAATTTCTGTATTATAATATACATAAAATATTTCAGAAAAAAAGATAATTTTTATTACAAACTTAACATTTTAATTAACAGTTTATGAATATTGTTATTTACTTAACAAAAATCCGTAAGTTCATCCGCTATCCTTTTCATATCCTCGGGAAGAGGAGCTTCAAAGGTCAGGTACTCTTTTGTTACGGGATGACAGAAGCTCAGCTTATGGCAATGAAGAGCGGCACGGGAAACTGAAAGGTCCTTCGAGCCGTACATTTCGTCACCGACGAGAGGAGTTCCCTCACTTGCAAAATGGACTCTTATCTGATGGGTTCTGCCCGTCTCAAGCCTTACCTTAACAAGAGTTCTTTTCCCGTCGGTCTTAAGTGCTTCCCAATGTGTCACGGCATATTCACCGTCCTCCCCCACCCAACGGTAGGTCTTCATAGGGTCGGGACGGATGATGCTTTTATTTATTGTTCCACATCCCTTATATTCCCCGCCAGCTAAAGCAAGGTATTCCTTTTCAACATTTTCCGAAAGGATGCTTGCGCTGTGTGAATTCAGGGCAATTATAACAAGCCCCGAGGTACATTTATCAAGTCTTCCCACCGCACGGAAGACAGCATTTCTGCCGTTTTCATTGAAATAGGCGGCTATTTTATTGGCAAGGGTATCCCCCTGATGGTTATGAGTGGGGTGCATCGCTATATCGGCACTCTTGTTTACAATAAGAATATCTTCATCCTCATATACTACAGAAAGACCGTTCGTATCACTTGGCTCAATAAAGCATTCCTCATCGGGAAAGGTAACGGTAATAATATCCCCTCTTTTTACTCTGTCAACGGTTCTTATGTGTTCACCGTTGCAAAGAAGCCCCTCAGGATCGTTTTTGAGCTTCGGAAGAAGCCTTGCGGATATTTTAAGATACCCTCGAAGCACAACGATAAGCTTTTCACCGTTAAGCTCTTCAGGTACGGTATATTCGATTTTCCGTGCCATGATTCCTCCGTTTGATAACAAAAAATTAACAATTCGACATAAATAATGTATAAATAAAAAACTAATATAATCTTATAAAGGAGTGAAAAATATGAAAGATAACAGTGTTTTTATTCCGAGAGCTTCCTCTCCAGAAAGTGTGGGAGTATCATCCCGTGAGCTCTTCCGATTTCTTGAGGATATTGAAGAATCGGGACTCGAATACCATTCTTTTATGGTGATCCGTCACGGCAAGGTTGCCGCAGAATGCTTCAGAGCGCCCTTTTCACCCGAGCGTCCTCACGCAATGTATTCGGTAAGCAAAACCGTAACAGCCACTGCTGTTGCCATAGCGCAAGAAGAAGGCTATCTCTCATTTGATGAAAATGTGCGTGATATTTTTCCCGATTATACCGACGGCATCACAGACGAAAGGCTCGACAAATTAACAGTAAGACATCTTCTTACAATGACAAGCGGTAAGGAGCCCAGTGTATTTTCGGATAAGAGCCGTATAAACTGGATAAAGGACTTTTTCCTCGCTCCGTGGTATAATGAGCCGGGACGGGAATTCAAATACATAAATGAAAACATATATATGCTCTCTTGCATAGTGAGAAGAAAAACAGGAATGACCGTAAGACAGTTTCTGAAGCCCCGTCTTTTTGATCCTCTCGGAATCGATTATCCGTTCTGGGAAACCGACGCCTACGGAAACGAAGCGGGCGGCTGGGGACTTTATCTCAAGACCGAAGACCTTGCAAAAATTATGCTGACCTATCAGCGGGGCGGTCTTTTCGGCGACAAGCGTATATTCTCCGAGGAATGGGTAAGGTTTTCGAGCTCGAAGCAGGCAGACACACAAAATGAATTCGATCCCGATGCCACAGCCGGTTACGGCGGATGCCTTTGGAGGTGCAGTGTCCCCGGAGTCTACCGAGCCGACGGAATGTTTTCGCAGTTCGGAATCGTTTTTGAGGACTTTGATGCCGTTCTTGTCGTAACATCGGCTATTGCCGAGGAGCAGAAGGCAAGGGATATAATATGGAAGCACTTCCCCGCCGCCTTTATTGATGAAAACACTGCGGAAGACACAAGCTGTCCCGAGCTTCATAATAAGCTTAAAAGCTTTCCGATAGAAGCTACAGCCAATAATAAAGCCTCTGCAAAGGAAGACATTATAAACGGCAAGGAGATAAGATTCCGTAAAAAACTGCTTCTCAATCTCATCGGCTTTCCTATGAGTATGCTCCCCCTCGCAGTTACCTATATGACAACGGACAGAGCGGGCAATATTGACAGGATGGTGCTTGATTTCAAGGAAAATGAATGTCTTCTCAGCTGGAGTGAGGGTGACGAGAGAAATACCATTCCTCTCGGTAAAGACGGACACTACCGTTACGGTACAATGCGCCTCGGACAGATAGATTATAAGGTCTGTTCAACTCTTCATTTCACGGATGAAAATACAATTTTTATGGAGATCCGTCCTGTTGAAACCATCGCCAAAAGAAAGCTTACGCTCCGTTTTACAGACAATGGTAAGGTCAGGATGAAGCCCTCAAGCGATCCCGGAATCTACGATATTGCAATGACCCTTGCTGCAGGCTTTGAAGCGATGGTGGGAAACAAGAAGCTTACCGACAGGATAATTCCCCTTTTCCGTTTCGCTCCGAATCTGCTTGAGCCGACCTTAAAGGGCAGCTTCCGAGTTAAATGAGCTTAGCTGCGCTGATTCAGGGGCTCTGCCTTTTTAATGAGCTGCCAGAGTAAAAATACCTGCAGAAGTGCAAGGGGGATCATTTCCATCAATGCACTTTTTCCCACAAAAACAAATATTACGACAAATGTCAAAAGAATAAGCACAAGCATAATAAGCGGGAGGATAAAGTCCTTCCGTTTTTTTATATTCATTATGTAAAAAAGAGCAATGGAAAGGAAGGTAAAGGCAATAAAAACACCTGTCATTATCCAGTGAACAAGCCTTTTCGGATTCCAGTCCTCAATGCTGTGGCCGAGAGTCAGGGCAACTCCGAGAATACTTATAAATGAAAGAGCTCCGAGAATATCCAAAACACGGCTTTTTGCATTGTATTTCTTAAAAATAAGCTGTGAGCTCATTACAATACTGCCCGACATCAGAATTCCCCATATCCAGAAATAAAGCTTTCTTTCCTCACACAAAAGAGAAAGCGTGCCAGTGGGAAGAGCGGGATTATTTCCCCACATAAAAGGGAGCGTGAGTCCGTAAATAAAGGCTGTTATAAGAAGAACTACAGAAAAAATCTTCGCTCCGTTCTTTGTATTTTGCATTATTATATATCCTTTCATTCTTCAAAAAGAAGAGGCTTTATATATTTACCCGTATAGCTTCTTTCGTTTAAGGCAACCTCCTCGGGAGTACCCTCGGCTACTATTTCACCGCCTCTGAAGCCTCCCTCGGGTCCGAGGTCAATTATATGGTCAGCGCATTTTATAACATCAAGATTATGCTCTATAACAATTACAGTATTTCCCGTTTCAACAAGCTTCTGTAGCACCTCAATGAGCTTATGCACATCAGCGGTATGAAGACCCGTTGTAGGCTCGTCAAGGATATACATAGTTTTTCCTGAGGGTCTTTTTGAAAGCTCTGTCGCAAGCTTTACCCGCTGTGCCTCACCGCCCGAAAGCTGGGTTGCGGGCTGTCCGATACTTATATATCCGAGACCTACATCAAAAAGAGTCTGAAGCTTTCTCTTTACCGCGGGCTGATTCTCAAAGAAGCGAAGGCCTTCCTCGACAGTCATATCAAGCACCTCGCTGATATTCTTGCCCTTATACTTAACCTCAAGTGTTTCGCGGTTATATCTTGCACCCTTACACACATCGCAGGGCACATACACATCGGCAAGGAAATGCATTTCAATTTTCACGATACCGTCACCCGAACAGGCTTCGCATCTTCCTCCCGATACATTGAATGAGAAGCGTCCCGGGGAATATCCCCTTATCTTCGCATCAGTTGTTTCGGAAAACAGCTTTCTTATATCGGTAAATGCCCCTGTATATGTGGCGGGGTTACTTCTCGGCGTTCTTCCGATAGGCGACTGATCAATGTCAATTACCTTGTCAAGATTATCGATTCCCTCAAAGCCGCCGTTTTTACCGGGGAATTTTTTCGCGCCGTTGAGCTCATTTGCAAGCTGCTTATAAAGGATTTCATTTATAAGAGAGGATTTACCCGAACCCGACACACCCGTCACGGCAATAAACTCACCAAGGGGGAAGGTAACATCAACATTTTTAAGATTATTCTGTGCGGCTCCGAGAATTTTAAGGTATTTTCCGTTACCCTTTCTTCTTTCACGGGGAATTTCGATTCTTCTCTCCCCTGTAAGATACTGCCCCGTAATTGAGCGGTGGCATTTCTTTATATCGTCAAGAGTACCCGCGGCTACAATTTCTCCGCCGTGAACACCCGCACCGGGGCCTATATCAACAATATAATCGGCGTTTTTCATTGTATCCTCGTCATGCTCGACAACGATCAGAGTATTCCCGAGGTCACGGAGATTCTTCAGTGTATCGATAAGCTTTTCATTATCACGCTGATGAAGACCGATGCTGGGCTCGTCAAGCACATATAAAACACCCGTAAGTGCAGAGCCTATCTGTGTTGCAAGGCGTATTCTCTGACTTTCTCCGCCCGAAAGAGTACCCGATGAACGCGAAAGCGTAAGATAGTCAAGCCCCACCTTTTCAAGGAATTCAAGTCTTGCTCTGATTTCTTTTATGATTCCATCGGCAATAAGATGCTCCCTGTCTGAAAGAGTAAGAGAATTCAGGAAGGCTATTTCATCGGAAACAGACATTCTTGTAAACTCATCAATGTTTTTTCCGCCCACTGTTACCGCAAGAATCTCTTTTTTGAGTCTTGCACCCGAGCATTCGGGACATTCGTGGTCGAACATAAACAGCTCTATTTCCCATCTTGCCCATTCGCTGTTTGATTCTCGGTAACGGCGCTCAAGATTATTTACTATACCCTCAAAGGGAGCTTCATATTCTGTCGTGCCTGTGTGAAAGCTTCTTTTAAGCTTCAGTTTTTCGTCACCCGTACCGTAAAGAATAGCATCAACTGCTTCCTTCGGTATTTTTTCTATGGGATCGTCCATTGAAAAGCCGTATTTCTTTGCAATTGCTTCCATATACATTCTTGCAATGGTGCCGTATTTTTCGTTGGTCCAGCCGCAGCCCTTTATGGCTCCCTTATTGATTGAAAGCTTTTTGTCAGGGATAATAAGCTCGGGAGCAACCTTTTTGAAGACACCGAGTCCCGCACATTTGGGGCAGGCTCCGAAGGGATTATTAAATGAAAACAGACGGGGGCTCAGCTCTCCTATTCCCACATTGTGATCGGGACAGGAGAAATTGCGGGAAAAGAGCATCTCCTCTCCGCCGATAACGCTTACCATTACAATTCCCTCACTGAGCTTCAGTGCAGTTTCAAGGGAATCGGCAACTCTTGATTCGATACCCGCCTTTAAGACAAGACGGTCAACGACGATCTCAATAATATGCTTATTGGTCTTCTGAAGCTTTATATCCTCGGAAAGCTCTCTCATCTCCCCGTCAATTCTTGCTCTTACGAAGCCTGCCTTTCTTGCATCCTCTAAAATTTTGACATGCTCGCCCTTTCTCGCTCTTACAACGGGAGAGAGGATCATAAACTTTGTGCCGTTTTCGAGAGTCATGACCTTATCGGTCATTTCGTCAACACTCTGGGGGCGGATCTCTTTCCCGCATACGGGACAATGAGGCACACCGGCTCTCGCATATAACAGTCTTAAATAGTCATATATTTCCGTTACCGTACCGACGGTGGAACGGGGATTCTTTGATGTTGTCTTCTGGTCGATGGATATAGCGGGAGAAAGCCCCTCTATAAGCTCAACATTGGGCTTTTCCATCTGACCGAGAAACTGGCGGGCATAGGAAGAAAGGGACTCGACATAACGGCGCTGTCCCTCTGCATATATGGTATCAAAGGCAAGTGTGGACTTACCCGAGCCTGAAAGTCCCGTAAAAACAACAAGCTTGTCACGGGGTATTTCAAGGGATACATTTTTAAGATTATGCTCCTTTGCACCGATAATTTTAATTTTTCTCTGCATATTTCCTCCTGATTGATTAAAAGAGATCATATTCCCTGAAGCTCTTTGATCTTATCTCGCAAGAAGGCTGCATTTTCAAAATCAAGAAGCTTTGCGGCAGCCTTCATTTCTTTTGTAAGCTGATTTATAAGAAGCTCCTTTTCTCTCTTTGAAAGCTTCATTCCGTTTGCTTTTCTTGCCGCCTTGTGAGAATCGGAAATTCTTATTATCTCTCCTACACCTTTTACTATAGTCTGAGGAACGATTCCGTGCTCCTCGTTGAATTTCTGTTGTTTTTCTCTTCTTCTGAAGGTTTCCGATATTGCTCTTTCCATAGAGGGAGTAATTTCATCGGCATACATAATTACCTTACCCTCAGAATTTCTTGCGGCTCGTCCTATGGTCTGAATAAGTGAGGTTTCCGAGCGCAAGAAGCCTTCCTTATCGGCGTCGAGGATAACGACAAGGGAGACCTCGGGCAGATCAAGTCCCTCTCTGAGAAGATTTATTCCGACAAGGACATCAAATTCACCGAGGCGGAGATCTCTGATTATCTCCATTCTTTCCATAGTGTCAATATCATAATGCATATAGCGGACCTTTATACCGTAATCGGTAAGATAGTCAGTAAGGCTTTCCGCCATTGCTTTTGTAAGGGTGGTTACAAGAACTCTTTCCTTTTTAGCCACTCTTTCATTTATTTCACCTATAAGGTCATCTATCTGTCCGTCAACGGGACGAACCTCTATTTCAGGGTCAAGAAGCCCCGTGGGTCTTATGATCTGCTCCGCGATGCGGGCGCTCAGCTTCTTTTCAAGGTCGCCCGGTGTAGCACTGACAAAGATCTTCTGCCCTGTCTTTTCATAGAATTCATTGAAGGTCAGAGGTCTGTTGTCATAGGCTGAGGGCAGTCTGAAGCCGAACTCAATAAGAGAATCCTTTCTTGAACGGTCTCCGCCGAACATTCCTCTTATCTGAGGAAGAGTTACATGGGATTCATCGACAAACAAAACAAAATCCTCAGGGAAGAAATCAAGAAGCGTAAACGGGGCAGAGCCGGGCTCTCTTTCGGACATAATTCTCGAATAGTTTTCAATACCCTTGCAAAAGCCCGTTTCCTGAAGCATCTCCATATCATATTCCGTGCGTTCTCTGATCCTCTGTGCTTCAATGAGCTTACCTTGGGATTTGAACCACTCTTCCCTCTCCTCCATTTCGGTGAGTATCTCACTTACCGCCTTTTCTATCTTTTCGGGAGACACTACATAATGGGAGGCAGGATAAATTGCCACATGGGAAAAGCTGTTTTTTACCTCTCCCGTAAGCGGATTTATTTCACATATCCTATCTACCTCGTCGCCGAAAAACTCAATTCTGACGGCATTTTCGTCATTATAGACAGGGAATATATCTACGACATCGCCCTTGACACGGAATTTATTTCTTACAAAGTTGATATCGTTTCTTTCATACTGTATCTCAACCAGCTTTTCAATAAATTCATCCCTGCTTTTTTCCATTCCGACTCTGAGGGAAATTACCATATTCTTATAGTCGATGGGATTTCCGAGAGAATATATACAGGACACACTTGCAACTATAATAACATCTCTTCGCTCCGAGAGAGCCGAGGTCGCGGAATGGCGCAGACGGTCTATCTCGTCATTTATGGCAGAATCCTTTTCGATATAGGTATCAGTGGAAGCAATATATGCCTCGGGCTGATAATAATCGTAATAGGAAACGAAATATTCCACCGCATTGTCGGGGAAGAATTCCCTGAATTCAGTACAAAGCTGAGCCGCAAGGGTCTTGTTATGAGCAAGAACCAAGGTAGGGCGGTTAAGCTTTTCTATTATATTTGCCATAGTAAAGGTCTTACCCGAGCCCGTAACCCCCAATAAAGTCTGCTCCTTATAGCCTTTATTGATACCGTCAACAAGCTCTTTTATAGCCTCAGGCTGGTCGCCCGTAGGCTTGTATGAAGACACTAATCTGAACTTTTCCATATACTCTCCGTAAAACAGTTTATAAAATTTATTATACAACAAAAAAGCGAAAAAGTAAACATAAAAATGAACAAATGTTCTCTTATCAGACTGACTTTTTTTGACATCAGGCTTTTCTTCTGAGACCCTTCAGCTGTGCTTTTTGCTTATCACTTATTTTTCTGCTTTCACAGGCCTTGCTTATTGCCTTGTTGTGAACGAAATGAGTCAGCTTATTTTCAGTAAAGTAAGGTAATGCTTCATCAGGACGGTAATACAAGCTTTCGGCAAAAAACCAGGCGCACATCATATTGATATAATATTTATCGCTCCTTAAGTCCGCCACCCACAACAGATACTCTTCCCTGAAATCCTCCTTTAAGAAATGTATCATCAGCATTTCTATAGCGAAGCGGACGGTAAACTCACTGTCAGAGCGAAGCCATTTTTCAATAAACGGGAGAAGCCTTTCCTTATTTCTCCCGAAAACAGAGGGACGAAGACTGTCACAGGTTGCCCAGTTATCAATAAAGGGAAGAAATTTTTCAAGCTCTGACAAAAGAATGTCAAAATCTTTTATTTCTGCAATTATAAAGGCGTGAAGATTGTTTTCTTCATAGTATTTATGAGGAAGCTCACGGAGAAACTTCTCTGTTCTCCCCTCTTTTATCAGCTTTTTTGCGAATTCTCTTAAAACGGGGATTCTTATACCGATTACGGTATCGGGGTCAATTCCCGGCATCAGAGCCGTATGAAAGCTTTTATAATCTGTATCAGAAAGAGAAAGCAGCTGCTCTCTTATTTCATTTCTCATTTTTATCACCCCTGATATTTTACATCAAAAAAAGTCGGCGGGCAAGATGATATTGACAATACGGATTCTTTTTGATATATTTAGTAAAAAAGAAAGAAAGAGGTGAACAAAATGACATACAGAGTATCCGTCACAACCGAAAAAAAAGTAAAGCTGCAGCGGAGGTTATTTTGTTCCCCTGATCCACATTGAATTCATTCAGATTTCGGGACACCTTCCGTTTGTGAGGGTGTCTTTTTTATTTTTTAATGACACTTTCGCATTTCAGAACATCATTTCGGTAGTTACTCTTTATTTTTCATTAAAAAAATTATAGAATTGAGCTTAAAAGCTGAGGTTGATTAAATGAAGATTTGTGTTTGCGATGCAAGTGAAGAAATAAGCAGTAAGCTTATAAAAAACATAACAGACTGCTTTCTGACGGAAGAGGATTTCCGTGTTAAATGCTTTTTTTCAAATAATGAAATGCTTGCCTTTGAAAATAAGGACAACCATTTTGATGTTTATTTTATCAGCGGAGATAACGAGGGCATACTCGCAGCTGAAATTATCCGTCGGTATAATAAAAATGCCATTATAGTATTTTTTGCAGAAAATAATGACCATATCCTTGATGCATTTAAAATTGAAGCACTCTATTATCTTGTGAAGCCCTATGACGACAAGGAATTCTCGGAGCTCTTCAGAAGAATAATAGTAAAATATAAAAGCCTTAATGAATTTATACATCTGAGATTCAAAAACGAAAGGTACACTCTCAAGATCTCGGACATTATATATATTGAGGGCTATAACAGACATCTTACATTCTATACAAAGGATGAAGAATTCTATTCCGTAGGAAGAATTCAGAACATATTTGAAAAGCTCAGTATTCACGGCTTTGTCAGAATACATCAGGGCTATACCGTCAATATGCGCCACATCAAAAGCTTTGGTACAAATGAGGTAACAATGTCAGACGGCACAAAGGTTATGATAAGCGCAAGAAGAAGAGCCGAGGCTCTTCAGGTCTATGACAGCTTCCTTTCTTTCGGCGAACAGCTTCCGCGCTGACAGTATAAAACTGTCCGCACCGAAATTTTCTATACAAAATACATCACAGGCAGAGCCATTGCGGTTCTGCCTGTACTTTTTATGTTTTCAGGATATCTTTTTCATTTTAAGACGGAGCTTATCGGATATCATTGCTATAAACTCGCTGTTTGTGGGCTTTCCTCTTGAATTCTGGATAGTATAACCGAAATAGGAGCCCAGAACATCAATATCACCTCTGTCCCAAGCTACCTCAATAGCGTGGCGTATGGCTCTTTCAACTCTTGAGGAGGTGGTGTCAAACTGCTTTGCTACGGTGGGATATAAAACCTTTGTTACCGAATTCATCATCTCGGGAGAATTAACAGAGAGAATAATTGAGGCCCGCAGATACTGATAACCCTTTATATGAGCGGGAACACCGAGCTCGTGCATAATTTCCGATACTGTTATCTCAAGATCGGGCTCTGCATTTCCGCGAAGCTTTATGATATTTCCGCCTTTTTCATCCCATCCCGTCAGCTGAGCAATTCTCTCGGAGAGTATCGAAACATCGACAGGCTTTATAAAATAATAATCCGCACCGAGATTCATAAGCTGACATTCAAATGTACTGTTGTCGGCATTTGAAAGCACAACAATATAGGGCTTATTCTGAAGCTTCACCGTAGGCAAGAGCTTCAGCACGGCAATGGCATCATATCTTGCCATAAAAGCCTCCATAATTATGATATCGGGCTGAAATTTCTCTGCTGATGTTATGACATCCTCCCCGTTTTTCGGCACACTCATACATTCAAAGCCAAGGCCTCTGAAAGAAGCCAGCATATTTTTAAGAAAATCTCCGTTTTCCTCTGCAATCAAAACCTTTTTCTGTTTCATTATACACATTTCCTTTCTTTTTTGCGGAATAATAACCTTGAAAAATGTTATTTTTTCCTATTTCTTCCATATATTAACATATCATAATACAAAAATCAAGCATAAAATGAAAATATTTCCATTTTATGGTAAATTAACTTTTGCAGAGAATTTTGGTCAGACAAAAAAAACAATCCCTGTCATCTGAAAAGACAACAGGGACAAAAAAACAATCGGGCAGAATATCCGCCCGACTGAAATATTATATAACTAATTTATCCGAAACGGTATTTTGAAGAAACTACACATTTTTGGGTAAAGGGAGCATCTGCTCCTACTGAAAAAAACGGTGACAAATTTCTCCGAAGTCCGAATTCCAAATTTGCGGGAACGCATTAATAATTTTCTGCTCTTACCTCAAAGAAGCTCTGGGGATGTGCACATACGGGGCAAACTCCGGGTGCCTTCTTACCCATTACGAGGTGGCCGCAGTTACGGCATTCCCACATAGTTTCCTCTGCCTTTGCGAAAACCTCCTGCATTTCAACATTTGAAAGGAGCTTTCTGTATCTTTCCTCGTGGCTCTTCTCTATCTTTGCAACCTCTCTGAACTGGTAAGCAAGCTTTGTGAAGCCTTCTTCTTCAGCATCTTTTGCAAAGCGGTCATACATATCTGTCCACTCGTAGTTTTCACCATCAGCAGCTGCGGCAAGGTTTGCGGCTGTATCACCGAGCTCACCTAAAGCCTTGAACCACAGTTTAGCGTGTTCCTTTTCATTTTCCGCTGTCTTAAGGAAGATGGCAGCTATCTGCTCATAGCCTTCCTTTTTTGCGACGGAAGCAAAATACGTGTACTTATTTCTTGCCTGGCTTTCACCTGCAAAAGCTTCCATTAAGTTTCTTTCGGTTTTTGATCCTTTAAGTTCCATTTTGTATTCCTCCATTTATTTTGTCGGTAAACACCGTTTAACACATAGACCTGCATTCAGGACATTTACAATGAAAAACAAGCTCATAATCGTCAATGGGACAGCCAACCTCCTGCGACAGGCGTTCCTTAAGATTAAAAAGACTCACATCTACTACCTTACCGCAGTCAGTACAGATAATATGCTCATGAGGCATCGGATTTCTGTCAAACCTGTCCGGCTCACCCGACTGACATATACGCCTTACCATTCCCTCATCAACCATAGCATTGAGGTTATTATAAACCGTAGCACGGACTATTGACGGGAACTCTGTCTGCGCCAGCTGAAAAATCTCTTCTGCAGTAAAGTGACCGCAGTTTTCTTTCATAACCTTGATAATAGCCGCTCTCTGTTTTGTCATACGATCCCTCCTGTTTTGAATTATTCTAATATTATTATAACTATTCTAAATAATTTGTCAACAGTCTAAAGGATAATTCATCATTTGTTAATATATTTTACAAACAATAAGCAAAATTAAAAAACGGTTTATTATTAAATGTCCTTATAATAACGAAGAAGCCTGAAATCCTGTCCCATAACATTTTTAAGATACTGCTCTGTTATTAAGGATAGCTTCATAAGCTGTTTTTCATTCAGCTGAAATGAAAAAATCTTTGAAAAATCGGAAAAACATATGTGGCGCATTGCCGAAATCACGGAAATACTGAAGGCGGGAGAGGAAGTATTCTTTCCGCAGGAGCTGCAGAGAAGCTCACCGTTTTCAGTATTGAAATGCATAACATCCGTAGAGTACTCAGAGCATTCGCCGCACATCAGAAGAGAGGGCATATAGCCTGCAATACAGCAGAGCCTCAGTTCAAAAACAGACTTTATAAGTGCCTCGCTCTTTTCTCCCTTTGATAAAAGAAAGAAGCTGTTCAGAAGAAGCCTCATATATTCCTCCTCGCAACATTCCGACGGGACACATTTTTCCGTGACCTCACAGAAATACTGTGCGAGAGTAAGTGTCTGAATAGACCGCCTCAGATCAAAGAAGACCTCTTTTATCAGGGCTTCATTTACATTATATACATCATTTTTTTCGGAGAAAGAAAAAGAACAGAATGAAAAAAGAGATGTACCGCCGTGAAGACGGCTTTTGGTTCCCCTTGCACCCTTTGCAAAAGCTCTTATGATTCCGCGGTCTCTCGTCAGAACCCAGACGATCCTGTCTGATTCTCCCGTAACCGATGTTCTTATAACAACTCCGTCAACAGTAAATTTTTCCATTAATCAAGACCGAAATTATGAATAAGTCCCTCACGGTTTCTCCAATCTTCCTTGACCTTGACCCAGCATTTGAGATTAACCTTGCAGTCAAAGAATTTTTCAAGGTCGTGACGGGCAGCGGTTGAGATTCTTTTGAGCATCGCACCGCTCTTTCCGATAATTATTCCTTTATGGCTTTCTTTTTCGCAGTAAATCGTAGCTTCAATGTCCAATATATCGCTGTCTTCTCTCTCCTTAAAGCGTTCAATGGCAACAGCAGTTCCGTGGGGGATCTCCTTGTCGGTGAATTTCAGGATCTTTTCTCTGATATATTCTGCCGCAATAACCTTTTCAGGCTGATCGGTAAGAGTATCATCGGGGAAAAGATGCTGTGAGGGGAAAGAAAGAGCCTTGAGCTCGGAAAGTAATTCCCCGAGTCCGTTGCCGTCAAGAGCGGAAAGAGGAACGATAGCCTTGAAATCATAAAGCTTTGAAAACTCAAGAATTCTGGCAAGAAGCTCTTCCTTGTTTTCTACCGTATCAATTTTATTTATGGCAAGAACTGCGGGAATCTCATTATCCCTCATTTTTTTAATAAGGGTCATTTCCTCATCTCTTACCGCACCCGAAGCTTCAACAACAAGAAGACAGGCATCAACATCGTGGATACCCTCACCCACAGCCTTGACCATCTTCTCACCGAGCTTTGTTTTAGGCTTATGATAGCCGGGAGTATCGGTAAAGACAAGTTGAATCTCACCCTCTGTAAGAACACCCATAATTCTTGTTCTTGTGGTCTGAGGCTTGGGGGAAACTATTGCAATTTTTTCACCGAGAAGACGGTTGAGTATCGAAGATTTTCCAACATTGGGGCAACCGACAATAGCGATAAATGCAGTTTTCTGTTCTCTCATTTTTTACTCCTCATCAAGATAATAGCTGCCGTTTCTTTTAAGACCGAGCTGAGTAAGAACGGTTTCTTCCTTTTCTCTCATTCTTACAGCCTCCATACCGCCCTGAACATGGTCATAGCCTAAAAGATGAAGCATTGAATGTACCGTAAGGAAGGCAACCTCTCTGTCAAGAGAATGACCGTATTCCTCTGCCTGCTCCATTGCTTTCTCTATGGAGATCACTATATCACCGAGAAGAACGGCTCCGTTTGCGGGATTACGGTCATATTCACCGTTTTCACCTAAGGGAAATGAGAGGACATCTGTTTCCTTTTCTATGTTTCTGAACTGAGTGTTCAGTTCCTTTATCTGTGCATTATCAACGAAGCGAACACTTATCTCTGCGGAATCATTGAACTGTTCCATAGTAAGCACCGCATTGCAGCAGCGTCTTATCAGAAGACGGACACCCGAAGGCACCTTCACTGAATTCTGATCGTTTGAAATAATTACCTTGATTTTGTTCACCATATACTTCTCCTTCTTTCTCCAAGTAAACAATCTCTTAATCACGCTTTTTTTCGCCTTTTTCATATGCCTTTATGATATCCTGAACAAGGCGGTGGCGGACAACATCCTTTTCCGAAAAGCGTACTGTTTCTATGTCATCAATACCCTTGAGTATTTTAACTGCCTCTTTAAGTCCCGATTTCTTGCCGTCGGGCAGGTCAATCTGTGTAACATCGCCCGTTACAACGATTTTTGAATTAAAGCCCAGACGCGTCAGAAACATCTTCATCTGCTCGGGAGTGGTATTCTGCGCTTCATCAAGGATTATGAAGCTGTCGTCAAGAGTTCTGCCTCTCATATATGCGAGGGGGGCTACCTCAATGCTTCCCTTTTCCTGATATTTCTGAAAGCTTTCAGCTCCGAGCATATCAAAAAGCGCATCATAAAGCGGACGAAGGTAGGGGTCAACCTTCTGCTGTAAGTCACCCGGAAGAAAGCCCAGCTTCTCCCCTGCTTCAACCGCGGGACGGGTCAGGATTATTCTGTTTATTTCCTTTGCTCTGAAAGCCTTTACAGCCATTGCAACAGCAAGATAGGTCTTACCTGTACCCGCAGGCCCCACACCGAATACAATGGTGTTTTTATTTATTGTATCAACATATTTTTTCTGACCGAGGGTCTTTGGCTTCACGGGTTTACCCGAGGTCGTGATACATATGCAGTCTGATGAAATTGAGGGCAGCTTATCATCGTTTCCCTCATTTACAAGGGAAATACAGTATCTGACATTCTGTTCTGTCAGCTGTTCGCCCTTGTTGATGAGCATTATAAGTCCCTGAAGCGCCTTTGCCGCCTTTGAAACATTAATATCCTCACCTGTAATCTTAAGATTGGAGCCACGGTTTACTATTTCAACGGAATACTCGTTTTCTATCATTCTGATATTCTCATCAAAGCTTCCGAAAAGACTTACCGCCTGTTCCATTCTGTCTATGCTTATTATCTGTTCAAACATATTCCACCTCAGAAAGTAAGGGCATCAATAATGCCGGAATACAGTTTATTGGGATCCTTCATAAAGTTTTCACCAACGAGCTGAGCCTGAAGATAATCGGCGGCAAAGAGCTTTGTCTGCATCATAAGCTCCTCCCCGTCCCTTACGGTAAGGGTCACATAGAATCCGCCGTCATCCTTTTTATCAATTTTATAATCAACAGTACCCTTGAGCTTTTCTCTTGCAACAACCGTGAAGGCCGCTGAAAGTGCCCTTTCTCTTGCGGAAAGAGGTATATCCGTCTGAAGCTTTTCGGCAACCGCAATTCCGTCGGGAGTGATGGTAAAATAATCGTCATCCTCTTTTGATGTAAGAACAGCAAGTCCGTTTTCATTAAGAGCATCCAAAGCGGGATTGATTTCAAAGAAATTCACAAGCTGAGTTGAGAGAAGGATCTCCGCAAAGGCTGAACGGGAAACCGTCGCATTTACATTTTTTAATATATAGCACAACAGCACTCTGATGCCGTATTTGGAGCGGACACCGCCGTCTCCGACATCCTGCGTCAGTGCATCGAATTCATTAAGCATAAAATCAACCTATCCTGAGATAATCATAGGGCATAACCGCAACATCGCCGATTATAACCGAATAATTGTTATAATTTACAAATATTCTGACTCCGCCCTCATATTCCGTACAGAAAACTCCGTCCTCATAAATAAAGTGATCGGTAATTCTCTTTGAGGCGAGAAAGGTAAAATCCTTTTCGGCTTTAAGATAAAAATCCACTGCTTCGCTTAAATTATGCTCATAATATTTATCGGAATTTTCGGAGAAATTCCACAAATAAGAAACGGCTGCACCGTATTCGGCAGATTTCAGAAGCTGGAGCCGTGAAAACTCCGTTGTATTTGCCGCTTCCCCCGAATAAATAACACTGCCGTGAAGCACCGCAGGGATAAACGGCACCGTTCTGTAAGCATCCGTCACGGGAAGATAAGAGGAAAAGCTGACACAGTCAAGGTAATCCGCATTCTTTACAATATTAAAGGAGCTTCCCCTGAGCATTACGGACGAAACGGAAGAAACCGCGGAAAGGGAGGAATTTATTTCATCGAAGTATTTCCCGAATGAATCTCCCGAGCTGTCATACACAGCACCTTGTGTTTCAGAGCTGTCAAGAATACTTACTCCGGTAAAGGGAAATTTCTTCATCAGAGAAACGATATTTCTTGTACCCGAGGAAAGAACAGACGGGCGCACATAATAAGCTTTCAAGCTTTCTTCCCCGATGTAGGGAGCAAGCTCATTTTCACGGATAAGCTCCGTTTTTTCTCCCGACATTCTCTTTGAAGCATCAAGAGCCGAATGAGAGGTCAGAAGATCAATTCCCGCAAAAACACGAAGCGACTGAGTTGAAGAGAAATTCAGAAGTGCTGAAAGGTCAGCCTCTCCGCCGCATACGGAGGATATTCCGATTTTAGAGCTGCTGTCAGCTGAAAGCCCTTTTTTGAAAAAGCCCTCAAGAATCATATTTATATTATTGATTCCCTTGGATTTTAAGATATTCAGAAGATTTTCAGCCTGCTGAAAGGAGGTTGCGGCTTCTTTCTTTGAGCCGTCAACGCTTCCCGTTACTCTGACATATAAAGGATATTCATTTTCGGAAATACTGTCCTTAAGAAAAGAATTCTTAATAAGAGCCTGTCTTACCGAGGTGGCAATTCCTATATAGGATGCATTTTTACCTGAAAGAAGCTCATAGCTTACCGCCAGTTTTCCCTTGTAGCTTTCAGCGGCTTTTATATTTCCCGAAAGACCGCTTACGGGAGTTATAATAAATTCGGGATATATTCTGTTGATATTTTCAGAATCTGCATTGGAACGGAAGACCTTGATAAGGGAGTTTTCATCACCCTCGGTCACTGTTACGGCAAGTGCCCTGTCCCCTCTTTTTATTCCGTATGCACCGAGAGAGCACGGCACGGAATACTCGTGATATTCCTTTGAGTATACGGAAAATACCGCACTGCGGTTATCATCCTCCACCCCCGTGTGCATAAGAGCGCCTGCTCCGTCGGGAAGCAAAAAGTAATCCTCTATAGCAGAAAGACCGCCTTCTCCCGCTTTATAGCGGACCGCTCCGAAATAAGGAAGAAATGCGATAGAAATAAGAGTCAGCCCCTCACTTTTCTCAACGAGAGACAGATCACAGGAAGCTTCAAGCACCGTTCCCCGTAAAATAAAGCTTACGGGCAGAGTAAGTGAGATATCACCTTTTTTCATATTATAGGTCACATTGAAAGTGCCGTCTTTTTCGGAAAACTCAATTCCCTTGTTTTCTGCGGAATGTATTGATGTATCAAGATAATGAATGTCATTGCCGTCAGAAACACAAACGATAAAGGCAGCCGCAAAGGAATTTGAAAAATCCGGCAAGGAGCTGAAAACCGCGGTACTGTCATTATCAAAAAGGGCAATACCACCGCTTTTTCTGTCAAAATAAAGAGAACAGCCATCCCCTGTAAGCACCTTTTCAGATGAGGCTTTATCATATATTCTGAAGCTGCTGCTTCCATGGTTTGTTTTTACCGAAGACACGGAAAGCTTTCCGAAAGAACTAATATCCGAGCATCCGCAGCTTAATATTATAAGAGCCGACAGCACTGAAGCCAGCAGAATTGAAGCATATTTTTTTATTCTCAGCATAAGCTTCTCCTGAAAGAAATAGATAAATATATATTATCACAATTTCACCTTAATATCAATAACCAAAAAGAACAAAAAAACTGAATGCATTTATAATAATTATTAATTAAAAGAAATAAACATCCACCCGCCAAGCGGGTGGTTTTTCACATACGGGCATAGCCCTCTATTCCTCGCCGAACGCGTCAACGCGTAATTACGACTGCCAACCGCGTAAGATTGTTACTTGCTACCCTTAA
>SVOV01000005.1 GCA_015066205.1 Oscillospiraceae bacterium
AAAACGAAGTTTTGTATATCATCATTGCGAAAAGAAATGCAGCCTGCGGCTGATGATATACACCTTCGGTGATGAGATGCACGCTTGCGCGTGATGATATACCATTGCTTTCGCAATGGATAAAAAAATTCGACAAGTCGAAACTTGTCGAATTTTTTGGTGGAGGCGAGGGGAGTCGAACCCCTGTCCGAAAAACCTTCCTCCCAACTTTCTACGAGCGTATTTGCTTATTTATTCTCGTTCTCTTCGGCGTGAAGCAACACACTCCGAAGAAAACCAGCCCTTTAATGCGTGATGAAATACAAGGCTATTTCTCATACACGTTCACCGCTACATGACGCCACGCACCGGGCCGCGGTACTCCCGGGAATGACGGCTGCTGCACTTAGGCAGCTGCTAAAACTGTATTTTTGTTATTTATTTTATAACATTGAAGCTTTTATAGAGGTGCCTCGCCTCTGCTCGCTTATCAAGACTCGGATTCCCCGTCGAAATCCTTTCGCCCCCATAGGGCAGATTTGCGGAGCAAATCTGCAGTTATGTATAGGTTTTGCCTGATGTGATATTTGCCTTCGGCAAGTGATATGCCGACTTTGTCGGCGTTATATATCCGACTTTGTCGGATGTTGAAGGATTGATTGTGCTTGGATTTTGCTGTTTACCTGCGAGAAATACGCAGGTGTTTGATTTTTTTGGGGGAATTTTATTATACAATTGTTTTTATATAAAATCAACTGAAAATTATTGGCTTATTTCGATTTTTATAATTGTTCCGTCATCGGCTTCGATATTGAGAATTTCACCTGTTGCACCCTCTTCAGCGAGGCTCAGTATCTCCTCCATCTGAGAGCTGCTTATGGTGTCCCCGCCGACTATTCCCGAAATACCGTTTCCGATTCTTGCTATTTTTTTGACGAGAGCCACGGGAACGGTGATTTTTGTCGGCTTTTTGTTGACAGGACTGATATTGATCTTCAATCGGAGCTTGCTGTTATCGGTTAAGGGGATTCTGACTGCGGCTTCTCTTTTTTCGCTTCCGGTGAGAAGCTCTTCTATTCCGACCCCGAGGATCTCTGATATTTTCGGAAGAAGAAGGATGTCGGGGCAGGATAGATTATTCTCCCATTTCGATATTGCCTGAGGGGTAACATCGAGATGATTTGCTAATTCATCCTGTGTCAGCCCCTTGTTTTTTCTGGCAAAAGCCAGTCTTTCTCCGAGTGTGCTCATTTCGTTGGTTCTTTCTTCATCGGGCTTTTCATTTTCTTTTTTTGTGAATAATGTCATTTTCATTTTCTCCTTTCGGCTTTGCCGTTTTCAGTTATATTCTATCGGAAAAACCGAAAAAATTGAATTGAACAAAGGTTGAAATGAAGTCCGTTTCCTCAACGAAAGGTTGTTTTTCGGAAAAATCGGATAAACTGACGGTTGATTACTGATTTTTGTCGGAGCGAAGAGAACGCTCGATGTCGCGGTTGGCGGCTTTTTTTGCGGCATCCTCGCGCTTATCGTAGAGCTTTTTACCCTTACAAAGACCTATCTTAAGCTTTGCCCTGCCGCGGACAAAATATACACTTAAGGGGATAATTGCATAGCCCTGCTGCTTCATAAGGCCGAAAAGCTTATTTATCTCTCTTTTGTGCATAAGAAGACGCTTGGGTCTTAAGGGGTCACGGTTGAAGATGTTTCCTTTTTCATAAGGGGAGATGTGCATTCCGTTGGTGAATATCTCGCCGTCCTTGATATGGCACCAGGAATCCTTGAGATTTACTCTGCCCTCACGGATGGATTTTACCTCTGTTCCGTACAGCTCAAGTCCCGCTTCATAGGTTTCTTCAACAAAATAATCGTGATAAGCCTTTTTGTTCTGTGCTACGGTTCTTTCTGTATCATTCATAAAATCACCAATATTTTAACTTACCGAGTGTGTCTATATCGGAATTACATTTTCTCGGGTGCATCTACCTTGAGAAGTCCGAGTACATTTTTAAGAGTTATTGCAGTGGCCTTACACAGTGTAAGTCTTGCAGTTTTAAGGCCTTCGTCGTCAATGTCGCAGTGGCAGGAATTGTAGAACTTGTGGAAGCAGGTTGCAAGGTCAACAGCATATCTTGTGAGCTTTGAGGGATCGAGAAGCTTTGCGGCTGCTTCGGTTTCTCCCGTAAGGGAAGCGATGAAACGGATAAGCTCTTTTTCTGTTTCGTGGGTGAGAAGTCCCTCTTTAAGCTGTACTTCATCTGAAAGAACAGTGCCGTTTTCTTCCATCTTTCTGAAAATTGAACAGATTCTTGCGTGGGCATACTGACAGTAGTAAACAGGATTCTGTGAGCTCTCTTCAACCGCAAGGTCAAGGTCAAAGTCACAGTGGGAATTTGCCTCTCTCATATTGAAGAAGAATCTTGCCGCATCAATGGGCACCTCTTCAAGAAGAGTTACAAGGGTAATTGCCTTGCCTGAACGCTTTGATGCCTTGATTACCTCGCCGTCCTTGACAAGTCTTACCATCTGCATAAGAACTACCTGAAGTCTGTCGGGATTAATTCCGAGAGCGGTAAGGGCAGCCTTAAGACGGGGCACATAGCCGTGATGGTCAGCACCGAGAATGTCAACAGCAAGGTCAAAGCTTCTTTCCTGTAATTTGTTATAATGATATGCAATATCGGGAACTATATAAGTATAAAAGCCGTTGGAGCGCTTGAGAACAAAGTCCTTGTCACAGCCGAACTGCTCAGCCCTGAACCAGAGTGCGCCCTCGCTTTCATAGGTATATCCCTTTTCAGTAAGAAGATCAACAACCCTTTTAGCGGCGCCGGAATTATGAAGAGTGCTTTCTCTGAACCAGGTATCATATTTTATTTTATACTTGAGAAGATCCCTTTCAAGTCCCTCAATATTAAGAGGAAGCGCATAATTTACGAGTGCATTTCTTCTTTCTTCTTCGGATGCATTGATATATTTGTCGCCGTAGATTCCGGCAAAGTTTTCGGCGTGGTCGATAATATCCTGTCCGTGGTATGAATCCTCGGGCATTTCAATGGGGTCACCGAAATGCTGGCGGTAGCGGATATCAAGAGAAAGACCGAATTTTTCTATCTGATTTCCGCCGTCGTTTATATAGAATTCTCTTTCGGTTTCATAGCCTGCCCAGGAGAGCACCTCGCTGAGACAGTCACCCATAGCACCGCCTCTGGCATTACCTACATGCATAGGCCCTGTGGGGTTTGCGGAAACGAATTCAACAAGAGCACGCTTGCCCTTGAAGAGGTCGGAATGACCGTATTTTTCACCCTTTTCAATTACATCACAGAGAATATCACTGTAATATTTTTCTGAAAGTGTGAAATTAAGGAAGCCTGCGCCCGCACATTCGCATTTTTCAAAATATGTGCCGTCAAGCTCAAGATTTTCCATAATTGCTCCCGCAATTTTTACGGGAGGCATACGGAATGCCTTTGCGTGTGCCATAGCGGCATTTGTGGAATAGTCGCCGTTTTTCCTGTCGGCGGGGATCTCTGTCTTTATGGGAAGAAGCTCAGCCTCGGGAAGCTGACAGGCTGCCTGAGCCTTTTTTATCGCATTTTCTATTGCTGTCTGAAGCTGTGCTTCGGCTTTTTTTACAAGTACGCTCATTTTTTTCGTCCTTTCAAGAAATTTTCTTACCGACTGTTACGGTCATTTCCTTTGTCTGGTTGACCTCGCCGTAAAAATCTATGGTATAGTTCATTTTAAGCTTTAATGAATCCTCTTTTGCATCGCTTGAAATCTCCTGTGCGGTGATTCCCACCATAAGCTCTCCGTAGGGAGTGGCATATGCACAGTTATGTCTTTTGCCCTTTTCTATAATAAGCTCGGTATTTATTGAGCCCCGTCTTAAAAGATGGGCACATTCTCCGTCTTTTACACGGAGCACCGTATGGCTTTTCATATCCTCTGCAAAGATCTCATCAAATTCAACGGTATAGTTGTCGGGAGTGCCGTAATAAATACAGGTAGTTTCCATTTCAACCTTGTCCGTATCAACACCGTCAGAGGATATATCTATAATTTTCAGCAGTCTTTCCTCGTTCATATCTCTCTCCGTTAAAATTAGTCATAATATATTATCACATTTTCACAAAAAAATCAACAGATATTTGTCAGAATGTAAGCAGATGCAGTTCGTTACAGCTTTATTTTAACAGGCTCACTGACTGTTATGTCATTTTCGGTAACTTTACAGCTGTAGGCGAGTATTTTTACCCCCGCTTTGTCAGCTTCTCTTAAGACAGCGGCAAATTCGGGATGGGTCTCTTCATTCGGTGAAAAGCTTTTTATGTTCTCCATCTGAATAATGAACATTATATATGTGTCAATGCCCTCGGAATGCGCACGGATAAGCTCTTTTATGTGCTTGACGCCTCTTTCGGTGGGGGCATCGGGAAAAAGAGCGGTTCCGTCTTTTTCAAGCGTCACACCCTTGACCTCAACGAAAGCCTTTTTTGACGGTGACTCTGCCATAATGTCAAAACGGGAATTACCGTAGGTAACCTCTCTTCTGATTACGGTGCCTTTCGGAAAAAGCCCCGAGACGGGGAGAAATTCGGCGGCGCAGAGATTAGGTATCTGTGAATCGATATTTATAAGTAATTTTCCGTTTTCTGTTTTCTTTTCAACGGCGATAAGATCGTATGCGGTTTTTCTTTCGGGATTTTCCGATCTTTCAAGATAAACAACGGCACCGGGAACAAGTATCTCCTTGCATCTTCCTGTATTTTTCACATGAACGGTATGCTCCACACCGTCGATTTTTACCTTTGCGATAAAACGGTTGGGACGGGAAATAAATTCCCCTCTGACTATGTTTTTGTATTTCATTTCATCACCTTTTATACATTATATTTCATCTGACGGGAAAAATAAAGAGCAATAAGCCGTGAAGCCTCTTAAATATTTAAAAAAGACTTGCAAAAAGTATTTATTTATACTATAATAACTAAGCTGATGATAAATCGGCTTGTATTTCATACAATAATTTTGGATTTTGCTTCTGTCATGCGGCGTGTTGGTCCTGTGCGACGGAGCGCCGCGAACCATGTCAGGCGGGGAACCGAGCAGCATTAAGCGGTCAGCCCGTGCGACACAGTCCGCCTGCACGCCGTGTGACAGAGGCAAAATTTTTTCATATTTGAAAAAAGTGAAGAAGTAATAGTGAAGAGTGAAGAAGTGACCTGTCGGAAGGGCGGCGCCCTTGAATCGTACAGGTAAAAGCGAACTGTGAAGGGTTCAGGTAAGCTTGCGTATTTTTCTGTTTTTCGCTCTTATGCTATAAGCTTCAGAATAATCATTTTGCATTCTGCACTTTGCATTTTGCATTTGCGAAACGGAGTTGAGCATATTGTACAGGGTCTTATATCGTAAATGGCGTCCTAAGGTATTCGCCGATGTTATCGGTCAGCCTCAGGTCACAAGGACGCTTTCCTCGCAGGTAAAGGAAAACAGGCTTTCTCACGCCTATCTTTTTACAGGCTCAAGAGGAACGGGTAAAACTACCTGTGCAAAAATTTTCTCAAAGGCTGTAAACTGCCTTGCCCCCGTAAACGGTGACCCCTGTAACGAATGTGAGCTTTGCCGCGGAATAGATTCGGGCAGTGTGCTTGATATTGTTGAAATAGACGCCGCCAGTAACCGCAGTATTGATGATATCCGTCTTCTTAAGGACGAGGTTAATTTCACTCCCTCACAGGCGAAATACCGTGTTTACATCATAGATGAGGTTCATATGCTTACCATTGAGGCCTTCAACGCGCTTCTTAAAACTCTTGAAGAGCCTCCCGAGCATGTTAAATTCATTCTTGCCACAACCGAGGTGCATAAGCTTCCCTCAACTATTCTTTCTCGCTGTCAGAGATTTGATTTCAGAAGGATCGAGCCTCAGGATATTGCAGAAAGACTGAAATATGTTGCAGGTGAAGAGGGCGCTCAGCTTTCTCACGAGGCTGCAATGCTTATCGCAAGAATCGCCGACGGCGGAATGAGAGATGCTCTTTCGCTCCTCGACAGATGTATAAGCGTAAGTAATACTGTTGATGTGGATATCGTTTCATCCTCTGCAGGACTTATGGGAAGAGAGCATATATACGGACTTATAAAAGCCATAGCCTCGGGAGATACCGCAAAATGTCTTATGATACTTGATGAGCTTCATAAGGGCTCGTGCGATACCGAAAGACTGATTTCGGAGCTTATCGACCGATTCAGAAGCTTTCTTATAGTAAAAACAGTACACAGTCCCGAAAATCTTCTTGTGTGTACTGCCACCGAGCTGAACGAGATCAGACAGATATCCGATTTATTCCCCAAGGAAACAGTGCTTTATGCTCTGAATATCCTCACCTCTGCAACAGAGGCTATGAGAAAGACGCAGAACAGAAGAATTGAAGCCGAAATGGCTCTCATCCGATTGACCCGACCCGAAACAGATGAATCGGCGGCGGCTCTCGGAGTAAGAATTGCTCAGCTTGAAAAAGAAATAGAAATGTTAAAACGAGGTGTATTAAAGGCCTCTCCCGTTCAGACAGTGCCTTCAGAAATGCCTGTTATGAGAGAAATTCCCAAGAGAGAAGAAAAATCGGAAAGCTTCCCGGCGCCGAAAGAAGCTCCGATCTCCGACGAAGCACCGCCTTTTGACGAAGCGCCGCCTTTTGACGAAACACCGCCTTTTGACGAAACACCGCCCTTTGACGAAGCACCGCCCTTTGACGAAGCTCCGCCTTTTGACGAAGCACCGCCTTTTGATGAAGCACCGCCCTTCGACGAGGTACCTTCCTTTGGCGAAACTCCGAATTCCGAATTCCGAACTCCGGATTCAAATAATTCTTCACTCGGAGAATTCAAGGGCTTTTCGACCGAAGGCTCTTCGTCTACATTCGGTGCGATGTTTGCCGCAGGCGGGGAAGATGACGATGATGAGCCCTTTGATTTTGAATCCTTTGTAAAAATGCACGAGGGCAATCATAAAAAAGAAGAAACGGAGGCCGTTCCCGAAAGACGGGAGGTCTTTGAGAATAAATATGAGTCTTCATTTGAAGAATCAATACCGGAAACTGCCGCCGCAGGCTCTATTGACAGGACTACCTGGGGAAAGATCGTCTATGAAACAGAGCATCTTTTCCCGCCTCTTATAGGTCAGCTTACAGGCTCGGTTGCAAGAATAGAGGGTGGGACGATATATATCACCCTCGCAGACAAGAATCTTAAAATTTTTGTAAAAGAGCAGATGCTCGGAAAATTTGTAACACAGGCTGCCGCGAGTATTCTCGGCAAGGAATATAAAATAAAATTGGATTAATTCCGAAGGAGTATTAATATGAAAGCAAGAATTCCCAATCAGAATAATATGTCAAGAAACGATATGATGGCAAAGCTTCAGAAGATGCAGGAGGATATGGCAAATAAGCAGGCTGAGATTGAAAGCAGCGAGTTTACCGCATCTGCAGGCGGCGGAGCTGTTGAAGTAAAGGTTAGCGGTAAGCACGAGATCCTCGGTATTACCGTAAAGCCCGAGGTCGTTGATCCCGAGGATGTTGAAATGCTTGAAGATCTTCTTATTGCCGCTCTCAATGAAGCAATAAGAAAGGCAAGCGATACCATGGACAGAGAAATGGGTGCATTTTCAAGCGGTCTCGGAATCCCCGGACTCGGCTTCTGAGGAGAATAACAGATGGAAAGTGCGGTTTCTTTTGAAAAATTAACCGAACAGTTCAGAAAAATGCCCGGAATCGGCTCAAAAACGGCAATGCGTCTTGCCTTTTATGTGCTTTCTCTTTCAAAAGAAGAGGCAGGTGAGCTTTCCGATGTCATAAGAGAGGCAAGTGAAAAAATTCACCGCTGTCCCATATGCTGTAATCTTACGGATGAAGATATCTGTCCCGTCTGTAAAAATACGGCAAGAAAGCAGTCTGTTATCTGCGTTGTGGAAAATGTGGAAGCTCTTATGGCAATAGAAAATACAAACGAATATAACGGCACATATCATGTTCTTCACGGTGTTATATCACCTCTTGATGATGTTTCACCTGATGATATTGCAATAAAAGAGCTGCTTTCAAGAATTGAAGAGGGCGGAATAGAAGAGGTCATAATGGCAACAGGCTCCAATGTTGAGGGAGAGCTTACGGCTATGTATATTTCAAAGCTTCTCAAGCCCCTCGGTGTGATTGTATCCCGACTTGCTTACGGTCTTCCCGTAGGAAGCGACCTTCAGTATGCCGACAGTGTAACTCTTATGAGAGCAATCGAAGGAAGAAAAACTATATAGATCAGAATTCGTCAGCTTTGAATTATGATTTACAAAAAAAGGAGATTTGTCTATGTACGCTATAACATTTGATATCGGTACAACAGGTGTCAAGACCTGTGTCTTTGAGATTTCTGATACAATAAAGCTTCTCGGCAGTGCTTCTGAAGGCTATAAGCTTTATGTTTTCCCCGACGGCGGTGCAGAACAGGATCCCGATGAATGGTGGACTGCTATGTGTAATACCTCTAAAAGGGCTGTTGCCGAGGCGGGCATAGATGCATCTCTTATTGAGGGTATTTCCTTCTGTTCACAGATGCAGGGTCTTGTTCTTGTAGATAAGGACGGAAAGCCTGTAAGACGCGCTATGAGCTATATGGATCAGCGTGCGAGAGAGGAGCTCAAAAAGGGTGTTGCCCACGGTATTCAGATAGCCGGTGCAAGCATACCGATCCTTCTTAAATCTCTTATGATAACAGGTGCTGTTGCGGCATCCGTAAAGGACCCCGTATGGAAATATAACTGGGTAAAGAATCACGAGCCCGAGAATTTTAAGAGGGTACATAAGTGGCTTGATGTAAAGGAAGCTCTTATCTGCCGTATGACAGGTAAATTTGTAATGACAAGGGACTCTGCCTTCGGTGCTCTTCTTTATGACCTTCGTAAGGGGCACGAATGTTGGAGCGAAAGCCTTTGTAAATCTCTCGGTGTTGATGTGAAGCATCTGCCCGAAATTATAAATTCCACTGATGTTGTAGGCCCGCTCCGTGAAAAGGAAGCCGAGGAGCTTGGTCTTCGTCCCGGTATCGCGGTTTACGGCGGAGGAGGAGATGCTTCTCTTATCGGTGTCGGCGCCGGTGCAGTTGCTCTCGGTGATACCCATGTTTACTGCGGAACCTCAGGCTGGGTCTCAACGGTTGTTGATAAATCAATAGTTGATGCCTCCGCTATGATAGCCGCCGTTATCGGTGCGGTTCCCGGATATTACAACTATTTCGGCGAGCTTGAAACAGCAGGTAAGTGCCTTGAATGGGTAAAGGATCATCTTGCACTTGATGAAATTAATATCTATCTCAAAAAGGAAGATGTTGCAGGCAGCTTTGAAACCGAATATACAAACCTCTATGACTATATGTCCGATGTAATAAGTGAGGTTCCCGCAGGCTCCGGAGGAGTTATCTTTACTCCCTGGCTTCACGGTAACCGCTGTCCTTTTGAGGACCCCAATTCAAGAGGTATGTTCTTCAATATAAGCCTTGAAACAGGCAAGAGTGAGCTTATCCGTGCAGTTATTGAGGGCGTATGCTTCCATCTGCGTTGGTTTATGGAGGCTGAGGAAAAGAAGGTCAAGGCATCTGATACCATCCGCTTTGTAGGCGGCGGCGCACTTTCTTATATGACAAGCCAGATACTCAGTGATGTGCTCGGAAAGAAGATTGAGGTCGTTGACAAGCCTCAGAATGTAGGTGCCGTAGGTGCGGCTGTAACTATTGCGGTAGGCTCGGGGCTTATCTCCGATTTCTCAAAGGCAAAGAGCCTTATCCCCGCAGTAAAGACCTATACTCCCAATAAAGAGAATAAAGCTGTTTATGACAAGCAGTACAAGGTATTCAAAAATCTTTATAAATCAAACAAAGAAAACTTTGCCGCTCTTAACGGCTGAAAGGACAAATAAATGGAAAGAATTCAGGTTCTCGAATTACTTTATAACTCAATCTCATCCGCTATGTCTCAGTGCGGATTTGAGCCCGAATATAAGGAAGGTATGAAAAAAACAGGCTGTCCCGCTTATGAAAGAAGCGACGCCGTTGTTATGGATTTTTCAGGCGATAAGGGTGTTACCCGTTTCGTTTTCAGCGATGACAGAATACATCTTCTTTTTGCCGAAAAGGATGCTCCCAGAGGTGACGATGCCGCATTTACAAGAGATACAACTTATCTCTTTGTGCTTGACGAATACACAGAGCGCGATGTAAAGGGTATTGCTACCGAGGTCAATGAATATATGACCGAAACCTTTATCGTAAAGAAGAAAACAGCTGTAAAAACAAAGAATATATCAACCGTTTCCCGTGCTGCGGCAAAAAGCGGTGCTCTGTCGTATGACCCCATCACCTTTGCCACAAAGCTCACAGGTATCTATCCCGAGCTTAAGGATGAACTTTCCCGCAATATTGAGGAATACGGTGAATTCCTCTGTGAAGAATTCTTTGTTTCCCACGCAAATGCCTTTGTTGAAAGAACAATAAAAGAAAATAATCCTCAGAAGATGAAGAGACTCTTCAATGTTATTTCGGAAATCTATGAGGACGGAACAAATGAGGTTCAGAGCCTCATTGCAGTAACCGTACTCGGCCCCGTGCTTCAGGATGCCGCTGTTGTTCAGCAGGTTATGCCCTATCTTACAGACAGTATGTTAGAGCCCGTTCTTGCAGTTGCAAAGAAGCTGAGAAAAAGCAGATCCGCAAGACTCCGTCTTCAGAATCCCCCCAAATATAAGCCCCCGAAACCCAAAAAGCCCGGACTTATGGAAAGACTTATGGGCGGCGGCACCCCCGGCATGCCCATGCAGTAAAAATTCAGCACCCCTTTTTTCATAGGGGTGCTTTTGCTTAAGTGAGGAGATATTATGGACTTATTTGATATCATTACCATTATTATATCGGTTATAAGCTTACTCGGTGTCATTTATCAGAGCATTAATCTTCAGAAGACCATAAACAGTCAGATATATCAGAATTTTGTGGCAAATTCCCTTGAAATTGACAGAATTCTCATTGAGCATCCCCATCTTCGTAAATATGTCTATTACGGCGAAAAGGTCGATGAAAACACAGAAGACCTTGACAGACTTATGTCCCTTATTGAGCTTATGGTGGATGTTTCCGAAAATGTTGAGGTGTATGTAAGATATATCCCGAAAGCAAGAAAAAAGGGTTGGATGAAATTCATAAAAGACATCAAAAGCACCCCTGCCTACACCTACTATATGAAACGCCACCGGTCCTGGTATGAAACCGAATAAAATCTACAGTAAAATCGGAGCTGTAAAAAAACGAAAGTTTTTTTTGCAGCTCCTTTAATTATTATTTATTCGATAAAATCGTTATCTCTGAACTGGAGGGAGTAGAGGCTCTTGTATGTGCCGCCGAGGTCTATAAGCTCCTCGTGGGTGCCTCTTTCCTTGATCTCACCGTCAATTACAACGGCAATTTCGTCGGCATTTCTTATGGTTGAAAGTCTGTGGGCAACAACAAGAGTGGTTCTTCCCGCACAAAGCTCGTCAAGTGCCTCCTGAATAAGCACCTCTGTTGTGTTGTCGAGGGCGCTTGTTGCTTCGTCGAGAATAAGAATTGCGGGGTCTTTAAGGAATACTCTTGCAATACTCAGTCTCTGCTTCTGCCCGCCCGAGAGCTTAACGCCTCTTTCACCGATCTCTGTATCATACCCCTTTTCAAGGGTCATAACGAAATCGTGAATATTGGCTCTTTTTGCCGCCTCTATCATATCCTCTTCCGAGGCATCGGGTCTGCCGTAAAGAATATTATCACGGATAGTTCCCACAAAAAGGAAAACATCCTGCTGAACGATACCGATATTCTTTCTTACGGAGTCAAGGGTCAGATCCTTTATGTCCGTACCGTCAATAAGAATTGAGCCGTTATTGTCACCGAGCTTATAGAAATTGGGAAGAAGATGGCAAAGTGTTGTTTTTCCTCCTCCCGAGGGGCCTACAAGGGCGAGCTTTCTTCCCTTGGGAAGCTTCAGGTTTACATTTTTGAGAACCTCATTGCCCTTTTCATAGGAATAGGTCACATCCCTGAATTCGATTTCGCCTCTTACATCCTTAAGCTCTTTCGCAGTTTCACGGTCCTTTTCGGGCTCTTCTTCCATAATTTCAACAAATCTCTTGAAGCCGCTTACACCGTTCTGGAACTGCTCCATAAAGCCTATAAGTGTATTTACGGGGCCTATAAAGAGGTTTACTGATACTATAAAGGTTGAATAATCACCGAAGGAGATTCTGCCCGAATAAAGGAACAGACCGCCTGCTATAAGAATAAAGACATTGAAAACATCTGTGATAAATGTGGTAGAGGAATGGAATTTTGCCATTGCGCTGTAGGCTTTTCTTGAGGAATTCACAAAGGAATCGTCACCGACCTTGAATTTCTCAACCTCGCTTTTTGCGTTTGTATATGCCTTTGTTACACGGATACCCGTAATACTGCTTTCAACTGCGGCATTGATTATTGCATTACTCTTTCTTCTTTCGTCAAAAGCCTGCTTCATTGCCCGTCTTAAGTGGAATGTGACCACAATGAGAATGGGAACACAGGTGAAAATTATAAGAGTAAGAATGGGGTCAATGGTTACAAGGTATATAAATGAAAGAACTATCATTACGGAGCTTATGAGAAGATTCTCGGGGCCGTGATGGGCAAGCTCACATACCTCAAAGAGGTCGCTTGTGATCCTTGTCATTATTTTACCTGTTTCGTTGTTATCATAGAAGCTGAAAGGGAGCTTCTGCAGATGGGAGAACAGATCCTGCCGCATCTGTGACTGCATTTTGACACCGATTATATGTCCGTAATACTGAACAAAGTAACGAAGAAACATTCTCAGTGCATAGAGAAAAAGCACCGCAGAGCCGGAAATAACTATTGTCAGATACATTTTATTCGGTATGTATTCATTGAGCATCTTGTTTGTGACAATGGGATACACCATACCGATGACCGATATGAGAAGAGAAGCTCCCATATCAAGTGTCAGCATTTTTTTGTGCGGCTTGTAGTAGCTTAAAAAGCGCTTTAACATTTATTTTCTCCTTTGTTTTCCCTTATCTTACTGTCATAACAGTAAGTATATTTTCTCCGAAGGAAGCAAAGCCCTCGCCGAATTCTTCGGAAAAAATCTCTTTTCCGCTGACTGAAGCCGTGATCTTGCCCTTATCGGTGGCAAAAACAGAAGCTGTATGTCCCTTGTGTATTCCGTAAGAGCCGCCGCCCTTATTGTTTTTGCCGTCCTTGAGAGTAATATTTATGCTGTCGCAGAAAATATCATCATAAGCCCCCGTAGGGGTAACTATTTTAAGTGTCAGCGGAAGTCCGTTTTTATTGTCTGCCATAAGCATCATCCTGTTTTAATTTATACGGTTTCCTTGTTACGGGCGTAAACATCATCAATAGTGCCCGCATTAAGGAAATGCTGTTCGGGAATTGTGTCGCATTCGCCGCCTAATATACATTCCATACTTTCAATGGTTTTATCGACGGGAACATAAACGCCCTTGATACCGTTGAATGCCTCTGCAACATGAAGAGGCTGGCTTAAGAATCTCTGAACTCTTCTTGCTCTCTTGACCGTTCCCTTATCCTCGGGGGAAAGGTCTTCCATACCGAGAATGGCAATAATATCCTGAAGCTCGTTATATTTCTGAAGAACTCTCTGTGTTTCCTTTGCTGCCTTATAGTGGCGGTCGCCGATTATGTCGGGAAGAAGAATTCTTGATGAGGATTCGAGAGGATCAACTGCGGGATATATACCGAGCTCAACTATTTTTCTCGAAAGAACGGTAGTGGCGTCAAGATGTGAGAAGGTGGTTGCGGGAGCAGGGTCCGTAAGGTCATCGGCGGGGACATATACTGCCTGAACCGATGTTATAGAGCCGTTGCCCGTTGAAACTATTCTCTCCTGAAGCTTGCCCATTTCGGATGCAAGGGTCGGCTGATAGCCGACAGCCGAGGGCATTCTTCCGAGAAGAGCGGAAACCTCGCTTCCTGCCTGTGAGAATCTGAAAATATTATCTATGAATAAAAGAACATCCTTATGGGAGTTTTCTCTGAAATATTCAGCCATTGTAAGACCTACAAGGGGAACTCTCAGTCTTGCTCCCGCGGTTTCGTTCATCTGTCCGAAAACAAGAGCGGTCTTATCGAGAACTCCCGACTGCTTCATTTCATTGAAAAGATCGTTGCCCTCACGGGAGCGTTCTCCGACTCCCGCAAAAACGGAATATCCGTTATGCTCAAAGGCAACATTTCTTATGAGCTCCATAATAAGAACTGTTTTTCCGACACCGGCACCGCCGAAAAGACCTATCTTACCGCCTCTGACATAGGGGGTCATAAGATCAATTACCTTAATACCTGTTTCAAGTATCTCATCGGAGGCAACAATATCCGCAAAATTGGGGGCGGGATGGTGAATGGGCCATTTATTGCCGCTTTCGATCTCTTCACGGTTATCAATGGGGGAGCCGAGAACATTCACCATTCTTCCGAGGGTTTCCTCGCCTACGGGGATCTTTATGGGTTCACCCGTGTCAAAGGCAAAAAGACCTCTCGAAAGACCGTCGGTGGAATGCATTGAGATACATCTTACCATTCCGTCGCCGAGATGCTGGGATACCTCAAGAACAAAGGTATGTCCGTCCTTTTCTATCTTCACGGCGTGGAAGATATCGGGTATTTCAAATGTATCAAAAAGTATATCAACAACAGGGCCTGTAACTCGCATTACCATACCCTTGGAGCCTTTTGACATAAAAATTTACTCCTTTTTTGCACAGGATCATCCCTGTGCCGTTTCTATTACATCTGCCGTAACCTCGCTCTGGCGTTTACGGTTGATATCCGTCTGAAGCTTTGCGCAGTAAGCCGTAGCCGTATCGGAAGCCGCTCTCATGGTGGTGAGAGTTGCCGCCTGAGCGCCGAGAGCCGTCTGTAAAACAAGGTCATATACCTTATTGAAAATAACTATATCGGCAACATTCTTAAAAACAGTTTCCCTGTCGGGGAAAAACTCTGTAAGAGCCTCGCTTTCACACTCTTTTTTTTCAGAGGGAGCAAAAAGCACAGCCGTTTCGGGAAGCTGCTTCATAACATTCTTGAAATGAGGATATACCGCATAAACAGCGGAGATCATATTTTTTTCTCTCATCGAAAGAATCTCATCGAGAAAAGCTCTGATCTCTTCAACCGTCGGAGCATCATCAAAAATAAAAGAGCGTTCATAGGGGATCCTTTTCTCTTCAAAAAAGGCTACAGCTTTTTTTCCGCAGGGGAAGAAAAGGGTATTTTCGGGAAAAGAGCCTTTTTCCTTCAGAAAATAGGAAAATATCTCCGTGTTGAAGCCGCCGCACATTCCCTTGTTTGATGCCATTACGAAAACAGCGGGAGGTGCACCGTCCGATGCCGAGGGGATATATCTGTCTATTTCCTCGGAATATGCCGAATAGAAGCTGTTACAAGCCTCCATATACTGTAAATTCTCGGAATAAAGACGGTTGAGCTTGGAAAATTTAACCGAGGATACAGTTTTCATTGCCTTTGTAAGCTTAACCGTTGACTGAATTCCCTTAAGCTTCTTTTTCAGTTCCTGTAATGTAGCCATATTCAGACACCTGCCGTGTATTCGACTATAGCTTCTCTTACCTTATCCTTTGTTTCATCGGACATCTTCTGACCGCTTTTAAGAAGAGAGGCAAGCTCGGTTTTTTCGTTTTCAAAGAAGCTGAAAAGACCGTTCTGATAGGTGTTATCCTCAAGGTCATTGTCACCCGTAAGATTTTCCGAAACTGCAAAGAGGATAAGAGCCTGCTTCCAGTTGTCAAGGGGAGCATATCTGCCCTGCTTGAGAGTAGAGGTAAGCTTTTTGCCCGAATCGAGAGTACGCCTTGTGACCTCGTCTATATCGGTGCCGAACTGTGTGAAATCCTGAAGCTCACGGTACTGTGCAAGCTTTGTGCGAAGAGAAGCCGCAACCTGCTTCATAAGCTTACTCTGTGCAGAGCCGCCGACTCGTGATACGGAAAGACCGACATTGACGGCGGGGCGCTGACCCTCATTGAACAGCTCGCTGTCGAGGAATATCTGACCGTCGGTGATAGATATAACATTTGTGGGGATGTATGCCGAAATATCGCCTGCAAGAGTTTCAATTATGGGTAGAGCCGTAATTGAACCGCCGCCCAGCTTATCCGAAAGATGTGCGGAGCGCTCAAGAAGACGGGAATGAAGATAGAATATATCTCCGGGGTATGCCTCTCGTCCAGAGGGGCGGTGCAAAAGAAGAGAAAGCTCTCTGTAGGCTACGGCGTGCTTTGAAAGATCGTCGTAAACTATAAGAACATCTCTGCCCTCATACATAAAATGCTCTGCGACGGCAGTGCCCGAGAAGGGAGCCATATACTGAAGCGCCGCCGATTCCGAAGCGGGAGCGGAAACTATAACGGTATAATCCATAGCATCGTGCTTTTCGAGGGTTTCTCTTATCTCCGAAATAAGGGATTCCTTCTGACCTATGGCAACATAGACGCAGACGGTGTTTTTGCCCTTCTGATTAAGAATAGTATCAATGGCAATAGCAGTTTTTCCTGTCTGTCTGTCGCCGATGATAAGCTCTCTCTGACCCTTTCCGATGGGGACCATGGCATCAATAGCCTTAATACCCGTGAAAAGGGGAGAGTTGACGGGAGCTCGGTCAAGAATAGCGGGTGCAGAAACCTCAATGGGGCGCTTACCCTGTATTTCAAGATATCCGTTTCCGTCAACGGGATTTCCTCTCGGGTCGATAACTCTTCCGAGAAGACTGTCGCCTACGGGAACAGATGCAATTCTTCCGACTCTTCTTACCTTACTTCCGCTTTCGATGTTCTCGAAATTACCGAAGATAACACAGCCTATTTTGTCGGGCTGGATATCAAGAACCATTCCGCGGTCGCCGCATTCAAATTCTATGACCTCACCGTACATAATATCTGCAAGACCGTCCATCCAGCAGATACCGTCGGAAATGGTAAGAACACGGCCCAGCTGATATTTATTTATTGCAGGCTCGAAATTAGCCGCAGTTTTAAGAAAATCGTCTGTTATTTCCTTTACCGCATTGTCTGATAAAAGAGGCTCACGGTTAAGTCTTCTTTCAAAATGGTAAAGCTCCTCGGAAACGGTTCCGTCATAAACCGTATCACCGATACGAAGACGAAGCCCCGCAATAAAAGAGGGATCCTCCTTTACCCATAAGGAGGTCTTACCGTTAACAGTTGCGAGAAGCTCCGTTGTAGCCTTGTCTACCTTTTCAACAAGCTTTTTATCAAGGGGGAATGCCGACATAAGAGTAACATAAAGAACATCGTGTCTTTTAAGATAAGCCATATCGCCTGCGGTAAGAGTTATCTCTGAAAGGATCCTGTCAACGGTTTCTTCTTCCTTTGCTCTTATCTTACTGTAATAGGGCTCTGTTGTAAGAAGCCCGCTTACTGTTTCTCTGAAGCTTTCCATAAGCTCCTTTTTTGTCTTATCTATCATAAGACGGTGGATCTCACGGCATTCTCTTTCTCCGAAAAGCCTTATAGCCTGAAGCTTTTTTTCGGCAAGAAGCTTTTCATCTTCTATTTCCTTTGGCAGTGTGAAAGAATCCTCTTCAGCTTCGGGAGCTTTGAATTCGGGCAGAGGCATTTTTTCCGTTGCTTCCGCCTCATCCAGCTCACGGTTGATTCTTTCAAGGCGTCCGCCGAAAATACGCTTTACGGTCTTTCTTCCGGCTATGACAAGAATTGCGGCAAGTATGAGGAAATTTATTATTACATATTGTATTTCCATATTTATCTCCGTTTTAACTTGCAGTTACTTTGAAATCAATCTGTCTGCAAAAACTTTTGCGATCTCCTGAGCAGAGGAAGAAAACTGCTGCTTGATTTCCTCTTTTTCCGCTTCTGTGCGGAGCTTGTATTCTTCAACAAGGGAAAATCTTGCCGCCTTTGCTTCGTCTATATCGGTCTTGTTTTTCACACGGATCAATTTCAGTTCGCCTTTTATGTAATTTTCACGCTGTATTTTTGCATCCTCTTTCAGTATTTCAATTCTTTGCCCGTATTCCTTGTTGAGTGCATCTATCTGAGCCTTTTTTTCGGAAGCAAGTCTGATCTTTTCCTTTCTCTTGTCGAGAACGGAAAGAACGGGACCAAAAAGCAAGAACTTAAGAATGAGCATCAGAACGAGAAAGCATATTACAGTCCATATTACAACAGGTAACTGTATATTCATAGCTTAACCTCAGATCTTTGAAATGAGCATGAAAGCAATAAGAAGACCGTAAATTGTAAGTGCTTCCATAAGTGCGAGAGCGATAATAAGGGTTGAACGGATATCCTTTGCCGCATCAGGCTGACGGGCAATGCTTTCCATTGCTGATTTTGCTGTAAGGCCCTGTGCAATAGCGGGAGCTATTGTGCTTACTGCGATAGCTATTGCTGCTGCGAGTGCGATGATTGCTGAATTTGTCATTTTTATTTCTCCTTTGAATATTATTCTTCTTCTGTCGCTTCATCAAGATAGATCGAAACGAGCATTGTATATACCATTGCCTGTAATGCACAGAACAAAAGTGATAACACCATCATAACAACGGGAACGCCTATGGGGAATATCTCATACAGCTGATGAGTTACCATCTCTTCGCCGTAGACATTACCGAAAAGTCTCAGTGCAAGTGAAGCGGGCTTTATTATTTCGTCGAGCACGAGAAGCGGAAGCATAATAAAAATGGGGCTTACGAATCTCTTGAAATAATGCTTTACACCGCATTTAAGTCCGGCACCCTGTAAGAAAATGAAGGTAAGAACACCGAGTCCCGCCGTGACCGACAGAGAGGCGGTGGGGGCTTTTACATAATCAGTAAGTCCGACTCCGGGGATAAGTCCCGAATAGTTTGAAAAAATTATAAAAATGAAAAGAGAGCCGAGGAATGTAAAATATTTTCTTGATTTTTCTCCTAAGAGATCACCGAAGAAATTGTCAAGATATTCAATTCCTGTTTCTATAATATTCTGAAATCTGCCCGGTCTTTCTTTTAAGGTAAGGCGTATTATCAGAGATATTACCGCGATCACCGCGAGAATTATCCACATTGCAATGACCTCGCCCGTAATGTCGAGAATACCGCCGAGACTGAATATTACATTTGACGGTTCACCCATTTTCTTCACCCTCCTTCTTTCCCGTCTGAGCTTTCACGGAATTATTTGTTTTAAGAAGCCTTGTAGTAAAATAAAGCATCGGAAGTGTTACTCCGAGCGCACCGCCTATAAGAAGATATGTTCTGTCCCAGGGAGTATGTTTTGCCGCAAAAAACAAGGCAACGATGTAAACCACCTGTACTGCCTGTCTTATTAAGGAAACATAAGAGAACTTATCAGGCTGTTTTTTCAGAAAGAAATCCGAAAGCTTATAATTTCCGAAGCATATCCCGAGCCCGAGAACAAAGGCGAGAGCCGCTCCCGATAAATCAGAAATCATAATATCACCTCTTTAATTGATACTTATTATATCACTCTCAAAACTGAATTCAAGTAAAATTGAATAAAAATATTAAAAAATATATGTTTGTTTAAAAACTCTTTATGTTTACTTTTATATAATATTTTGGTATATTAAATTAAAGAGGTGACGGTATATGATGACATATGAAAATATCAAAGGCGAATATCCCGTTTTTGACTATGAACAGTTTATTCCCGCAAAGGATGAGCCCTTTCCCGATAACAGAATTCTTGATTTTCTTACGGTAGGACCCTTTGTACTTCATACAGACGGCTCCTTTGAAGCGGAGCATATGTATGAAAGACAAAAGCTTCTTCTTGAAGACTATCTTTTTGCTGACGGCGGAGAAAAAAGCATTGTACCCGTTCTCGGAGGTAAGGTAAGAAATAAATATTACGGTGACGAATATCTTTATTGGAAAAAGGGCTTTATCAAATGGAACTGTCTGCGCTTTGACAATGAAGAGGATGCCTGCGACCCCGCATTATATGAGACCCAGCAGAGAAATGCTGTTTTTTATGCGGCATTTTATATCAGATGTAAAAATGAGAGCAAGGCGGTCATCTGCTATGAAAATTCAGGCTCTTCTCTTTTTGTGAACGGAGAGGAACAGGATTTCCGTCCCTTCGGCAGGGTAAAGGGCTTATGGGGCTTCGGCTTCCAGTGTCCCGTAACGCTTCGGGCGGGACTTAATCTTATTATGTTCAAGATCCGTCCCGGTTACATTGCGGACAGTATGGATATTGCTATGTCAAACTGCTCCGTCTTCCCCGTAATTCTCGAAAATGAGGGCTTTGCTCTTACAAGTCCCTCGGTGACTTTTGCGTATTCAGGCGAAAAGGGAAATGAAAATCAGCTTTTCCCCGTATTTGTTCACAGCCGTGAAAAAACCGATGGCGGAAGGATCACCTATTCCTCGGGTGAGATCACTCTTCCCCCTATGGAAAAGGATGAGATACGGCCCTTCCGCTTTGAAATTCCCGCAAAGGAAAAGGGAGTTGTTGTCTGTCCTGTTTCCGTAGGAAATAAAACAGCGGAGTTCTTCTTTCCCGTAACCCCCTATGACGGCTATGAGGGCAGAGAATTTGTATATTCCGATTTCCATTTTGACACCACCTACCATCAGGAGCAGAGAACCTATGCTCTCGGAGCTTTTCATATTACAAGATCAATAATTGAAAGACTTATTGATAACCCCGATTTCAAGGCAACTCTTTCCGAAATAGATTATCTTCATCCCTATTATTCTCTTTACCCCGAGCACAGAGAGGTTATGAGAAAGAGCTTTTCTGAGGGAAGAGCCGAGGCGGACTGCTTCTATAATCAGCCCAATGACCTGACTTCATCAGGCGAAGCCTTTGTAAGAAATCTTGTCTACGGTCAGCTTTACCACAGGGATGTAATGGGAAGACTCAGCACAGTCTACTGCCCCGGTGATGTTTTCGGACATTTTTCGCAGATGACACAGGTCTGCAAAAAGGGCGGATGTGATTATATAAAATGGGGAAAAATGATGCTGGGTGTGGACAGCCTCTTCCGCCATGTTTCCCCTGACGGAACAAGCCTTTTACACGACAAGGGTATGAACAGGGCGTCGGCTGAAAGGCTCGGTGTTACGGGCTGTGACCCCTCATCCGACGCGCTCTCCTATATAGATGCTTTCCCGAGAGAGGGCGATACCTCATGGATGAAAAATACCGTGACAAAGGCATCCTTTGCGGTATTTTCCGACCTTGCAAGAGAGGTCAATGAAAGTGCCTCAAGGGGGATAAAAAGCGGAGAAAATACGGAAATTCTCTATTCCTCAAGAGATTTGACCCAGCACCATTCGGGTGTTATTCTCACAAGAACGGATTTCAAGCAGGCAAACCGCCTTTGCGAAAATCTTCTGTCCGCAGCGGAAAAATTCTCCTCCGTAGCCTTTATGTACGGTGCGAAATACCCCGATAAGGCACTCGATAAGGCTGTAAGACAGCTTTTATGCGCTCAGCACCACGATTCAATTACAGGCACAAATAACGAGATATCCTTTATCGACCTTATGATAGAATACCGTGAATGTGCATCGCTTCTCTGTGACATCATAGAAAAAGCCTGCAGTTTTATTGCAGGCGGTGTAAAAACCGAAAACAGAGAGGATTCTGTCTTTGTCTTCAATCCTCTTACCTGGGACAGAGGCGGTAAGGTATGGTTTAATATACCTGAAAAATTCAAAGGTGCTCATCACCTTACTCTCACCGATATAAGAGGACAGGAATATACCGCAGCGGCCGAGGGTGAGAGAGGCTGGTTTATTGCGAAAAAGCTTCCCGCCATGGGTTATTCCGTTTTTAAGATCAGAGAAAAAGCAGAGGAGCCTGTAATCAAGGGTAAGGATACTGTCATTGAAAACAGATTCTTCCGACTTGAGGTCGATGCCTCAAGGGGAGGCAGTATAGTTTCTCTTTATGATAAAGCACATAAGAGAGAGCTTATTGACAAAGCCGCTCCCGCTCCTGCAAACACCGTTTATGTCATGAAGGAGATTCACGACAGAATGGAAACACAGCACGAGCTTTATACCACGGGCCATAAGCTTCTTTCAAGTGAATATGAGGCCGAGGTCAGAAGCGAAAAATGCTCCTTGTATCAGAAGCTTTATATCAGAGTGAAGCTCGATACCGTTGCCGTGCTTCTGCAGGAGATCACATTATATAAAAATGCCGATACCGTTGATTTCATTACAAAGGTTGAGGATTATCAGGCCGAGGATGACCTTTTCTCGGTAACCTTCCCCTTGGATATAAAGGGCGGCGCGGTTATTTTTGATGACCGCTTTGCTCCCCATATCTCCACCCGCTCAAAAAAATATATGTCCTTCCAGACCCACCAGTATGCATCCTTCTCGGGCTGCCGTGTGCTTCCCGTAAACCGTTGGTTCGGCGTCGGTCCGAGCTTTACCGTAAATATGAACGGCAATGCATCCTTTAATGTCGGTATGACCGCCGTTATAAGAACGGAGGACAAAATTCAAAGAGATGCGGCGGACAGAGTCCTTTTTGCTCTCACTAAAAAGGCTGTGCCCGTAACTCTTTACAGCGACCGTGAGCAGCACGGCGGAATGAAGATCATACATTACAATGAGGATGTTTATTCCACGGATACAAGAATCGTTTTATCGCTCCTTGAAGATAAAAATGAATATAAGGAAAAGCTTCTTTCCTCTCTTAAGGCAAAAACTGCTGAAAAAATTGAAAAAACAGTTAATAATAACGGTGTTGCGGTATGCTATTTTAAGGATAATGATAATGTGTATAAAAAGTACATTGATGTGCTTCTTGTAATTTCAAAGGATGAAAAGCACCTCGGTGAATTTGCGGGTGCTCTTGAAGAAGCCTGTGTAAAGGGCCGTCAGCTTGATATCGGCGGTGTAATTACCGAATGTGCACCCGAAAGAGCCGATGATTTCGGCTGTGTGCTTATAAATAACGGCACTCCCGCTTCAAGCGTTGAGGGAAAAGCAACTCTTAATATGATGCTTTTCCATACCGCAGCCTTTTACGGAAATCAAGGCAGAGTTACGGGTGAAAAGGAGCTTGTTCCCGAAAGAAAGAGCCATATTTTCACTTATTCTCTTTATCCTCACAGCGGGTCCTTTGATAAAGCGGGAGTTTATGAAAAGGCCTTTGAATTCAATGAAGCTCCCTATGCCGTAACGGGAGTAAATGAAGCTGAAAATACTCCTCTTCCCGAGGAAAAGGCATTTTTAAGATCTCCCGCGGGCTTTTCCGTTACAGCCTTCAAGGCGGCGGGATACCCTTATGCCAATCTCAGAAATGTTCCCGCTTCTCCCGAGGAGAGAGGCTTTGTGATAAGAGGCTTCGAGAATTCGGGTCTTTCCAAGAAAGCGGTCATAAAGACGGATTTTACCGTCCTCGGTGCTTATGAAACAGATCTTCTTGAGGAAAATCCCTCTGCGCTCAAGGCTTCGGGGGACAGTGTGACTCTTAGTCTTACTCCCTACAGTATAAAAACCGCTCTTATGAAAACAGCGGTCAGAGAAAAAATAGGAAGCGCTGTTATCGGAAAAGAAAAGGAAGAGCCGGAAAGTGTTTATATCAGAAGCTGGGAGCACGATACAGGAAGCAGTCCCATGGGTAATCTCACCTTTGCCGCCACCATTGAAAGACTTCCCGCAAAGGGAGAAAAAACGGAAGTGCTTTTCATAAATGCAGTAAATAATTCTCTTTCGGAGAAGATAAAAACCGAGATCAGGGTAGTTTGCTCGGACAATATTTCCGCAGATAAAAATATAATACCCGTTGAAATAGAAAGCTCGGGCTCTGTCAGAATTCCTCTTGAAATAACTTATCTCGGCGATGAATACAAGGGACAGGTCAAGATCTTCTATACCTATGATTCTATGGAATTCTATGATGTTTACGAAGCAGGTCTTTTTGAGCCCGAGGTATCGCTTTCAATAGGTGAAAAGGAAATTACCGTAAAAATGAATAATCCCACAGGGGAAATACTCACGGGAGCTCTGTATATTGCATCTCCCTTTGAGACCTGGGGCGGTATTATACCTGACGAAAATGTCTTCGGTGATATTTCTCCCGATACTCATTTTGTTGAGCTGAAGGCTTTTGAAGAAAAAATAATCTCCGTTCCCTACAGTATGAAAAATGATATGGAATGCTCATTCTGGGCAGCGGCAAAGCTTGCCGTGAACGGAAGAATATATTTTGCCTTTGACAAAAAGCAGGGAATGAGGCATAATGTATGGGCACACGAATTTTTCAGCGAAATAACGGAAAGCAACGGCTCAATAAGAGCAATGCTTGAAATGTAGTCCGTTCCTTCGGTGTGCGGGGAGAGCTTTAATAAGCGGGACGCTCCGAAGACGGAGTTCCTGAAGAAATAAATCCCTCTCCGACAGAAAAATTAACCGTTAAAAAAATTTTTTGAAAAATTTTTGATTTTTATGTGACCTTTTGGTTTTCTCAAACGTATTACAGATAGGAGGCAGTCAGTTGGGCAGAGCTCCGAGGGCAGAAAGTGACATTTCTGCGGCATATGTGAAATATTCGGATATGCTTTACAGAATCTCTCTTATGCAGCTTAAAAACGCAGATGATGCTATGGATGCTGTACAGGATGTTTTTCTGAAGTATATAAAGAAAAATCTGATTTTTTCTTCCGAAGAGCACGAAAAAGCCTGGTTCATACGGTCAACACTGAATCAGTGTAAGGATATATACCGTAAGAATTCTGTCAGGTCCCATGAGGATATTTCTACCGCTGAAAACCTCATTTATAAGGAAAGCTTTTCAGAGGATCACAGCTCTCTTTTAGAGGCAGTTGAAAAGCTTCCCGAAAAGATCCGTTCCGTCATAGTGCTTCATTATCTTGAGGATATGAGCATTGACACTATCGCAAAAACACTTAAATTATCTGCTTCCGCAGTCAAAATGAGACTTTCGAGGGGCAGAGAAGCATTAAAACAGCTTTTGGAAAAGGAGGAGTTCAATGTTTGACGATAGGTTCAAGGAAGAATACAAAAGCATAAAAGCACCCGAAGAACTTTATTCGAGAATAATGAACACCGAAACCGAAAAGGCTGAAAAGGGCAATATCGTTCAGTTCAGAAAAATGGCTTCCTTCGCCGCAGCTGCTGCGGTAATTCTTGTGGCAGGGCTTTTTATTATAACGGGCGATAAGGCTCCCGAAATTTATGTCGGCACCGAAAAGCTTACCGCGGAGGTTCAGATAACCGAAGCTGATACGGGCTCCATAATGCTTGCAAGAATGAATAATGAAATAGTGTGTGAGCTTACGCTTGAGCTTAAAAAGGAAACTGTTATCACAATGAGCTGCGGCAGTCTGCAGTCAGAAGAAGGAGAAATCCTTCTTGATGCTGAAAGGTCTTCGGAATTTTCAGGAGAACTCAAGGCAAAATGGATAGTTCCCTTTGCCGATACCGCAGACACCTATACAATAAGGCTTGAGGACAAAAACGGAACGCATTTTATCAATCTGTACTTTGACAGTGAGGCAGAACAATGGACTGCCTGTCTGACAAAATAAAAAAACAAAAAAACATATCCAAAAGGAGAAAATCAAAATGAAAAAAGTAATCGCAATCGTACTCGCTCTCGTTATCGTTGGTGCTTTCGCTGCTTGCGGCGGCAACACAGAAGAAACAACAATTGCTGACGAAACAACAACAGCTGCTGCTGATATGACAGTTGCTGCAACACTCGTTGAAGCTTTCAAGGCTGAAGCTGCAAAAGAAGGCGCAACAACAAACTCTATCGCTACTGCTCTTTCCACAAATGCTATCGTAGCATTTATGCCCATGGTTCAGGATATGGAAGCCGGCTACCTTGCAGGCTTTGATGCTGACATCACAGGCTTCGCTTCCTGTACAGCATTTATGCCCATGATCGGTACAATTCCTTTCGTAAGCTATGTTTTCGAGCTTGCTGAGGATGCAGATGCAGACGCTTTCGTTACAACTCTTAAGGACAATGCAAACCTTCGTTGGAACATCTGCACAGCTGCAGAAGAGATGCTTGTTGAAACAGTTGGTAACAAGGTATTCTTCATCATGGCTCCTCTTTCCTTCGAACAGCCCGAGGCTGAAGGCGAAGTAGAAGGCGAAGGCGAGATCGGCGGTATGGAAGGCGAGCTTGACGGCCCCGCAGCATATGACCCCGATGCAGAAACCGCAGCAGACGAAACAGTTGCTGAAGATACAACAGTTGCAGAAGAAACAACAGCTGCTTAAGTTGTTAAGGAACTTTTAATGTCAGAAGGAGCTGAAAAACTCAGCTCCTTTTTGTTTTAGGAGAAATTAAAATGCTTTTTTCAAGTATATCATTTTTATATTTCTTTTTACCGGCAGTTCTGATCTTATATTTTATCGTGCCGAAGGCGCTTAAAAATACAGTTCTTCTGCTATCAGGTCTTGTTTTCTATGCCTGGGGAGAGCCGAGATACTGCATAATTATGGTCTTCTCCATTCTCGTCGGATATGTTTTCGGACTTCTCATAGAAAAATTCAGAGGCAAAAAGCTTTCTAAATTATTTATGATACTGTCCGTGATGGTTGACCTCGGTCTTCTTGTCTACTTCAAATATGTTGATTTCTTTATCAGCAATTTCAATAATGTAACGGGACTTTCCGTACCGCTTCTCCGTATTGCTCTGCCCATAGGAATAAGCTTTTATACCTTCCAGATATTAAGCTATACCGTAGATGTCTACAGGGGAGATGTGCCCGCACAGAAAAATCCCATAACTCTCGGAGCTTATATCTCAATGTTCCCTCAGCTTATTGCGGGCCCCATTGTCCGCTACAGCAATGTTGAAAAAGAGCTTCGCACCCGCACACACACTCTTGAAAAGACATTTGACGGAATAATACGCTTTTGTGTAGGCTTCGGAAAGAAGATACTTATTGCAAATGCATTGGGTGAGCTTTGCGAAACCTTTAAGGCAACTGATGAAAAGACGGTTCTTTTCTACTGGCTCTATGCTGTCGCTTTCTCTCTTCATATCTATTTCGATTTCTCGGGCTACAGCGATATGGCAATAGGTCTCGGAAAAATTTTCGGCTTCACCTTTATGGAGAACTTCAACTATCCATATATTTCAAAGAGTGTAACGGAATTCTGGAGAAGATGGCATATGTCACTCGGACAGTGGTTCAGAGATTATGTGTATATTCCTCTCGGAGGAAACAGAGTTTCTCTTATGAAGCACCTGAGAAATATTTTTGTTGTATGGTTCCTTACAGGCTTCTGGCACGGCGCTGACTGGAATTTCATTGTATGGGGACTTTATTTTGCAGTGCTTCTCACACTTGAAAAAATGTGGCTCGGAAAATATCTTGCAAGATCAAAGGTTCTTTCCCGTATCTATGTGCTTTTCCTTGTTGTCATAAGCTTCGTTATCTTCAATGCCGCAGGTATGGGCGAGGCAATGCAGTATATCGGCGGTATGTTCGGTATCGGTGTAGAGGGCTTTGCGGGTGATATGTGGCTTTATAATCTCAGAAGCTATGCTTTCATTCTTGTTGCGGCCGCCATCGGTGCAACACCCGTTCCCAAGCTCCTTGTTAAGAAGCTTAAAGAAACAAAGGCAGGAAGCACTGCCGTAGCTGTGCTTTCACCCGTTTTCGCCGCAGTTATCATAATTCTTTGTACAGCATTCCTTGTGGACGGCTCATTTAATCCGTTCCTCTATTTCAGATTCTAAAAGGAGGGTATTGATATGAAGAATAAAATCAGAAATATAATTACTATAGGCTTATCTGCCCTTCTTATCTTCGGTCTTTCTGCCTGGTTTCTTCTGAAGCCTCCCACGGAATATTCCGAATCTGAAAGAAGAAAGCTATCTCTTCTCCCCGAGTTTTCCGTTTCTGATGTGCTTTCGGGAAAATATATGAAGGAATTCGAGGACGCTTCTCCCGATCAGTTCCCCTTAAGAGATCTTTTCAGAAGCATAAAGGCATATGCATCGGAATATCTTTTCCTTAAGATGGATAACAATAAGATATTCAACGCTGACGGCCATCTGTCAAAGCTTGAATATCCGGAGAATCCCGATATGATAGACTATGCCGCAGAGAAATTCACTTTCATATATGATAAATATATTAAGGATACTGATGCGGATGTTTTTCTTTCGGTCATCCCCGATAAAAACTGCTTTATCGCAGAAAATAACGGTTATCTTGCTTTCGATTACAATGAATTCGCGGATAAGCTTTCCGGAAAGCTTCCATTTGCAGAATATATCGATATAAAGCCCCTGCTTTCAGCTGATGATTATTATACGACTGATACTCATTGGAAGCAGGAAAGCATAATTGATGTTGCAGAAAAGCTTCTGACATCAATGGGTGCTGAATTTACTGCTGATTTCAAGGAAAACAGAATAGAAAAGCCCTTCTACGGAGTTTACTATAATCAGTCAGGTCTTAAGGTGCCCACGGATGAGATAATTTATCTCACAAACGATGCCATAGATAATGCAGTTATCACAAATTATGATACAGGCAAGCCCGTGAACTTACCCGTTTACGATATGTCAAAGCTCGATACTCCCGATCTTTATGAGATTTTCCTTTCGGGTACGGTTGCAGTTTCCGTCATTGAAAATAAGGAAGCTGCTGAAAAGAGAGAGCTTGTTCTCTTCCGCGATTCCTTCGGAAGCTCCATTGCTCCTCTTTTTATCGGAAGCTACTCAAAGATAACGGTTGTTGATATAAGATATATCTCTTCAGGCGCCCTTACAGGACTTGTTGATTTTGAAAACGCCGACGAGGTCCTCTTCCTCTATTCCACAGTCCTCCTCAACAACTCCGTCGCAATGAAATAAGCATAACAAAAAACGGTTCGGATTTTTCTGAACCGTTTTTTTAATAAAAAAACTGCAGTCCGTCGGACTGCAGCGGGTGGGTTATTCTGATTCAAGGGTTACGGTTACAAGCTCGGGGCGGTTATTTAGTCTTATGGGGAATATGCTTGCTCCGATACCGCGGCTGATTACCATATGTGTGCCGTTCTCCTTGTGAAGTCCCTCTGTATATTTCGGGAAAAGTCCCTCGGTGGGGATATAAAGACCTCCGATAAAGGGGATACGGAACTGACCGCCGTGGGCGTGGCCCGAAAGAACAAGGTCAAGACCCTTTTCGCAGTATACGGAAAAAAGCTCGGGGCGGTGGGACAGGGTGACGGTATAGACACTGTCATCATAAGGGGCATTGTCAATGGTCTCGCGGACGGCCGCATATTTGTCCTCGCACTCTTCCATTGTGGGGTCGTCAAGCCCCATTATGTATATTTTTTCACCGTTTTTTTCAATTTCCGAGCTGCTGTTGCGAAGCACATTTACTCCGAGGGAGAGAAGCTCCCTTTCAAGAACGGGAAAATCCTCGGTATATGCCTCGTGGTTTCCCGTTGAAAAATATACGGGAGCAATTTTTATAAGCTTTTCGGCATAAGACACCGCAAGGGGGATATCCGTTTTTCTGCAGTCAATATAATCTCCCGTAAGAAGTATTATATCGGGCTTGATTCTTTCAAGCTCACTTAAAATATCCTTCTGAAGAATTTTTGAGTGGGTATTATGAAAATCTGATACCTGAGCCAGAGTAAAGCCGTCAAATCCCTCGGGAATTTCCTCATCGCTTACGGTATAAGAGCTCGTTACAAGAAAATTATTCTGAAAAAAGCAGTAAGCGGAAAACAGCACCAGAAAAACAGCCGTCAGGATAATTATTATCTTTTTATGTTTTTTGATAAAGCTTTTCATCAGTCTATTCTCATTGAAATATCAAAGGCCTTTACGGAGTGAGTCAGTGCACCCATAGAAATTATATCGATTCCCGAGGCCGCCTTTTCCCTGATGTTTTCAGCGGTGATATTGCCCGAAGCCTCTGTAAGAGCTCTGCCGTCAATATATATTACGGCTTCTCTCATTTCGTCAGCCGTCATATTGTCCAGCATTATTATATCCGCACCTGCTGAAACTGCCTCCTTTACCTCGTCCATATTTCTTGTTTCGACCTCAATTTTAACTGTATGGCCGATCTTTTCACGGAGCTTCTTTACTGTAGCCGTAATTCCGCCGCCCGCATCAATGTGGTTATCCTTGAGCATAGCGCAGTCGGAAAGGTTGTAACGGTGGTTTTTTCCGCCGCCGCAGGTCACTGCATATTTCTGTAAGGCACGAAGACCGGGGAGGGTCTTTCTTGTGTCAGCAATGCTGACATTTGTTCCCTGTACTTTTTCAACACATTCATTTGTTGCACTTGCAATTCCCGACATATGCTGTAAGAGGTTGAGAGCGGTTCTTTCGCCCTGTAAAAGCATTGAGGCCTTTCCCTCCATAACGGCAATTACATCGCCCTTATTAATCTTATCACCGTCCTTTTTATAGACTGTATAACGGCATTCGGGGTCAAGAAGAGTAAATACCCGCATTGCAACATCGATTCCGCAGAGAACTCCCTCGGCCTTTGAAACAAACTTTGCCGCGGTCACGGCATCCTCGGGGATAACATAGGCGGTTGCGGTATCAAGATAATTGATATCCTCCGCAAGAGCTTTTTTTATGATGTCGTCAACATAAAACTGAGGTAGAAGCATATGTGAATTTCTCCTGATAAAAAATTATTTGAAAAGGCTTACGGAATGAAGCCTGTATTAAGTGTTTTCTTCGGCTTCCTTTAATATGATATATGCACAGGTAGCGAGGGACAGTGTCTCAAGATATTTTGTCGTCTGTGCATATTTTGCACCCTTAAGACGCTTTAATATGTTATCTATCTGCTTAAGTCCGAAGCGTATCGTTCCCGCATCCGGAAGTACGAAATATGCTCTTTGCATTATGTTTCTTATTTCCGTGCGCAGTCCTTCGGGAAGAGGAGCACCTGAAAAATCAAGCTCTGCGGGAAGCTCACTAACCTTAGCAAAGCCGTTGAGCATACATCTCTTTATATCCTCTGCAGCTCTTCTTGAGAAAACAAGTGCTTCAAGAAGAGAATTACTTGCAAGTCTGTTTTTGCCGTGAACGCCCGTATTTGCACATTCTCCGCAGGCATAAAGACGGGGTACGGTGGTTTTTGAATCAATATCGACCTCAATTCCGCCCATAAGATAATGCTGACAGGGAAAAACGGGAATGAGATCCTTTGTTATATCAACGCCGTATTTCTGACAGCCCTCGGAAATTGCGGGGAAGCGTTCTCTTAAGAAATCCGCATCCTCGTGGGTGATGTCAAGATAGAAATTGTTGCTTCCCGTTCTTCTGCTTTCCAGAATAATGGATTTTGAAACAACATCTCTCGGGGCAAGCTCAAGTCTGTCATCATAGCGGTCCATAAAACGCTCTTTGTTGCAGTTGAGAAGATATGCTCCCTCACCTCTTACGGATTCGCTGATAAGGAACTGCTCGCCGTCCTCGGAGTTAAAGGCTGTGGGATGGAACTGTATGTAGCTGAGATTCTTGATCTTTGCACCAAGCTCATAAGCAATACGGATTCCGTCGCCTGTTGCGGATTTTGGGTTTGTTGTGTATTTGTATATTCTTCCCACACCGCCCGTACAAAGCATACAGTAGCTGCAGAAAATGCTTGAATACTCACCGTCGTGAAGAAGATCGGCTCTGAAGCCGCTTCTTACTCGGACAAGTCTTACAAGTGCGGTATTTTCTTTATATATGATGTTTTCTTTTCTTTCGACCTGACTGAGAAGTCCTCTTACAAGCTCCGCACCGGTGCAGTCCTTGTAGTGAACTATTCTTCTCTTGCAGTGGCCGCCCTCAAGGGTCATATCAAGCTCGCCCTCTTCGTCGCGGTCAAAGCGGACGCCCATCTCCATGACCCGTCTTACATCATCGGGACCTTCTCTTACAAGCACATCAACGCTTTCGGGGTCATTTTCGTGTCTGCCCGCAATAAAGGTATCCTTAATATGAAGATCGAAGCTGTCATTTACGGTGTCAAGCACGGCGGCAACACCGCCCTGTGCAAGATTTGAGTTCGATGTGGTCTTGCTGTATTTGGAAAGTATCATAACGCTTGTGTCATTATCAAACTGCAGTGCGCCGTACATTCCGGCAACGCCTGAGCCTACAACAAGAACATCAACAATATTCTGATTATTTGCCATTATTTTTCACCTCTCAGCCGAGTCGGAGCATTTCGTCAATACTGTGCTTTGCTTTTTTTATCAGCTCATCGGGGAGCTTTATTTCCTCTCCGCCCTCACCCTTAAGGGCAAGAAGCACATTTTCGGGGGTAGTATATTTCATATCCTTACAGGTAAGCTTTTCGGGACAAAGATGATAGAATTTTTTTTCGGGATATGCGGGAATAAGATAGTCCGCAACGCCTCGTTCCGTGCCTATGATAACAGGCTTGTCGCTTTTCAGGGCAAAATCGATTATTTCTGCCGTTGAGCCTGCCATATCAGCGTGCTTGACTACAGCCTTTTCACATTCGGGATGAACTGCAAGAAGAGCCTCGGGGTGCTCCTTCTTTGCATTAAGGATATCATCCTCGGTCAGTGTGGCGTGAACGGGGCAGTAGCCGTCCCATAATACGATATTTTTTTCGGGGAAATGCTCTTTCACAAATGAACCGAGATTTTTATCGGGAATGAAAAGAATTTCGGGTGCATCAAGCTTTTCCACGATTTTAAGTGCGCTTGAGGAGGTAACACATACATCGCATTCTGCCTTAAGCGCGGCAGTTGTGTTTATATATGCCACGACCTTTGCATCGGGGTTGTTTTTCTTATACTCTTTTACTCTTTCGGGGCTTATCATTTCTGCCATAGGGCAGGTGGCTTCAGGGGAGGGAAGAATGACCTCGGTGTCGGGGGAAAGTATCTTTACGCTTTCCGCCATAAAACGGACACCGCACATAATAACTCTTTTTGCTCCCATGGCAAGGCTTTTCTTTGCAAGTGCAAAGGAATCGCCCGTAACATCGGCAATTTCAATTATTTCGGGATTCTGATAGGTGTGTGCAAGAATCACCGTGCCTGTTTCTTCCTTGAGTCTTTTGATCTCGTTAAGGATCTCTTTGTTCATAATTATCCCCCTTATCAGGAAAGTGCATTTAACTTTATAACAAGCGTGAAAACCGAGTCCTCGCATTTGGTAAGCATTTCGCCGTCATATTTTTTTGCGGTGTTTTCAATGCTTTTAAGTCCGAAGCCGTGATTTTCATTGTCTTTTTTTGATGTGATGTAGCTGTTGCCCGAGCTCTTGACGGGTATTTTGTCCGTCGGATTCGTAACCGATATTACGGTGTATGAGCCGTTGCCGTACATTTTAAGCTTAATATAGCGCCCGTCGGGGTCGTCTATGGTCTGATTTGCCTCAATGGCGTTATCAAGAGCATTACTGAGAATTATACACATATCAACGGGCTTTATGCTGTTTTTCTCCATTTTCATAACATCGTAATTTGTGGTTATGTTATGGGACTGTGCCTCGTAGAGCTTTTCGTTGAGAATAGCATCGACGGCGGAAATGCCCGTTATTCTCACATACGAGGATTCATCTATGATACCGCTCATTTCCTTGAGATACTTCTTTATTTCGTCAATATCTCCGTTTTCTGCCAGAATATTCATTGTGAGAAGATGATTCTTTATATCGTGGCGGAAGGTCCTTGTGCGGTTATATGCGTTTTCAAGATTTTTGATCGAGGTTTCCTGTAAGGACAGCTGGGAGGTGAGCAGGTCGTTTTCTCTTTTTATAACAAACTGTCTCTGATTAAACCAGAACAGAATAAAAACGACCGCATTTATAAAGATTATTCCGATACAGGAAAGATATATATAAGCTTTTATCTGCTGATTCAGTTCATATGTTTCAATTATGTACTGAAAGACCGAAAAGGTTATAAGTGTTACTGCGGGGACTATGAGAAGCCCTATCCACATCCTGAATGCAAAGCCGCCGTTTGAACGGTCCTTAAGCACCGTGCTTATAAGCACCGCAATGGGTATCATTATAATATTTGAAAGAGTAAGGCGCAGAAGCTCTGAGAAGGGTGAATTCTCATCAGCGGATACATTCATATTGCTTTCTAAAAGAGAATATATGACATTCGAAACAATAACAGCCGCCGCAAGAAGCGCTATAAAAACCGCGGATGCCGTCAGCTTGTGCCTGACTTTTCCCTGATACATGGTAAAAAGCATTATAACAAGGAAAACACACTCGAGAATATATTTTATATAGCCGATATCCTTATATTCCTGAAGAAGAATTATTCCCGCCGCAAGAAGAAAAAAGGGAATATAGTCAATTTTTTTAAGGCGGGGCTTGGGCTTGAAAAAATTATTGATGAGAAGAAATGCAAGCATAATTTCAAACACCGAAGAAAATATCCTTGCGGTGTTGAGTATAATATCCTGATAGTTTGCTGCAATTATCTCAGTCATAGCTTTATCTCATTGCCCATAAAAAGGCTTCGTTTGTTTCCTTGGCACGGCGTTTGCTGACGGGGATGGTTTCTCCGTCACGCAGTGTCAGCTCATTTATTCTTACAGAGGTTATTTTTTTTGCATTGACAAGAAATGATTGATGGCAACGGACAAAATCCTGTTTTTTCAGCTGCTCCTCAATATCGTCAAGCTTGCCGTAGAATGAATATTTTTCATTGGGAGTTACGATGTTGATTATTCTCTTGTCGCTTTCAAAGAAAAGAATATCCCTGAGCGGAAGGCTTACGGTTTCCGATGCCTTCTGAAAGGTAAAGCGCAGCTCATTGGATTTCGTAATTTCGTCAAGACATTCCCTGAAAACACCGCTGAAGCCGTGAAGAAGCTCCGGTTTCAGAATATAACGGAAGGCTCTGACCTCATAGCCTGAAAAAACATATTCGGCAGAGGAGGTGACAAAAACTATCATAACCTTGCTGTCTGTTGCGCGTATCTTTTTTGCCGCTGTCATTCCGTCGCATTTCTTCATTGTGATGTCAAGAAGAATTATGTCGAAATTAGCTTTTCCCTCTTCATAAAGGTCAACAAGAGGCTGACCGTCGTCAAAAGCCGTAACACACCCCTCAAGGTCAGCTTTTGCAAGGCAGTCCATTACCGATTTTTTCAGAAAATCGCAGATGTATTTTTCGTCATCGCAAACGGCAATATTAAGCATCTTTTTCTCCCTTTTTGCGGAAAATAACAAGCTTACTTGCAATATAGTTGAAAATAACCACAAAAATTGCAACTGCAAGCTTTGCGATAAGGTCATTCAGATGGAGAATATTTATAAGAAGCGCAAAAATCAGCTCTTCAAATATCAAAAACGAAATTACTCTCGCTCCGATAAAGGAGAGAAACTCTTTTATGAAAACTTTTCCTTTCCAGGAGCTGCTTTCAAAAACAAAAAGCTTGTTGGTGATAAATGAAAACAAAACGGATGCTATCCAGGCAACCGCATTCATAAGAAGTATCAGCTGAAAATCAAAAGAGCCTATGGTGAAAAGGATCTTTTCTTCATAGTTTTCGCCTGCAAAAATACCCATAACCATATAGGTTACAAAATTTACTACGGTTGTGAGAACACCGAATACAAGATATGAAACGATTTCATACTGCAGGAGCTTTTCAACAAAAGGAATTTTCAGAAGTGCCTTAAAAACGGGAATTGAAAATACTTTGCTGTAGATTTTTTCATAGAGAACTTTAAGTTTCATTATTTCTTCTTTCCCGGGGGAAGCTCGCGCTTCCCCCTTACGATTTTATTTATTTTTTGCTGCAGCCTTCTGTTCCTTTTCCTTAAGGAGGTTTTCTTCCTGTAATGCCTTTTCTTCCTCTACACGGCATTTTGCTTCCTCGTATTTTTCTTCGATTTCATCAAGATGGGTGTAGTTTTCTGCCTGCTTTACAAGCTTTTCGGCATCAAGGTAGGGCTTTGCGGCACGGTTGAAATATGCGTGGCGGTTCATTTCGGACTTGGTTGCAGTCTGAATTTCCTTCTTCTCTGCCTTGAGAGAAGCTATCTTGCGGGAAATTTCAGCCTTTCTTTCAGTGTCCTTGGCTTTTTTAGCCTCATCAAGGGTGAAATAAAGCTGCTTCATTTCAAGATTTATTTCATCTTCTCTGTCATAAAGACGGTCAAGCTCGGAGAAATCGGGCTGGATAAGCTCGGTCGTATCCTTGAAATTCTTCTTTACCGCAGCAATGGCAGTAAGCTTTTTCTTTGCATTTTCTATGGCAAGCTTTCTCATTTCCTTTTCTTCCTTTGTGGAAGCGGGCATAAGCTTTGCGGTCTTCAGCTCTTGCTTTACATTGGTCTTATCCATCGTAAGAATGGCATTTATGCCCAATGCATAAACCTCGTTTGCCTGTGAGAGCTGGAATTTGCCCACGCGGGTATTGAAGCGGTCAAGCTCTTCGCATACGAACTTTGCGATTTCAATTTCCTTATTGAATTCCTTTGCCTCTTTGTATGCTTTTTTGGCGGCCTTCTTTTCTTCCTTATCCCTGACGGAGCGGTAGCTGTTTTTATCGGGAGAAAGAGGCTCGAGAGTATGATTCTTACGGGCTGTTCTTATTGTTTCAACACCATCAACAAGACCCTCATCATTTGTTACATTATTACCGAAGTCTTCAAACATTGCTCTTACCTTGAGAACGCGTACTACGGATTTCTGCTTGATCTCATTGAAATCATACCAGAAGAAGGGAATAACATTCATAAACGCACCGACAGCGGCAAGGATAATGAGGATCTGAAGAAGAGAAAGGAGAATATTTGTGTCATAAAGCGCAGAGGTGGCATTGGAATAGTTATCCTGACCTTTTGCAAACTGGTCAGCAAGTATTTCGCCGACTGTCTTTCCGTCGCCAAGTATTCTTCCGAGAATATTCGGGTCGGAGGTGATCTTAAGAGCGTTTTCTTCGGTAAGACCGCTTCTTTCATAAACCATGGGAAGAACACTTGAGGTTGCAAGAGTGATAACAGTACCGATGGTAGCAACTGCAGAGAACATTCCGTCGATTCTTTCGCCTGTTTTATACTGCTGGTAATCACGGATGTCAGCCTGAATAGCGGGGTTAAGAATATGTGCGAAGGAACCCATAAGGGCATTGAGCCATAAGCAGCCCATAACGAGCCATATGGTAGCATGGGATATCTCCTGACAGCAGGGGAGCATCATAAGAATAAACAGAACATTGAAAAGGTTTGTTACGACAAGAACAGCCTTTTTGCCCCATCTTTTGATGCAGAAGGGAGCGAGGATCATACCCCAGAGAGAAGCATTTCCGTAAACCGTTACAATAAGTGCGTATTCGTTACTGTTACAGGCTCCGCCGTAGTTATAAAGCCAGGACAGGATATTTGCATAGGAGGCTTCGAGGAAGCCTATCCAGCCTGCAAGAGAAATTACCCAGAAATATTTGTTTTTTGCAACAGCTCTTAAAGCGTCAATGAATTTGATCTGAACAACGTGTGTTCTCGCCTGAACGATTTTTTCTTCTGTATTCTTATAAACAAGGATGCAAAGAAGAAGTCCGAGCACGGTCAGAATGGGATATAAAAGTCTGTAAACACGGATATCGGTTGTGTTTGTATGGAAAATATTACCCGCAATAAGGGGAGTGAAGAGATTTACAACTGTAGGTGCAAAAGAGTATACGATACTTTTTACCGACTGAACATTGGCTCTTTCCTGTGAGTCGGGGGAAAGAACATGAATGAGGTTTTCGTATGCGTCGTAAAAGAAATAGTAGAAGAAGTGTAAAAGCAGATTGATAACAAAGATAATTGCACACTTCAATACATATGCCTTTGTCTGTCCGAAAATTTCACCCTGAAGGAAAGGTATTTCGGAAAACCTGCCGTAGGGTATCCATACCATTGCAAGACAAAGAAGTGCCGAGGGCACTGCCATCGTCAGAATATAGGGACGGTATTTACCCGCCTTGTTACGGGTATTGTCTATGATGCTTGCTCTTATTCCCGTGAGGGGGATATTGGCAAGAACACAGATAACATACATCAGGTAAACATGGGTGGGTTTTACACCGAGGGTCATAGTGAGAAGAGTATTATTTGCCGAAAGCAGGCAGGCGGTGCCGAGAGTGATTATCATATATGCACCGATTCCGCCGACAGAATAACCGAAAATACCCTTATAAGGTACATATTTACCTGCGGGCGGCTTGTCCCAGTATGTAAAAACATCCGAAACTATGTTTTTTGCCTTGTCCAAAAGCTTCATAAAAAAACTCCCTTATAAAATATAGTTACTGTTATAATAGCATAGGAAAATTATTAATTCAATTATTTTTATAAAAATAAGTTTTTTTTATTTTTTTATTTACTCTTTTAATTGTATTTTTTTTATGATATTATTAATATGGTGATATATATGTACAGAAAATATGCTGAAAAAGCAATAGATAAAGCGGTAAAGCTTCTCGGAATCGATTCCCCCACGGGATATACAAAGGAAGCAGCCGAATATGTAAAAAATGAACTTACAGCCTTGGGTTTTGATGCTTTTATAACAGAAAAGGGCGGTATTGCCGCTTCTCTTGGCGGAAAAGATGAAAAAAATGCCCTTCTTCTTGAAGCCCATCTTGATACTCTGGGCGGTATGGTTGCCGAGATCAAAAGCAGCGGCAGACTGAGGATCACCCCTCTCGGCGGGCTCAACGGCTTTAATACGGAGGGTGAAAACTGCCGTGTGATAACAAGAAAAAACGGAGTGTTCGACGGAACATTTCTTCTCAAAAATCCCTCAATTCATGTGAACGGCGAATTCAACAAGACAGATCGCAGCTTCGATAATATGGAGGTCGTGCTTGATGAGGATGTCAGGACCGCCGAGGATGTAAAGGCGCTCGGAATTATGAACGGTGACATAGTTGCTTTTGATACAAGAACGGTCGTAACAAAATCGGGCTACATAAAGAGCCGTTTTCTTGATGATAAGCTGAGCGTTTCCGCAATTCTTGCATTTGCAGAATATCTCCGTGATGAAAATATTATTCCCGACAGAAGAATCTATCTTCACATAACAGTTTATGAGGAGGTCGGCCACGGCGCATCCGCTGTTCCCTTTGACGGAATAACAGAGGTGCTCTCTGTTGATATGGGCTGTATCGGCGAGGGACTTTCCTGTACCGAAAAGCAGGTTTCGATTTGTGCCAAGGATTCGGGCGGTCCTTATAATTATGATATTACGACACGGCTTATTGAAGCTGCCGAAAAAACAGGTGCAGATTATTCTGTTGATATATATCCTCACTACGGAAGTGATGCTGAAGCTACTCTTCGCGGCGGCCACGACTGCCGTCACGGTCTTATAGGCCCCGGCGTATATTCCTCCCACGGCTACGAAAGAAGCCACATTGACGGCGTAGAAAATACCATCAGACTGCTCACAGGATTCGCAGTCTGAAATTCGGATTTCGGAATTCGGAATTCGGAGAAAGCTGAAGGCAAAACCGTTGGTCTTGTCAAGGTTATGTGTAACCGGAGGGATTTGTTTGAAATATAACATTCTTTGTGAAAAATCTAAGGCTTTTGCTTTACGCATTATAAAGTTGGATAAATATTTATGCTCGGAAAAGAAAGAATATGTTCTCTCAGATCAGCTGCTTCGTTCAGGTACCAGCATAGGGGCTAATATCCGTGAGGCTACAAGAGCTCAGACAGATGCGGATTTTTACCTGAAGCTCACGATTGCATTAAAAGAAGCTGACGAAAGTGCTTATTGGTTGGAACTTCTGTATGAAAGCGGGCGCTTAAATAAGAAACAATATGAAAGTATTTACAGTGATTGTAATGAGTTGATAAAGATGCTTGTTGCAATTACAAAAACTCAAAAAAGCAAGCTGAAAAAAAGATGAAAAACAGCTGCTTGGCGGGAAAAGGTTTCGGACTTGAAGAGAGTAAATTTAATGATTATCTCCGAATTCCGAATTCCGAATTCCGAATTTACTTGTTGGTGGTGTTACTATGAGAATCAGGTTTTGTGTTCCGTGTCTTCTCGGGCTTGAGGGGCTTATTGCCGATGAGCTTCGTGAGATGGGAGCGGAGGATGTGTGTGCCGAAAACGGCAGGGTGCTTTTTTCGGGTGATGAATATATTCTTGCGAGAGCAAATATCTGCTCACGCTTTTCCGAAAGAATTCTTGTTATGGTGGGGACCTTTGAGGCCCATTCCTTTGAAGAGCTTTTTCAGGGTACAAAAAAGCTCCCCTGGGAGCAGTGGATCGGCAAAAAAGACCGCTTCCCCGTCAAGGGCTATTCTCTGAATTCCGATCTTTTCAGTGTCAGCGACTGTCAGTCGATCATCAAAAAGGCCGTTGTGGAAAGACTCAAAACCAAGTTTATGATTCCCTGGTTTGAAGAAACGGGCTCTCTTTATCAGATACAGTTTTCAATAATGAAGAATCAGGTGTCACTGTTTATTGACACATCGGGCAAGGGACTTCATAAGAGAGGCTACCGTCCCGATGCCAATGCCGCTCCTCTTAAGGAAACTCTTGCGGCTTCTCTTTGTCAGATATCAAAGCTCAGGCACTATCATACACTTTATGATCCCATGTGCGGCTCGGGAACCATTCTTATTGAGGGCGCTCTTATGGCTCTTAATATCGCCCCGGGAAGATTCAGGAAATTTACCGCCGAGTCCTGGCGTCAGGTGCCTCCCGAAGTATGGCAGAAGGAGAGAAGCGAGGCGGTCGACCGTCAGCGCCGTGACATTGATTTCCACGGCTACGGCTACGACATAGATCCGGTTGCTCTTGATATCGCAAGGGAAAATGCAAGAAAAGCGGGTGTTGAAAAATACCTGACCTTTACCTTAAGGGATATTAAGGATTTCGAGCCCGAAACCGAGAGGGCTACCGTTATTGTAAATCCTCCCTACGGAGAAAGACTTCTTGATATTGATAATGCAAGAAAGCTTTATAAAACCATGGGACAGAGATTTGTTCCTCAGAAGGGCAGAAGCTATACGGTCATCACAGCCGATGAGGAGTTTGAAAAAGCTTTCGGGCGAAAAGCCGATAAGAGAAGAAAGCTCTATAACGGTATGATAAAATGTCAGGTGTATATGTATTTTAAATAATGTGAGGGAAAAGAAATGGATGCAACCCAGATAATCACATCAGTAATTCAGATGCTCTGCGGACTTACCTTCTTTCTTTTCGGAATGAATGTAATGTCGGGAAATCTGGAAAAAATTGCAGGCGGAAAGCTTGAAGGACTTCTCAAGAAATTCACCGCAAATCCTTTGCTTGGGATGCTTTTCGGAGCAATAATCACAATAGCCGTGCAGTCCTCCTCTGCAGTAACCGTAATGCTTGTCGGTCTTGTAAACTCGGGCATTATGCATTTTTCACAGACCATCTTTATTATTTTCGGTGCAAATATCGGAACAACGCTTACGGCGTGGATACTGTCGCTTTCCGGAATTGAAAGCTCAAGTATCGGAATGATGATGTTAAAGCCCGAAAATTTTTCTCCCATACTCGCATTTATCGGTGTAATTTTCGTGGTATTTTCAAAGAATTCCAAGAGAAAGAGCATCGGCTCCGTTTTTGTAGGCTTTGCCGTTCTTATGTACGGTATGGAATTTATGGGTATGGCAATGGATCCCATAAGAAATATCGAGGGTATCGAAAATGTATTTATCAGATTCAACAATCCCCTGTTCGGTGTGCTTATAGGTGCAGTTATTACGGCAATTATTCAGTCCTCCGCCGCCTCTGTCGGTATGCTTCAGGCTCTGGCTCTTACGGGACTTATTGATATCGGAATGGTTATTCCCATTGTTATGGGTCAGAATATCGGTACCTGTATCACTGCTGTTATTTCCGCTGTCGGTACAAACGCAAAGGCAAAGAGAGTTGCTTTCTTACATACTTCCCTCAATGTTATAGGAACTGTTTTATTTACTGCCGTCTTCTGGATAGTTGATATAATATTCGCTCCCGCTCTTTTCGATGCTCCCGCTACAGCATGGAGTATTGCCCTTGTTCATTCTATCTTCAATGTTGCAATAACAGTAGTGCTTTCACCCTTCGCCAAACATCTTATAAGACTTACGGAAAAATGTGTCAAGGATAATGATAAAGCGGAAAAGGACCGCCATATCTTTGTTATGGACGAAAGACTTCTTGCCATGCCCTCTGTTGCTGTCGGTGAATGTGATAACTATTCCGTAAAGATGGCAGACGATGCAAAGCAGATGCTTCTTTCCGTATTCTCAATTCTTTGTGAATATGATGAAAAAACAGCCGAATGGATAGCCCAGCAGGAAGAAAAGCTCGATGCATATGAAGACGATATCGGCACATATCTCGTAAAGGTTGCAGCCCTTTCTCTTTCTGATGCGGATTCAAGAAGAACAGGCCGTATGCTTCATTCAATAGGAAACTTTGAACGCCTCGGCGACCACGCTCTTAATCTTCTTGAAACCTCAAAGGAGATAAAGGAAAAGAATATTGTCTTCTCCGATGCCGCTTATAAGGAGCTTACGGTGCTCACCGACGCCCTTATTGAAATCATCACTCTCACGGTTGAGGCTTATTCCTCGAATGATATAAATATGGCAGCCCGTGTCGAGCCTCTTGAGCAGGTTATTGACAGAATTACCGAAAAGGTAAGAAAAAGACATATTGACCGTCTTAAGGCGGGTGAATGTACTATTGAGCTGGGCTTCATACTTTCCGATATCCTCAATAATTTCGAGAGAATCTCCGACCACTGTTCAAATATTGCGGTTGCAGTTATTGAAGCCGAAAAGGACGAATTTGAGGCTCACAGCTACCTGAATAATGTCAAAGCAGGCAACGAGGATTTCGATGCCGAATATAATCAGTATAAAGAAAAATACAGCCTCAGAAAGAACGCATAAAAGATTATAAAGCAAAACGGACAGATACCTGAATAACAGGAGTCTGTCCGAGTTTTTTTGCCTGAAACCCGCGAAGCGAATAAAACTGTGCGAAGCATAATATTACTAAGCAATACACTTGCCGTAAGGCTAATAAAACTGCGGAGTGTCCGAAAGGACACTCCGCTGATCGGTAACGGGATATTTATGAGCTTTATACTTGACCTTTGAACATAATGAGCATAAAGCCTGCTGCAACGGCTGAACCGATAACACCTGCAACATTGGGGCCCATAGCGTGCATAAGAAGGAAGTTTGAGGGATTATACTTTCTGCCTTCGTTCTGAGCAACACGGGCTGCCATGGGAACTGCGGAAACTCCTGCTGCGCCGATAAGGGGATTTATCTTACCCTTTGTAACAATATAAAGAACCTTACCGATAAGAACACCGCCTACGGTTGAGAACATAAAGGCTATAAGACCGAGGAGTACGATAAAGAGAGTCTGAGTCTTTAAGAAATCTATTCCGTTTGCAGTTGCACCGACACAAACGCCGAGAAGAATTGTAACGGAATTCATAAGTGCATTCTGAGCAGTTTCGGAAAGCCTGTCAGTAACTCCGCATTCCTTGAAGAGGTTACCGAGCATAAGCATACCGAGAAGGGGAGCGGCAGAGGGAAGGATGAGAGCAACTACAATAAGAACAACAACGGGGAAAATGATCTTTTCCTCCTTTGAGACCTTGCGCAGCTGTGTCATCTTTACTTCTCTTTCCTTCTTTGTTGTGAGCATTTTCATAATAGGAGGCTGAATAATGGGAATCAGAGCCATATATGAATATGCCGCAAGAGCGATAGGTGCAAGTAAGTGGGCTGCCAGCTTTGAAGCCGTGAAGATAGCTGTGGGACCGTCAGCACCGCCGATAATTGCAATGGAAGCTGCTTCTTCGGGAGTAAAGCCTAAAAGAATTGCAACAACGAAAGCAAAATAGATACCGAGCTGTGCCGCCGCACCGAGAATAAGAGAAACGGGGTTTGAGAGAAGAGGACCGAAGTCTGTCATTGCTCCGACACCCATAAATATAAGACAGGGGAATACACTTGATTTAACACCGACATAGAGAATTCTCAGAACACCTGAATCAAACCAGTGTGCACCCTCTACAGCAGGTGCACCCGAAAGGTCACCGAGAAGACCGCCTGTGGTATCAAGCATCATATTAGCTCCGGGAAGATTTGCGAGGATCATACCGAAGGCAATGGGAACGAGAAGAAGGGGTTCAAATTTTTTCCAGATTGCAAGAACAAGGAAAACGCCTGCAACGGCAAGCATTACAAGATTCTGCCACTGAATAGTTGCTAAGCCTGAGTTTTCCCAGATGCCTGCAAAAACCTGTGTAATAAGTTCCATAGGGGAACCTCCTTAAATTACTGCAAGAACAGCATCTGTTTCAACAACTGAGCCCTTGGAAACAAGAACCTGCTTTACGGTTCCTGCTACGGGCGCAACGATTTCATTTTCCATCTTCATAGCTTCGAGGATGAACATAACATCGCCTTCTTTTACAGTCTGTCCGGGAGTAAAGTTTACTGCAAGGATGTTGCCGGGCATGGGAGATGTAACCTTTGTTCCGTCAGCTGTAGCTACTGCGGGAGCGGGAGCAGCTGCGGGAGCAGCGGCAGGAGCGGGTGCGGCAGCGGGTGCGGCTACAGGAGCGGCAACAGCGGGAGCAACGGATGTGATAACTGCATCAGTCTTTGTTACATCAACCTCATAGTTTTTTCCGTTAAGAGTTACTACATATTTCATTATTCATTATCCTCCAGACATTTGATTGTGTTGAATTTCAGACGGTTAAGGGGAATACCGCTTTTTGCACTTGTGACAGCCATAATGACAGCGGCCTCTTCTTCGCTTGTTCCGATAAGAGTCAGATCGCCGATGGACTGATTCGAGGGGAGGGGAGTTCCCTCAGAAGAAACGGGAGCGGGAGATATTTCGGGAGCCGCCGTAAGCTCGGCAGCTTTCTTTGCTTCTGCCTTTTTCTGCATTACATCGAAAACCTTACCCATTGAATAAACGAAAATTGCAAGGAAACCGAGTACAAGGAAAACTATAGAAAATCCTACAATGGAGATAAGAAGTGTCTGTGAGAAATCCATTTCGGCACCGACACCGTAAATATTTTCAAATACGCCTAACATTCTCATTGCTTATTCCTCCTCAACTGCAACAATGCTGTAAGTGAAGGTGTGCTTCTTGAGTTCTTCTCTTACCTCAAAGAATTTTTCTGCTATCTGGGGGAATGCGATGTATGAAAGAACATCCTCGTCACATTTTGCCTTATCGCCGAGCTGGGCCTTTGTCTTTTCAAATGCGGGCTCAAGGGTATCTGCAAAACGGCATTCCATAGGCTTCTCGTCGCCGAGAACAAGAGTCTTCAGCTCTTCGCTGATCTCTCCGGGAGCTCTGCCGTATTCGCCCTTTACATAGTTCTTTACTTCCTTGGAGATATTCTTATATCTGCCGTTGAGAACATTTGATGTAGCCTGAACGCCGACCATCTGGCTCATGGGAGTAACAAGGGGAGGATAACCCATATCCTTTCTTACTCTGGGAGTTTCCTCAAGAACCTCCTGAAGCTTGTCAAGCTTGCCCTGTGCTGTAAGCTGAGCCACAAGGTTTGAAAGCATACCGCCGGGGATCTGATATCCGAGAGCGTCTGTATCTGTTGCCATAACAACGGGATTAAGAAGACCTGCCTTAAGACATTCGCCTCTGTAGGGCTTGAAGAAATCGTTGATCTTCTTGAGAGAGTCAAGGTCAAGACCTGTTTCGTAGCCGTACTGACGGAGAACATATTCCATAGTTTCTGTTGCGGGCTGTGCAGTACCGCCTGAGAAAGAGGAAATTGCAGTATCGATAACATCGCAGCCGGCTTCAACAGCCTTGAGAAGAGTCATAAAGCCGAGACCTGTTGTTGAATGTGTGTGAAGAACAACGGGCATTGCTGTAGCATCCTTGATAGCCTTTACGGTATCGTATGCCTCCTTGGGGCTCATAATACCTGCCATATCCTTGATGCAGATGGACTGTACGCCCATAGCCTTGAGATCTTTTGCAGTCTTCACATAGCTGTCAAGATCGTGGATGGGGCTTAAGGTGTAGCAGATAGTACCCTGAACCTCTGCACCGTTTTTGAGAGCCTCATCAACTGCAACCTCAATGTTTCTGAGGTCGTTGAGAGCATCGAAGATTCTGATAACATTGATTCCGTTTTCAATGCTCTTTTTTACGAACATTCTTACAACATCATCGGGATAGTGCTTGTAGCCGAGAAGATTCTGTCCTCTGAGAAGCATCTGAAGCTTTGTGTTGGGACAAGCCTTTCTGATCTTTCTGAGTCTTTCCCAGGGATCCTCGTTGAGGTAACGAAGACATGAATCAAAGGTGGCACCGCCCCAGCATTCAAGAGAATAATAGCCTGCTTTATCGAGTGTTTCGAGGATGGGCTCGAATTCACTGAAAGGCATTCTTGTTGCAATCAGGGACTGATTTGCATCTCTGAGAATTGTTTCCGTAAACTTAATTTTCATTTTCATACTCCTTATCTGAAAAATCAAAACTCAAATCTTTACCAGCGTATACTATAACACAAAATTAATTCGGGTGCAAGCATTATTTACGATAAAAAGCGTATTTACAGATATTATGTGAACTTGACTAATCTTAAAGAAAATACTATAATAATTTGATGGATTATGCAAAAAACGGAGGACGGCTATGCTTTGTCAGAACTGCAAGAGAAATGATGCAAGAGTGCATGTAAAAAGAATAGTAAGCGGAGAAAGTGCAGAGATACATCTTTGCACAGCCTGTGCCACGGCGCTGGGGCTTTCTGATTCCGCCGCATCATTTTCTCCTGTCCGTGATGTTTTCGGAAATATATTTTCCTCTTCCGAAAACAAGACTTCGGGAAGACTTATGAGATGTGAGACCTGCGGATTTTCCTTTGAGGATATTTCCGAAACAGGAAGACCGGGCTGTCCCGACTGCTACAGGGTATTCTTGAGGAAGCTGCGTCCCGCTCTCGGAAAGCTTCACGGAAGAGCCGTTTATAAGGGAAAAATACCCTCGGCGGTCAGTGTCAGCGCAAAAAATGAAGAAAAAATAGAAATGCTGAAAAAACAGCTTACCGAGGCGGTTGAGGCACAGCAGTTTGAACAGGCGGCGGTGCTTCGTGACGAAATAAAGAGGCTTTCAGAAAAGGAGGGACAGTAAAATGACAGAAAACGGAGTGAATACCTCCCGTGAGCTTTTTGATGTTGCTCTTTCAACAAGAGTAAGGCTTGCAAGAAACATCGAGGGGCTCCCCTTTCCCGTAAGACTCAATTCCCTTGAAAAGCAAGAGATCGGCAGAAGGGTCTGCGGAATTCTTGAGGAGAAGAATATCTGTCCCGATATTATAGAAATGAGCTCTCTTTATCCCTTTCAGGTGGTGGCTCTTGCAGAACGCCATCTTATCAGCCCCGAATTTGTAACGGGGGACGACGGAAGAATTCTTCTTCTCGGAAAGGATGAAAAGATCAGCATAATGCTCTGCGAAAGAGATCATCTGAGGATTCAGGGCTTTGAAAAGGGTCTTGACCCTGAGTCTGCTTTTAAGACAGCTTCAATGTATGAGGATGCAATAAGCTCCCGTATTCAGCTTGCCTTCGACGGAAAGCTGGGCTTTCTTAATCAGAATCCCAAGGATATCGGAACGGGAATGAGAGCATCTGTCTTAATGCATCTTCCCGCATTGTCGAGAACGGGGGCTATGGAAAAATTCTCCGCCACTGCACAAAAGCTCGGATTTTCCGTCAGAGGCTCGTACGGTGACGGTGCTTCCGTAAAGGGTGATATTTTCAGAATAAGCAATACTCTTACAATGGGAATCAGCGAAGAGGATGCATTGGGAAATCTCAAGGCTATCGCACTTCAGCTTGCAACAAAGGAGCGCTCCGCTGCTGAAGGTTTAATATCCGATATTAATATAAAGGACCGTATAAACCGCAGTGCGGGGCTTATCAGGAATGCTGTTCTTTTATCCTCGGATGAAATGATGGAGCTTCTTTCCTGGGTAAGACTCGGTGCTCTTTACGGAATCGTTGAAGCAGATGTTGAGCTTATAGGAAAGCTTTTTGTCAGTATGCAGCCGGCAAATATATGTGTTCTTGCAAAGCAGAAGCTTCCCGAAAGCAGTCTTGACGAAATCAGAGCGGCAACAGTCAAAAAAATATTTGAATAGTATTTTGCCCGCTGAATTAAACTGTAAAAAATACCATATACTTAAAGCAGACCGAAAGGTTTGCTTTTTTGTTTTTAAAGGAAAAAACTGTGATCCGATATTAAATATTGACCTGAGAGGTATTTTTTATGTTTATGTTTACGGGATTTTCAAATAAAGCCAATGCGGCTCTCAACAGTGCCGTAGGCTGTGCCGAGGATATGGGGCATACTTATATCGGCAGTGAGCATATTCTTGCGGGGCTTCTTAAGGACCCTACGAATGTGGCTTCTGTGATTCTCAGCACGAAAAAAATTAATTATCAGACCTTTTATGAGGTAATAAGAATGAATATCGGTGTAGGCTTTCCCACGAGGCTTTCGGAAAAGGATATAACCCCGAGAGCGGGGAGGATACTCAGAAATGCAGTATCGTGTGCCGCGGCAGACGGAAGTGCGGTGGCGGGAACAGAGCATATTCTTTCTGCGATTCTGAAGGAGCCCTCCTGCTTTGCAAGCCGTGCCCTCGTTAAAATGGGAGTTGCCCCGTCGGAGCTTTATTCGGAGATCACAAGATATTTTTCCGACGGTGAGCAGATAAAAAGAAATACAAGGCTCAAGGAGAAAAATACTGCGTCTTCAAGGCTTTCTTACCTTGAACGATACGGCAGAAATCTTACTGCCGCCGCTGCCTGCGGAAAGCTTGACCCCGTTACGGGAAGAAGCCGTGAAATAGACAGAGTAATTAAGATCTTATGCAGGAGGATGAAAAACAACCCCTGTCTTATAGGCGAGCCCGGTGTTGGAAAAACGGCAGTGGCAGAGGGACTTGCTCTCCGTATAGCTTCCTCCGAGGTGCCCGAGCTTCTTAAAAATACGGAGCTTTATTCGCTTGAACTGACATCAATGGTTGCGGGTGCAAAATACAGGGGCGACTTTGAAGAGAGAATAAGAAATGTGGTTTCCGAGGTAATTTCTGCGGGAAATATCATCCTTTTTATTGACGAGATCCATAACCTCATAGGTGCGGGCTCAGCCGAGGGTGCGGTGGATGCGGCAAATATCTTAAAGCCCGTTCTCGCAAGGGGAGAAATAAAGCTTATCGGTGCCACAACGCTTGACGAATACAGAAAAAATATTGAAAAGGATGCCGCTCTCGAAAGACGCTTTCAGACTGTGTCCGTCGAGGAGCCCGATATGGCGGGAGCCCTTGATATACTTAAGAATCTGCGTCCGAGATATGAGGCATTCCACAGGGTAAAAATAAGTGATGAGGCACTTGAAAGTGCTGTTGAATTATCATCAAGATATATTACCGACCGCTTTCTTCCCGATAAGGCAATAGACCTTATTGACGAGGCATCGGCGGGGGTGAGTATTGCGGGAGACACACCATCTCCCGAGGTGCTTGAGCTTGAAAAAAGAGCCGAAAAAGCAGGAAAAGAAAAAATTCTTGCAGTGAATTCACAGAATTTTGAAGAGGCGGCGCGCCTTCGTGACGAGGAGAAGAAACTGCTTGAAATGATAAGAAAGGAAAGGTCGGCTGTCAGAGAAACAGAAATGGATCTTCCTGCTGTAACGGCTGAAAATATAGCCGAGACCGTAAGCTCCTGGACAAAGATCCCCGTGCACAGTCTCTGTACGGGAGAGAAGCAGAAATTAAGAGAGCTTGAAAAGCTTCTCGGTGAAAAAATCATCGGTCAGGAGAGTGCAATAAGGACGGTTTCATCTGCCGTAAGGCGGGGAAGACTGGGGCTTTCGGACCCTATGAAGCCCGGCGGTACCTTTCTGTTCTGCGGGCCTACCGGAGTGGGGAAAACGGCTCTTGCAGAAGCTCTCGCCGAGGCTGTTTTTACGGGCAGGGATTCCTTTATAAGGCTTGATATGTCTGAGTTTTCCGAGCGTCATTCGGTGTCAAGGCTCATAGGCTCTCCTCCCGGATATGAGGGCTTCTCCGAGGGCGGTCAGCTTGTCAACAAGATCAGGAAAAATCCGTATTCCGTAGTGCTCTTTGATGAGATAGAAAAGGCGCATCCCGATGTGTTCAGCTTTCTTCTCCCGCTTCTTGATGAGGGAATACTGACCGCCTCCGACGGCAAAAAGGCAGACTGCAGAAACTGTATTATTATTCTTACCTCAAATGCGGGTGCAAGGCTTATCGGTGACGGCAAGGTATCTCTCGGTTTTTCGGGAAACGGCGGCGATGAGGACAGCCTGATAAAGGCTTCTGTCAGGAGTGAGCTTAAAAAGATATTTCCGCCCGAATTTCTCAACCGCATTGATGAAACCGTTATTTTTTCAAGACTGGGAAAGGAAGAAATACGGGAAATTGCAGTGCGGCTTCTTGAAGAAACGGTAAAAAGGCTGAAAAACAGAGGAATTTCAGCAGATATATCCCCCGCAGTCAGCTCATTTATTGCGGATAAGGGGTATGATAAGGCATACGGTGCAAGAAATCTCAGAAGGCTCATAATAAATGAAATTGAAACACCGCTCTCGGAGCTTCTTTTCGGAGATAACGAGCCCGAAGAGGTTAAAATAGATGTAATCGACGGCAAGCTCCGATTTTTATTAATAGAAAATAAACAAATTTTGTAGAAAACTGATAAAACCGAGAGAAATAATTTTACACAATAATGAAAGTAAAATTAAATTCTCTTATTGAAAAAAAGCTTTAAATATATTATAATAACTCCGTATCAATATGTCCTCGGGCATAAATTTCAGATAAGGAGTTGTTTTTTGATGCGAATGAAGAAAATACTCAGTGTATTTCTTGCTGCAGTTATGCTCTTCAGCGTTATGTCACTCGGTATTACGGGTGCCGCTGCGGAAATTGACTACGACGCTCAATACCGTTTACTTGCATTGGCTCTTCAGAATGAGCATGTTCGTGAACTTACCAACTACACAGTTTCAAATGTTACACTTGATAACGGAACGGGCGGTTTCGATACCGAAGCCCGCGGCTTTGCCTATGACCACCGTGTTACGGCAAGGGATAATGCTGCAGGTGATATCCTCTCTGCTGCAAACCGTTTCTATTACCTTGCTGAAAATCTTATGAGCTATAAGTACGGACAGGGTTGCTATGATGCTTCCACTCTTCTTTCTTATATCACAGAAAAGATAGAGCCTTATTTCCTTGCAACCTCAGGTACGGGCGAAAAGATATATGAAGATTTCTACGGTAACCGCTACTATCCCACACCTGAAGAAATTGAAGCCTACAACAAGGCTGTAAAGGATATTGAAGCTCTCGGTGCCGAGGTAAGCCAGGCTACTCTTACAGAGCTCGGTATTTACTTTATGGAAATGAATGACTGGGAATACTACAATGTAGACGCTATTCTCAAGTATTTCGTAGGTAATGTCCTTAAAATAAATACAGGTAACTGGTTCCACCGCTTCGCTTTCGTAGTTGAAACCTCCATTGATACCATTCTTGAGGAATCAGGCGGTATTGACTCAATGGCAAATCCCACCCTTACCATCAGAACGGCTGTTTATCAGATCGAATATCAGAAGGAATATAACGAAAGTATGTCAAAGGCATATTTCTCCTTTGCGCCTCCTTCTCTTGAAACAGTTCATCAGGGCTTTGCTCAGGAGTTCGGCTGGGATAACGGTGAAAGTGCAGACCTTACAAAGCCCGACGGGCTCTTCCCCGGACTTCTTCGTAACGGTCAGGCATCCGCTTTGATGATCAAGGTGTCCTATGACACTACATCGGTTCCCTATCTTCAGGAGTGCACCTTAGCGTTCGATAAATACATTATGACTCCCTACGATCAAGCAACAAATACAAAATGGGACTCACAGTTTGTTTCATGGTCGGACGAAACCGTAAATAACCATCCCGACACTCCCGTAATTCTCGGCTATGCAAAGGACCTTACCGATTATCTCAGTAACGAGGCTCTTCAGGCCGTTTTCGGTAACCGTCTCGGTAATATGGTTACTCTTGCTTATCTTTTCAAGACATCAAGAAGTGACCCCACCAGAACAGTACGCGGAACAGCTACATATACGGCAACTGCCGAAAAGCTTGACGATATTATTTCTGACCTTGATGCTCTTGTTGCTCCCAATGAAGAGGAAACAGAGGATGTTAAGATATCAAATAAGGTTGCAACTGTTGTTTCAATGTTCCTCGATGTCGGCGATCTTCTCGGCATTGAAGGCGAAATCGACTATTCAACCCTTGAAGACCTTATAGGAAAGGTTCTTCAGCAGCTTGTTTTCTCCGATGCTATCATCAATATGCTGGTTGAACTTCTTTATCCGATGATAGTTAAGCTTATTGTTGACAATCTCGGTTCTATTGATGTTATCGGCGGTGTTGCCGTTGACCTTGTAGGAAGTATTCTTGAAAACAATAACCTTGCAATTTATCCCAATACTCTCGGTGATCTTCTTGTTAACGACTTTGGTGATAAATATATTACAGCTGCTACAATTCTCAGAAACGGCGGAGATAATTGGGAAAATGTTAATTGCTCTGCTCTTGTCTGGGGTGTTGATGATGCTCCTATTGACAAGAAAAAGGATGTTTTCATAGATGCTCTTTGTGCAGCTCTCGGAGGATTCACACGTCTTCTTGTTACAATGCTTTGCGGTGACGCAGAATTTGAAAATAAAGATGCTGACGAGCGTTTCGGTAAGTATTATGACCTCGGTGTTATTAATCTTGTCATTTTAGGTAAGGTCTGGCTTTCTTCACAGGGACTTTATACAAAGCTTTTTATTCCTCTTTACAGAGTTTTAGGCCTTAGTGAAAATGAGTATCTTTCCTCTGCTCAGTTCCATGCTAACATTGCAACTGATTTTAAACAGTGTCTTAAAATGGCGGTTACTCCCATCGTTGACTGGGTAATGAACCATGTAGCAAAGAAGCCATTTGAAACTATAATGAAGCTTGTTCCCAACCTTGTTCATTTTCTTTCCCGTCAGGGCGGAGACCTTCCCTATGCTGATGATTGGGCAAATGCTGACTTCTTAGGTGACGGTCAGGAAAATTCTCATAAGGGCTTCTCGGATCTTCAGACTCACAGCCTTTGGGGTATTCTTGAACATGTGCATCTTAAAATAGTTCTCGTCGGTCAGGCTATCAATATTGAAGGCTCAATTGCAAATCTTATCGGTAATGATACCGGTGCGATGCTTAAATCTCTTAACGCTCTTCTTAATGAGGTTATTTCGTTTACATATGATACCGACGAAATTTACTCTGTAAACGATGCCTGTTATTCTGATGCTAACGGTGTTATTGTTCTTCCCGATTCGACAGAATATGCTCTGGATCCCGGAAGATACAGCAATGCGCATACCGAATACTGGTCAGACGCATCAAATACACAGTTTTCACTTGTTGAGGATGAAGCTCATCCTTTCCATCACGACAATATTACTTATGTTAAGAAGCCCTATTATATCCCCGCTGTTCCCGAAGCCAAGCTTATCTCCTGCGGTGAGATAGATCCCGTTACAAACACGGTTAAGGTTGACCATCCCGGTCTTGTATTCAAGTTCTTACTCCGTTATTTGCTTTCGGCTCTCGGCTACAGATATGACCTTCACCAAGAGGGTCTTCCCACGGTTATCGAGTGCTTCGGTCTTGATATGGAAAGCGAGCTTTTCATGGGTCTTACTCTCGGTGATATCATCACTAATGTTATGATCCACCCCGACGAAGCTCTCTGTGCTCTTCTTGAGCTCTTCTATTCAAATGAAGAGGGTGACCTTTATTCAGGTAAGCCTCATACATACCCCGTAACTCCCATTGACTATCACGAGGATGTCCTCCTTGATAAGACTATCAACCCCACTCTCACCTACGGTGCAGAGGTCAAGTACTCACAGTACTGGACAAAGGAATATGCCCGTGATTTCGTTTCTCAGTTAGGCCCCCTTGTTGAAGATGTTCTTGTAATGCTCGGTATTGAGGGTATGGAAGACGGTCTCGGCGGCTTCCTTGAGAATATGCTCAATGAAAGCGTATTTACAAACGACATTATCAATACTCTTTTCAATACTGTATATCAGCTTCTCGGCGGTCTTAACGACAGCCTCGGAATTGACCTTGAAGGTATTCTTGATGCCGTTCTTGATGTCAACTTCACTCCCATCAAGGTTGCCCGCTCGATAGATAAGATACTCGGCTTTGAAACAGCTGCATCCCGTGCTATCAAGGCTATTAATACATGGCCCGAGCTCTTTGACGGCGGTGTTACCGTTGACCCCATAACAGGTGAAGAAACTCCCGTAGTTCAGGATGTAGAGCTTGACTGGGGACTTGACGGAGCAGAGGCCTTCGGCATCACTCGTGCAGATGCTTTCTTAAGAATTGTTTCTGCTCTCTTCTCTCCCGCAGCATTTGCTATCAAGTTCTTATTTATGGATCAGGACCTTGATATCCTCGGTCTTATCCATCTTCCCGCATATCCCGCATATCAGTACGCATTTATCGGACTTCTCGAAGCACTTTCTTGTCCCGATATTCTTACATATCACGAGTACTATGAGGCATCTCTTGATCCCGACTGCGGTGATGCATATACAATTTACCATCTTGTATCTCCCATTCTCGGTCTTCTTGAAAAGGTTTATGAAAGCCCTGTTGACACACTCCTGAACCTTCTTCCCAACCTTCTCTTCTTTATCTCCGTGGGCGGTCTCAGTGACTTTGTCAATAACCTTATCCACTTTGCATATGTTCTTCTTGATATCTTAAAGCCCATTATTAATGCTTATGACCTTCTTGAAGGACTTCTTGCAAATATCGATCTCGGCGGACTTTCTCTTAACCTTGCTCTTCCTCTCGACCTTGATGTAAACTCACTTATCAGTGACCTTCTCGGCACTCTTGTAGGTGATGTTCTTACAATTGAAGGCGTATCGCTTCATCTTCCCTATATCGATCTTTACACCATCTGCGTAGGTACTCTTGAGCCCTTTATGTCAAAGGAACAGAGAAGTGTTGTACATCTCAGCCCCGCAGGCGGCGGTGAGCTCCTTACAGCTCTTCTGAGAATCGTATTTGAGGTTCTCTTTATGGAAGAAAACCACAGAGCTCTCAGTGAGATCGTAGCAAATCTTGCAGAAGAGGGAAGACTCGATGAATACGATGAAGAAACGCTTTATATGGTTATAAACGGTCTTATAGGTCTTATCGAAGAATATGAGATTCTCGATATGGTACTCTTCGCCGTATATAAGCTTATAACGGTGCTTGTTCCCATTGCGGATACACTCGCTCCCAGATTCCAGGCTAACGGTATGACGATTACCGATCTCATTGATTCAGCTTCTGATATGGATCTGTTTATGGCAAATCTCCAGCTGATAATGAAGGATCCCAACGAGGTTGAGATTCCCGATACAACTACAGATGTCAATGCCATAACCTCTCTTCTTGACAGAATCAAGGCATTCTTTGAAAAGATCAAGCTCTTCTTCCAGCAGTTATTCAATTTCGGATAAACAATGATGTTTGCCGCTGCCCGAAACGGCAGCGGCAATTTCCCTTAAAGGCTTTCGGATATACTGACGGATGTCTTTATTAATAAGGTAAAAGGAATAATAATTATTATGAAAAAGATAATTTCTGTATTTTTATCTCTTATAATGATATGCTCTCTTCTTGTTCCCGCTTTTGCGGCTGAAAAGGAAGAGAAATGTGATTGCGGCTTCAATCCCGTAATCTATGTTGCAGCTCTCGGCAGTGCAACTGTTTATGAAAATCCCGGTGAAGAAAATGAACGCGCTCTTTTCCGTCCCGAAACAGGACCTCTTGTAGCAGAAGCGGTTTCAGTTATTCTTCCCGTGCTTCCTGCTCTTATTGCAGGGGATTATGATACCTTCGGCGATGCTCTCATAGGCTTTGTAAATTCCGCATTCGGCGCGCTCGCTCTTGACGGTGACGGAAACTCAAAGGAAAATGTATATGCTCCCGAGGAGTATCCCACAGATTCAAATCACGGAATAGATTATTCCTATTATTTCGGCTATGATTTCAGACTTGATCCCTATACCCACGCTGACCGTCTTCACAAGGATATTCAGACGCTCAAAGCCCTTACGGGACACGATAAGGTACAGCTTAAGGCTTCAAGCATGGGCGGCGTAGTAGCTATGGCATATCTTGAAAGATACGGAACCGAGGATATCGAAACCGTAATTTTCCAGAACTGCCCCATCAAGGGAACAGCCGTTGCGGGTGAATTATACTGCCGTAAGTTTGAGATAAATAAGGATGCTCTTCTTAACTACGCTCTTGATGCAATTCCCGCTCTTGAGCAGGACTTTTTACAGGGCTTCCTTTACGGTCTTGCAACCGCTCTTGATGATCTCGGTGTTTGGTCGCTTCTTCTTTCTCTCGTTGATCCCATAGTTGAGAATCTTCTCGACAGAGTTTATGATGAGGCTCTTATCCCCATTTTCGGTACTCTTCCCGGTATCTGGAGCTTTGTTCCCCACGAATATTATGAGGAAGCAAAGACCGTTATGGTAAATGAGGAAACTCAGGCAGGGCTTATCAAAAAGCTTGATGCTTATCATTATAATGTTCAGGTAAGAGCAGAAGAGATACTTAACGAAGCAAATAAGGATGTCAAGATATATATAGTAGCAGGCTATGATATTCAGAGAACTCCTCTTGTTTCTGCTTATATGAATACCTCTGACGGTACTGTTGATACAAAATACGCTTCTGTGGGTGCAGTGACTGCCGATATCAGAAGCACCTTTGAGGCGGGCTATACTCAGGCTATAGATGACGGACACAACCATATTTCTCCCGATTTCTGTATTGACGCCTCCACCTGTGCTCTTCCCGAGCAGACCTGGTTTATAAAGGATATGCTTCACTGCACGACCCACGACGGACACGGAAAATTTTACGAAATTATGCTCACCTCCGAGGAGCAGTTCTATGTTGATACATACGAAGAATATCCTCAGTTCATGCAGAATAATATCCCCGATCAGACCTTTGATAAGATAGAGGGACTTACTGCAACCGAAATGTTCAAAAAACAGCCCAATTTCACCAATTTCGTAATGATGCTCCGCTCCTTTATCGACACAGTAAAGAGCTTTTTCAATAATCTTTTCTGATAAACCGATAAAAATAAAAGGGAGTGAAAACACTCCCTTAAGACAATAAGCACAAAACTGCAATAAGCAGTTTTGTGCTTATGTTTTTACTTTATAGGAAATTTCTCGTCTTAGAATGTGCGGTTCGCTTCGCCCAAATTCGGATTTCGGAGTTATAAGAGGAAGATGCTCACGCGTCTTATTCCGCTTACGCTCTATGCGGGCGGGGCGCCCCCACCCTGCGATAGGAAATCAGCCTCACCCGTAGGGGTGCGGTTTGGAGCTCCCGAATCCAAAGAAAAAGTTACATCCGCAATGTGCCGAAAGGCACGAGCAAAAACCTGCCCTCTGCACAGAATTTCCCGTTTGACGAGAAATGTTCAGATTTTGCGGAAGTGCGCCGTTTTTCTTTGGAAAAGCGGATGCAATTCCGTGAAATATGGGCATTTATCGGAAATAGCAGACCCTACCCTCACGCGTCGGGTAAAACTAACTTAACAAAGTCTGCACACAGTCGGTTAACGGCACGGGAAAGTTCGGAGAAATTGCCATATTTGTTGTTTGCGGCATCGGAAGCTGTACATCGGTACTGCGAGATGCCGCAAACAAAGCGCCATAAAGCTCTGATAAAGGCAGAGAAGCTCAAGTCCGCACAAAATACAGAAATTTCACCTACACCCTATAAGACCCGCGCGGCAAATAGGGTGATTTATGCGAATCTTTCCCATTTCATTACCAGCGGTTTTCAACATATTCACAGAATCCGAAGAGGTCTTTGATTTCAAGAATTTCTCCGCTGTCAAGAGTGACCGTACCGTTGTATTTTCCGTATATCTGATGGCAGTTCATTCTTCCCACCTTGAGATCAACATCGGAATGATTGTCAAGGGTCGGAGTCATCGTCATATTGAATCTTCCGTCCTCGCTGATAAATTTCCATTCCTCAAGAAATCTGTCCTTGGGGAATTTTTCAACATCCACGGCGCCTATCTTATGAACCTTGCCGTCATAGAAAAGACAGGTTTCCGTAGCATTTGATTCGTCGCCTATTGCCCAGGTTATCTCAAAGCTGAAAAGGTGCTTTTCTCCGTTTTTGTCGGTAAGATAGGTTGAAGCATTACCCCAATACCATACCATTTCGTGAATGGTATTTACTCTGCCCCAGTCCATAGCGCAGAATGAGGTCTCCTTGTCAAATTTATAAAGGAAATTGCCGTATCTGAGAAAGCCTCCCGTGGGCATAGCGGTCTGCTTTGTAGTTAAAAAATACCTTGTGTTATCCTCCCTGAAGGGAAGAACGGTGGTGATATTTTCCATGCCCTCGGGAATATCCATGCTTATTTTACATTCGACGGTTTCACCCTTATAAGGCTTTCTGAAATAAAGAGTTCTTTCTGTTTTCTTTGTGAAGAAATCAAACTCTGCATTTCCTATCTTATCCCTGAAGCGTCCCGGTACATCACCCTTTGAAAGAGGAATATGGCGGTTTTTGCCGATAAAATATGAGGTGGCATCGCAGATAATTTTTCCCGTTTCAAGGTCAGTCAGCTTACAGCCCGCGTAACCGCCTATTCCGATATTTGCAAAGCTTATGAGAAGCTGTACCTTGCCGTCGGTTATTGTATAAAAATCCCATTCCTTTCGGGAGATAAGCCCGTGCTTTACAAGGCTTCTGTCATATGTAAATACATTTTTTCTTGCCCACCCTTTAGCATTCAGAGTTCCGTCAGCTTTGAGAAGAGGAGTTTCCTCGGTATATTCCGTCTGCTTTGATTTTTCAGGCCATTCGGTAAAGGAAACATAAGTTTTTTTCAGTTCATTCATTTGTGTCACCTCGGAAAAAATCAGTGTTCTTTAATAACAAGAGCCACTGTTTCAATATGTACGGTGCGCGGAAAGAGGTCAAAGGGTACGGCTTTGATTGTTTTATAGCCCTTTTCCTTTAAAACAGAGAGATCTCTGGCAAGTGTTGCGGGGTCACAGGAAACATAAACGATTCTTTCGGGCTCCATTTTTGCCACCGTATCAAGAAGCTCGCTGTCACAGCCCTTTCTCGGCGGATCTAATACCACGGTGTCGGGTCTTATTCCCTCTTCTTTCAGTATTCTTGCAGCTTCTGATGCATCGGCGCAGATAAAGCGGGCATTTTCCGTATTATTGAGCTTTGCATTGATCTTTGCATCCTCAATAGCCTCGGGGACTATTTCAACACCGATAAGCTTATCGACCTTATGAGCCATGGTAAGCCCGATAGTACCCGCTCCGCAGTACATATCGATAAGCACCCTTGTGTCGGGAGTCAGGGCAAATTCAGCCGCCTTTTCATAAAGCCTTTCAGCCTGTCGGCGGTTTACCTGATAGAAGGAGAGGGGAGATATGCGGAATCTCTTACCGCATAAAACATCCTCAATATACCCCTTGCCGTATAAAACAGTTTCATTTTTACCCATAATAACATTGGTATTCTCTGTATTGTGATTAAGAAGAACTGTTTTTATGTTTGAATTGCTCTTTATGAGAGCCTGAATCAGCTCTTCCTTTTTGAAAATCTTGTCACCGTTTATAACAAGGCAGACCATAATTTCCCCTGTGGAAAAGCCTTTTCTTATGTATATGTGGCGAAGAAGTCCCTTGCCTGATTTTTCGTCATATGATGATATCTTATACTTTTCGCACCATTTTGCGGTGATTTTCAGAATATCGGCATATTCCTTTGGCTGCAAAAGACAGTTCTTGCAGTCAATTACCCTGTGCGAAAAGGGAGCGTAAAAGCCTGTAAGAAGCCTGCCGTTTGACATCTCTACCGGATACTGCGCCTTATTGCGATATCTGTCAGGGGATTCCGCCCCGACAGCCTGCTCGGGAATAATATCAAGATGTCCGATTCTCTTAAATGCATCGCGTACCTTCTGCGTTTTTATCTCAAGCTCCGCTTCATATGAAATATGTCTGTACTGACAGCCTCCGCAACGGGGGAAAACAGGGCAGTCGGGAATGATTCTGTCCCTTGATGCCTTGAGAATATGCTGAATCTTTCCTATTGCATAGTTCTTTTTTGCCTTGATTATAACACAGCTTACCGTATCTCCCGCTGCCGCTCCCGCAACGAAGACCGCCTGTCCGTCGAAATGGCCGACACCGCTTCCCTCGGAGGAAAAGCCTGTTATTTCAAGCTCTATAATATCGTTTTTCTTCAGTGCCATTTTTTTTCCTCTAAAAAATGCAAAACACAAAACCTGAAAGTGTGCTTTGTATTTTGCATTTGTTTCTTAATTATTTTGCCATTGTGCTGAACAGATAAATGTATGAGGGTAAAAGCTCAAGTATATAAGCGAAAACGCTTATGACTATTCCGATCACCGCACCGCTTACGGAAACTCCGCCCTTTTCGTGAAGCATTCTTCTGTAAGAGGGCATATCAAAGCACCTGTCACGGCTTTCGTATACATCTTTTTTGATTTTTTTAAGATACAGCCTGTCGGCGGAAAAGACCATAACTAAGCTTATTGAAACTGTCAGAACGGAAAGAATGAGAGATACTGATACCTTTGTCATATCGGACTTGCTCGGAACGACATCCTGATATTTACTTTCCGTTTCTTTAAGCTGAGCCTGAAATTCCTCGATGGTGATCTCTCCCTCGGCGAGCTGTTCATACATTACTGCCATATCGTCATATATGAGCTTTGCCTGATCGGTGAGCGAGAGAATACCCGTAAGAAGAGAAAGAATGATTATTGCCGCACCGTATAAAAGTCCCTCCTTATATAGTTTCCTGTATAAGAACCAGGCGGGGCCGAAAAGAAGAGCACATATGGAAACGGATATCTTTCTGCCGAATCTCGCCATATTGACGAATTTTCTTATATAATCACCGGATTTCTTTTCGCCTATATAATCTGCATATTCACTTGCGGGAATTGAGTCTACCAAGGTATCGGGACGAAGACCGCCGAAACGGCGGTAATAGCTGAATGCGTCCTCCTGAGGCATACCGCCGTTTCCGAAGGGCATTCCGTAGGCTGATGTGTTTCCCTGATATCCGCCGTTATAGCCGTTCACATTTTCAGGGTCTTCAGCTGAAAGCTCCTGATTATTGAAATTATTTTCGGATGTGTCAAAAAGAGGCTTCTGACACTTAAGACACAGGGCATCGTTTCCGTAATTGAGAGACTTACAATGGGGGCATACCACGGCATTTTCTCCGTTTTTAAAACGAAGATTTGTCTCAATGGGTGCTTCCTTTACGGGAGCTTCCTCTTTTTTCAGCTCCTCGGGATAGACCCATATAAAGCCGTCCTTATGAAGATCTGAATTTGCGCATTTTCCCTGTTCGGTCCAACAGGCACGGTGATGGGGCGATCCGCAGACGGGACATACTACCGCATCATCGTTTTCTTCAAATATATTATTACAGCTCACACAGCTGCAACCCTTGAATTTCATATTTTCTCTGCTCCTTGTTATAGAGATTAATAGCTTATATTACTATTCTATACAATAAAACTTAAAATTTCAATAAATTTTATCATATTCTTGTTTATTTATTTGAGTTAAAATATTTGACAATATGAAATAATTTTAATATAATAATTGAGTATGTGTCAAATCAACTATTTTCAGAGGTGAAATATATGCTTCAGTATGAAGAATTAAGACTTGCTCTTCTTGAGCAGGATTCTCCCCTTAAGGAGCTTAAAGAGGCTCTCAGTATTGATGCGCTTAAAGAGGAAATTGCAGAGCTTGATGCCAAGACCGCAGAGGAAGCATTCTGGAACGATGTCGCAAATTCCAACAAGGTGCTTCAGAAGCTTTCCGGACTTAAGAATAAGGTAAAGAAATACGAGGATCTCGTTGCCGATTATGACGACACTCTCACTCTCATTGAGATGAGCAACGAAGAAGAAGACGAAAGTATGCTTGACGAATGTGTTGAAAGCGTTGAAAGAGTAAAGGGCGAAATTGAAAAGCTTACTCTTGAAACTCTTCTTTCGGGACAGTATGACAACAATAATGCTATCCTTACCTTCCACGCAGGTGCGGGCGGAACAGAGGCTCAGGACTGGTGCCAGATGCTTTTCAGAATGTACGGTCAGTGGGCAACAAAGCACGGCTTCAAGTTCACTACTGTTGACTTCCTTGACGGCGACGAAGCAGGACTCAAATCTGCTGTTGTCGTTATTGAGGGCGACAATGCCTACGGTTATCTCAAGAGTGAAATGGGCGTTCACAGACTTGTCCGTGTTTCTCCCTTCGATTCCTCGGGAAGAAGACACACTTCCTTTGCTTCTCTTGAGGTCATGCCCGAAATTGACGATACCATTGAGGTAGAGATCCGTGAAGAGGATATCACAATGGAGGTTTACCGTGCATCGGGCGCAGGCGGACAGAAGGTTAATAAGACCTCATCTGCAGTCCGTCTTATCCATAATCCCACAGGTATTGTTGTTTCCTGTCAGGTCGAAAGAAGCCAGCATCAGAACAGAGAAGTGTGTATGAGAATGCTCAAATCCAAGCTCATTGAGATCAAGGAAAGAGAGCATCTTGAACGAATTGAAGACATCAAGGGTGTTCAGAAGGAGATCGGCTGGGGCTCACAGATCCGTTCCTATGTATTTATGCCCTACACTCTTGCAAAGGATCACAGAACCGGTTTTGAAAACGGTAATATAAATGCCGTTATGGACGGTGAAATTGACGGCTTTATCAATGCTTATCTTAAACAGCAGTCACAGGTAAAAACTGACTGATTAAAACAGTTTTGAGGAATTGAACAAATAAAGGACAATGTGAATAAGTTGTTAAAAATGTTCACAGAAAATTCATAAACATATAAACAAAAAGTAAACACTGAATGTTATTATCTTAACGCAGTGAAGAATTGCATTTATTTATGATTATTCCTTTTATTTATTTTCTCTTCCCCAAAAAGGAAAGACCCGGCTTTATGCCGGGTCTTTCCTTTTTTGTATACCTGAAAAGTATCAGTTTCGTCTTTTTTTTATTGAAAACGCCATTGGATATTGTTATAATCGGAAGCAGAAACGGGGTGTGGCTATGATAAAGAAAATTGTTATAACAGGCGGTCCTTGCGGCGGAAAGACCTCCGCTATGAAAAGACTGTCGGAAGCCTTTACGGAAATGGGCTATACGGTAATTATAATTCCCGAAACCGCGACGGAGCTTATAAATGCAGGCATCAGCGCAAAAGCCCTCGGTTCAGCTCTTCAGTTTCAGAAATGTGTTACCGCTCTTCAGCTTGAAAAGGAAAAGGTTTATTTTATGGGAGCGCAGGCTCTCAAAAGGGAAAAGGTGTTGCTTCTTCTTGACAGAGGACTTGCAGATTCGCGTGCTTATCTTACAGACGGCGAATATGAAGAGCTTCTCGGATTCTTCGGAAAAAGCCGCGGTGAATTTGTGTTCCCATATGAAGCGGTCTTTCATATGACAACAGCGGCAGACGGGGCAGAGGAATTCTACACTACCTCCAATAATACCGCAAGAACGGAAGAGCCGCCCGAGGCAAGAGAGCTTGATAAAAAGATCATTGATGCCTGGAGCGGACATAAAAATTTTTATATAATTGATAATTCAACGGATTTTAAGGGAAAGATAGCAAGACTTGTTGAAAAAGCATCGGAGCTTCTTGAATAAAACTGCTTATTTCCCGAATCTTGTTGCATACTGACACCTTGAACAAAGGTTTTCCGTGGCTTGCTTTTTAGTAAAGCCGTCAAATATTTTTTTTGCCCGAGGTTTGTTTATTATATCGGAAAGCTCTTCGGTAAAAAGATTTCCGAGAGTGATCTCTCCGTCGGCATCAAGACAGCAGGGGACTACACTTCCGTCAGAGAGGATTCCTATATGGTCGCGCAGTCCCATACAGAAATGAACCTCCTGCTTTTCGGCATTTTTGTCGGGCCAGATAAATTTTTCAGCTGTTTCAAGGTATATCCTTTCCGAAAGAGTAAAGCCCTTTCGGTTTTCTTTGAAGTCAAAGCATTCTCTTAAAAAAGTCAGTATTTTTTCATTGAGAGAGCTTTCACCGCCCTCATTCCATAGGCGAAGAACACATATGGTTCCCTTTTTTTCAGCTTCCTTGCAGAAATCCGTGATATTCTTAAGATACTCTGTAAGGCTCAGCGGCATCCGGTTCGCTTCGTAGGAATGAAGAGAAAATGTGATTTTGTACGGAGGATTTTTCAGAAGCTCATCTGCCTTTTCTTTTATAAGAAGTCCGTTTGTGGCTATGGTATTATGAAAGCCCGCCTCTGACGCCGCTTCTAAAAGCTTTCCGAAATCGGGATGAATAAGAGGCTCTCCCATAAGATGAAAATAAAGATAGTCCGTGTGAGGCCTTATTTTTTTTATCAGAAGACGGAAATCCTCCTCCGAAAGGAAATTCTTTTTTCTTGAGGTCTTATGGCAGAAGGAGCAGTTGAGATTGCATACATTGGTGATTTCAAGATAGATTTTTTTATACATATAAAAACTCTTTTCGGGGTATTATTTCCTGATATTAAAACAACTGAAAGAGGAGAGAAAATAAATGTCAGTCAGACTGAATGAGATCAAGCCGAAAATTCCCGCCTATGAAAGCCGTTTAAGACATAATATCATAACTGTCCCTGAAGAAGCAAGACGCTGCAGCGGAATTAATGTTTTCGGCAAAAAGCTTAAGACCTTCATTTTTACAACAGATATCGCAATTATAAGAAACTGCGATGCGGATGCGGTATTTGCTGTTTACCCCTTCACGCCTCAGGTTGCAATTTCCGAATCCATAATAAAAGGTGCATATACCCCCGTTTTCTGCGGAGTGGGAGGCGGAACTACTCAGGGAGAAAGAACCGTGGCTCTTGCAAAGGATGTTGAAGCGCAAGGTGCCTGCGGAGTGGTTCTCAATGCACCTGTTTCAGACAGTAATATTCTTTCGGTAGCAAAGGCAGTGGATGTGCCTGTGGTTATCACCGTTGTCAGCGAGGAGACCGATATAAGGGCAAGGCTTGAGGCGGGTGCTTCAATTCTTAATATTGCCGCCGCTGATAAAACTGCAGAGCTTGTAAGAAAGATCAGAGCGGATTTTCCTGATGTGCCGATAATAGCAACGGGCGGGCCCACGGGGGATACCATCGCAAGAACCGTCGAGGCGGGGGCTAATGCCATAACCTATACTCCGCCGTCGGCAAAGGAGCTTTTTTCCTCACTGATGAAAAAATACAGAGAATAATGTAATAATAAAAGAAGCGAAACCCGTGCGGCTTCGCTTCTTTTTTTCAGTCTGTGAAATTGTAAATGTCCTTGTATTCTTCCATAAATTTTTTGTAGATCTTATCGACAAGCTCCTGATCTCCGATTCCCGCATATGTATCATAATCGGAATCAAGCTCCTCAATAACCTCGAAGATATGAATGGGAGAGCTTTCAACATCCGTGGGAAGAAAAGCGGCATATTCCACTCCCTCATATTCTACCGTTCCGAGAATTTCAAAAGCCATTACATTGCCGTCCTCGTCAATGAATTCTATGCTCTGATTCTCCTCTTCGGGTGCGGGAGCGGGCTTGTTATTCTTGTTTTTGTTGTTCTTACTCATATAAAATATCCTTTCAGCTTAATCTTACAGTGTAATATAAAGATTCTCAAGTCCTACGGAGGCTCTTAATATAAGTCTGGCATCATTTGCGGTGATCTTGCCGTTTCTGTCCGCATCCCCTGCAAAAAGAAGCTTTCCTCCGAGTGTGGTAAGACCTACGGATGCACGAAGCACTGTTCTTGCGTCAACTGCAGTGATTTTACCGTCGCCGCCGTTCGGTGCGACATCGCCTTTGCTGTTATACTCCGAAATGTATATCGTGAAGACCTCCGAAAATTCGAGGTATTCAACGCTGATATTCTGTGAGCCCATAACGGTGTAATCGGGAGAGCTCATAATAAAATCGTCGATATAGCGGAAGGTATCGTCTGTGTAAACAAGACGGACTCTGATACCGCTCAGATCAATTTCCTCGCCCTTAATGAAATTTACGGGAATGGTATTTCCGTCCTTATCCTTGAATTCAAGAACTATTTTCTGAGGAACTGCTGCCGAATAACGGAAATCCACCTCAACTGATTTTCCGCCGAATTTAACTGTAACGGTATTTCCGGGGCCTATGATAAATGAGGAGGGATCGCAGACCGCTTCGCAGCTGTAGTGGTATATGTCCTCCTTTTCGCCGTTGTCATACTCTGCCTCAAGAATAAGACCGTCAAGAGCGGGAATCTCCTTGTTTGAATAGACCGTCAGATTGTCGGGAAGCTTTTTTATCTTAAGGCTTATAAGCGATCTGGGGGTGACATCAATATCAAAAATACAGCTGATATCCTCATATTTGTAGCTGATCTTTATTGTGTGGCGGCCGGCAGACAGAACACTGCCGTGCTCTTCTCCGTGACAGCCCGTTATTATATAGTCGCTGTCGTTTATGATCTCCTCAAAGGAGAGAGTTTCGTTTTTTGATGTATCGGAAAATTCTGTCAGAACGGACAGACCGCTCAGATCAAGAAGCTGATTTTCGAGATACTGGGTTTTAGGGAATGAGGCTGCTGAAATACATACTGCATCCTCTCTTATAACGGTGACGGAAAATTCAGCCGTAAAAACGGACTTGCCGTCGGGGGAATAGCTGACGGTCACGGTTTTTTCTCCGGGAACTTTCATTTCGGGAGAGAATACGCTGTAGCCCGTAATATATGCTTCATTATTGTTTTTATCTGTGGACACGACCGAAAGTCCCGACAGATCAAGCTTTTCAATTCCGTCAATGTATGTCAGCTTTTTCGGGAGTGTTTTTATCTTAATTCCCGTAATATCCGTCGGCTTCCCGTTTTCTCTGAATTTCAGAGCAGAGAGCTTTATCCAGCCTGTTATTCCGTCGGGCTGAAGCGTAATTCTGCCATAGGTGTCATTTCTGATTTCCGTGACCTCGACCACGGTGTTTTTTGAAACCTCACCGATCTTTCTTGCGGTTGATACGGGAGAAAAATATATATCTGCATATTCATCCGACACGATATATTCTCCCGTCACATACGCCGCATTTGCGGGAATGAAAAGTGACAGCAGTATAAAAAGTGTCAGAAAAAGGGAAATAAATTTTTTCATAAGCTCAATTCCTGTAATTTTTTACGGCAGAAGACCGTTTTCAAGAAGAATATCATAAAGGCTGTCAAGACCTACCGCTATTCTGAGTGTCGTTCTTGCGCTTTCCGCAGAAATTGTACCCGAATTCCTGTAGTCCGCTCTTTTGATTACGGAAGTATCTATATTTTCCAGCCCCACGGTATATCGCAGAACAAGACGGGCATCGGCAGCGGTTACGGAACCGCTGTCATCAATATCTCCGAATTTTTTGCTTTTTATGTATTCAAGCCTTTCCTTTTCCTTGGCTTCTTCAATATCCTTCAGTGACAGCCATTTTGCATATAGGATCTTGTCGCCTGTTTCAGATGGACCGATCTCCGTGATCTTTTCTCCCGAGAGATCCTTTGAATAATACCAGCCGTCAAAAACGAAGCCTGCAACAGGGGGCAGAATATCATATAGCTTACAGCCCTCTCCTACGGTATAGGAAACGGGATTTTTGCTGTTATCAGCCGCACCGAAGGAATAGGATTTGTCCGTGTCATAGGTGGTAAGATAGTAATTTATTTCATAGACCATCGGGATCCAGTGGCTGAAAAGACTGCAGTAAGAGGTTCCCTTCGGTATGGTATTTATTCTTTTTCCGCCGTCAAAGGACCAGCCGTCAAATGTATAGCCCTGTCTTGAGGGCGAGGGGAGGCGGATGTCCTCGCTTAAGGGCTCCGAAAAAAATCCGCCGAGCTCAAAAGGCTCACTGAAAAAAGCATCCTCGGGAAGAGAAACATCGATATGGCAGAAAGAGGGACATTCCGTTTTCTTTGATTCCGAAAATGTATAAGTATACACGGTTTCGGTATTTTCTTCACGGAAATTATCCGAAGCCGTAAGCATTCTTACATAAAGAGTAAAGCCGTCAGTAAGCAGTGAGAGCTCAACACCGTTTTCCTTAAGAAGGGGAAGTATATCGTCATAAAGGGTAAATGAAAATGTGTTTTCAAAAGAGCCGAGAGTGTGCCAGACGGCTTTATCTGTGCTTATCTGACAGAAATTTTTTGTTTCATAGCAAAGATATGCTTCGTTTGACTGTAAAAGTCTGTCAAGGCTTCCGTGCTTACTGAGAGCGATGTCATAGACAAGTTTTCTCAGCTGCTCGGCTTCTGCCTTATTATCGGTAAATGAAAGGGTATATTCCATTCCTCTGTCGCTTTGCTTTTTTGTAAATGCTGTAATAACAGGCGCGGGAATGATCTGATTTTTGATTTCAAAGGCTGCCGCTTCAATAAAAAGCGAAACGATCAGCAAAAGAGAAACCGTAATTGCCGAAACTCTTTTCACATAACCGCTCCTTTCATAATATCATTGTAATTATATATTATAAAGCACTCTCGAGTCAAGAAGAAAGAAAAGGAAAGAGAGGTTAATAATAACTCGTTGACAAAAACCGACATATGTTGTAAATTATCATTAAAAAGACGTAAAGGAATTTTTTATTTATGAAAAGAAGCTTATTATCTTTATTCTCTGTGCTTCTTGCTGTGATGATGCTTTGTCTTTCATCCTGTATGAAGGTCAATATCACATTTCCGCAGAATAATAATATCATAGGTAATGTTACTCCCGAGACCACTCAGGCGGTGGTTGAAACTCTTCCCGATGTCCCGACGGAGGCTGAAACTCTTCCTCCTGCTGAAAATACTACAGCTTCAGAAATCACTACGGCAGCTCCTGCCCAAAAGGTACCTACGGAAATGTCAAAGGCTGAGCTTCTTTCTTTCTTCAATGAAAATATGAATCTTGTCAAGGAAAGTATGCCCGCCTTTGAAAGGGCAAAGCTTACCACGGTTTCCGATATAAAGCTTTCAAATCAGGCGGCAAATACTCTTGTAGGCTTCGTAAAGGGAGCTCTTCTTTCAGAGGAAACAGAGACGGCAAGTGCCTCAAAGGGTCAGTCCTGTGTTGAAATTATGACTCCCACCGGAGAAAGATATGTTTCACAGCTTACTATGAACGATATAAAGGATATAACTCTTAAGACAGAGGGAACGAATTATGCTGTCACGGTAACTCTCCCCGATGCGAAGAATCCCACAAAGGATGAGGGCGCTTATGCAAAAATATTCAATTTTATAACCGTTGACGATGTTGTGAAGACCTATGCTCCCAAGGTAGGCGCTACTGTCGAAAGAAAGAATATTGAGGTCAATTATTCGGGTTGCTATGCCAAGGCTGTATTTTCTCCCGACGGTAAGGTCGTATCCTACGATACATATGTAACCTGTGTGATCTCCCTTAAGGATGCATCGATAAAAAAGGTCGTGACCATCAACACCGATGTTGATATAACTCTTGTTTCCGAAACAAATTTCACCAAATTTTCCTATTAAAACTGATTTTTTGTCAAAATGCAGATTTTGTTAAAGGTATTTTTAATAAAGTCACTTGACATTTTATCATTAATGTTGTAAATTATTGATGTATTGCATATACATATGCATAAACACAAACGGCTGATGCCGTATCATTGAAAGGGGTATATACCTAATGAAGAAAAATGCTTTAAGAGTTCTTGCTCTTGCTCTTGTTGCAAGTATGCTTTTTGCTTTCGCTTCTTGCACACAGGAAATTCATGTTCGTTTTGTTGACAAAGACGGTAATGACATCGACATCAGCGGTCTTGGCTTTAGTTCCGTACAGACAGGTACAGATACACAGCCCAACAATCCCGCTCTTCAGCAGCCTTCACAGGAAGCAACAACAGCTGCTTCTCAGCAGCCTTCTCAGGAAGCAACAACAGCTGCTCCTCAGCAGGGCGAAACCACAACAGCTGCTCCTCAGCAGGGCGACGCTACAACAGCTGCTCCCCAGCAGGGCAACAAGATGCCTGCTACAACCAAGGAAATCACAGATTTCTATAAGAAGGGTGTAGATGACATCAAGGCAGGTAAGGCCGGCTACATCAAGAAGGAATGGCAGAATGTTGACGCTGTTAATATCGGCGGTTCTCTTGTAAACAGTGCTGTTACAGGCGTTCTCGGTTCATTTATGACAACTGAGGATGAAGCAGGTGAACAGGATTGTGCAAAGGGTTCAGATGAAGCTAAGAACAGAATCGCAGCTTGGACACTTACAGACCTCAGCAAGGTTAAGTCTGCAACATGTGTAGCTGACGGCTCAAACTACAAGATCACTATCATCATGCACGATGAAGATACACCCAAGAAGCAGGGCTCCGTTCTCGGACAGGTTACAGGTGCTCTCCTTTACTGGGAAGACATCGAAACAACTCTTACAACTGACCCCACAGTTACAAAGATCCTTACCGGCTTCAGCGGTATCCATGTAATCTACAAGGGCTACAAGATCGAAGCTACAATGACTCCCGACGGAAAGTTCATCTCCATCGATCATACAGCTGATGTTGATATCATCATCGGCGAAGCAAAGATCATCGGTATCTCTATCAAGGATAAGAGCGGTCATATGTGGAACTATTGTAAGTTCTATAACTTCAAGTACTAATTAATAAAAAATTCTCCGAAGCTTCGGCTTCGGAGTTTTTTTTATGTCCTCAGGCGGGAAGTACGGTTTTTTGCGGAGTGCTTGTCACGGAAAATTTTACGGTACGGCATATCGGAATTTGAGAAATTCTGTTGACAGTTTATATATATAATATTAAAATAACTGTATATAACATTTTTTTTGGAGAATGCTTATGAAATATGCACTTGTGGGATGCGGAAGAGTTGCTCCCAGCCATATTAAGGCGGCTGTTGAAAACGGTTTGGAAATACTTGCTGTCTGTGATATCGACAGCACTCATATTGACGATATGTTCGCCCGTGCAGTTCCCTGTAACAGCGAAAGTATCAGAAGATACAGCTCCTACAGAGAAATGTTTGATAAGGAAAAGCCCGAGCTGGTAAGCATTGCTCTTCCAAGCGGTCTTCACGCCGAGGCGGCAAAGGAAGCCATAAAAAGGAAGATAAATGTTATTATTGAAAAGCCTATGGCAATGAGTATTGAGGATGCCGACGAAATAATAAGGCTTTCCGAGGAATACTCGGTCAAGGTATCAGCCTGCCACCAGAACCGTTTCAATATTGCCGTTCAGGAAATGCGGGCAGCCCTCGAAAGCGGTCGCTTCGGAAAGCTTTCCAATGCCGCAATAACCGTTCGTTGGGGCAGAGGAGAAAGCTATTACAGGCAGGCAGACTGGCGCGGAAAATTCGAGAGCGACGGCGGAACTCTTATGAACCAGTGTATTCACGGAATCGATCTTCTCAGATGGATGTGCGGTGATGAGCTTGTCCGTGTCTGGGGAGTAACAAGAAGACAGCACCACCCCTATATCGAGGCAGAGGATGTGGGTACTGCCGTATTTGAATTTAAAAACGGTGTCATAGCAACGGTTGAGGGCACAGTCAATGTTCCGGGCTTTGATATGGAGGAGCATCTTACTCTTATCGGACAAGAGGGTGCCGTGAAGCTGGGCGGAACAAGTGCCAATACTATAGAAGTCTGGAAATTCCTTGATGATCCCGAGGATACAAAGGACGGCTTCCACGAAAAGACCGCAAATGTTTACGGAAACGGACATACAAGTCTTTTCGCTGATGTAAAGGAGGCTATTGAAAAGGACAGACGCCCCTATGTTGATGCATATGCGGGAAAAAGAGCCCTTGAAAGCGTTCTTGCAATTTATAAATCTATGAGCACGGGCGAGAGTGTTACTCTTCCTCTTGAGAAGTGCTCGGGAAAGGATTTTGAAGGATTATTCGACAAATGATAAAAGCCGCAGTATTTGACCTTGACCACACTCTTTTTGACAGAAACGGGACACTGAAAAGCCTTGTGATAGCATTGAGAAAAGAATTTCAGGTAAATGAAAAAATGACTGATGAAGAAATCGCAGCTGAGTGGTGTTATGCCGATAAGACCTTTGTTTATTCGGGTTGGGAATATATTTTCGGTTATCTCAAGGAAAAAGGAATCCTTCTCGGCTCTCCCGATTTTCAGGATTATTGTGAATTCTTGTATAAATATTTTGAGCTGATCTCCGTGCCCTTTCCCGAAACCGTGCCGATGCTTGAAAAGCTACGCGGGCTCGGTTATAAAACAGGGCTTATTACAAACGGAAATCATAAATTGCAGTATGCAAAAATCAGAAATCTTGAGCTTTCGGGCCATTTCGATGAGATAATTGTCACGGGCGACTACGGAATACATAAGCCTGACAGAGAGATTTTTGATATAATGAGAGAAAAGCTCGGCTTTTCTGCCGATGAGATAGTTTATGTGGGAGATAATCCCGTAAATGATATAGAGGGTGCTCGTAATGCCGGTTGGCACACCATATGGATGAAATCCACAGGCTTCTGGCTTGACGAAATTGAAAAGGCAGAGCGTGAGGTTTTTACAGTCAGCGAAGTAATTGATGCAGTATTAAGTCTGGAGGAATAAAAATGGAAAAGCTTCTTACTACCTGGGGCGAAAATCTTAATAAGGAAATGCCCCTCAGTGAATACCCCCGCCCGCAGATGGCAAGAGATTCATATATTTGTCTTAACGGCAGATGGGATTATGCAATTTATCCCACAAAGGATGAATTCCAAGGCTATGAGGGTGAAATTATTGTGCCTTTCAGCCCCGAATGTGTTCTCAGCGGTGTTGAAAGAAATGTTACTCCCTCTGATACACTTTACTACAGAAAGAAATTTACATTCACAAAGACAAATGACAGAGTTCTTCTTCATTTCGGTGCTGTTGACTATAAATGTGAGGTCAATGTAAACGGAATTCATTTCGGTACACATTTCGGCGGCTACTATCCCTTTACGGTCGATATTACAAAGGCAGTACGCGACGGCGAAAATGAAATTACTCTCAAGGTCACAGACCCCTCTGAAAAAGGCTCACAGGCTTCGGGCAAGCAGACCTCAAAGAGAGGAAATATATGGTATACTCCTCAGTCAGGTATATGGCAGACGGTATGGCTTGAAGAGGTGCCCGAAAGCTTTATAAAATCTGTTAAGCTTACTCCCGATATCGACACCGATACTCTTAAGATAGAGGTTTTCACTCAGGGCGAAAAGGCAGAAATTTCTGCTGTTGCCCTTGACGGCGAAACAGTGATCGCAACAGCCGCAGGCTCGGGTGATGAGCTTGTTCTGAAGCTTTCCGATTATGAAAAATGGTCTCCCGAGAATCCCAAGCTCTATGACCTTACGGTAAAATGCGGTAAGGATGAAATAAGAAGCTATTTCGGTATGAGAAAATTCGGCATAGGCAAGGATTCAGAGGGCTTTACCCGTCTTATGCTCAATAACGAGCCTTATTTCCAGAACGGACTTCTCGATCAGGGCTATTGGAGTGACGGTATGTATACTGCTCCCTCGGATGAAGCTCTTATATATGATATCGAAACTATGAAAAAGATGGGCTTCAATATGCTCAGAAAGCATATCAAGATTGAGCCCCTCCGTTGGTATTACCACTGCGACAGGCTGGGAATGCTCGTATGGCAGGATATGATAAACGGCGGTGATGTCTATAATACATCCGCTACAACCGTTCTTCCCGCATTCGCTCTTGCAACAGGTCTTAAAAAGGCTCTCGGCATTAAGGATACAAAGGAAAACTATAAGCTCTTCTCCCGTGAGGATAAAAAGGGCAGAGATGAATATTATACCGATGCCGAAAGAATGATAAATACCCTCTATAATGCAGTTTCTATCTGCCTGTGGGTGCCCTTCAATGAGGGTTGGGGACAGTTTGACTCCGTAAAGGCGGCAGAATTCTTCCGTGAAAAGGATCCCACAAGAGTTATTGACCACGCATCGGGCTGGCACGATCAGGGTGCAGGCGATGTAAACAGCTTCCACATCTATTTCACACCTTTCTTTTTCCCGAAATACGATAAGAATGACGACAGAGCGGTATGCCTTACCGAGTTCGGCGGATATTCAATGTCAATAGACGGACACCGCTTCAACACCGAAAAGACCTTCGGCTACAGAATATATAAGTCACAGGCGGCTCTTGAAAAGGCTCTTGAGGTGCTTTATATCAAGCGTCTTCTTCCTCTTCTCAGAAAAAAAGGACTTTCTGCTCTCGTTTATACAGAGGTAAGCGATGTCGAGGATGAAACAAACGGTCTTCTCACCTACGACAGAAAGGTTGTAAAGGTCGATATCGACTTTATGAAGAAGATCAACGATCAGTTCAAATATTAAAAGAGGTATATTATGCTGACTTTAGAAAGAGCAAAGGAGCTGCTTTCAGCTACCACAACCGAAGAGCATCTTTTTCTTCACGCAAAGAATGTTTCTGCCGCAATGGGCGGTATGGCTGAATTCTTCGGAGAGGACAAGGCCCATTGGGAGGCTATAGGCTATCTTCACGATTATGACTATGAAAAGTACCCCGAGGAGCATCTTCAGCATACAGAAGAGCCCTTAAAGGAAGCGGGACTTTCCGATTTTGAAATTAGAACCATACTCTCTCACGGCTTCGGACATTGTAATGATGTCGAGCCTCTGAATAATGCGGAAAAATCTCTTTACACCGTGGATGAACTGACGGGTATCATTCAGGCAGCCGCAAGAATGAGACCCATGGGCATTACGGATATGGAAATCGGAAGCTTTATGAAGAAATTCAAGGACAAGAAATTCGCCGCCAAATGTGACCGTGAGGTTATAAAAAAAGGCTGTGAGATGCTCGGTCTTGAGGTAAAGCAGGTAGCAGAAATCTGCATAGAAGCCATGAAAAAGCAAGCCGATGAATTAGGACTTGGGGTAAAAGCCTGAAATCAAGTCTGACTTAATATTAAAAATACCCTGATTTGTTTTTATCTCAAGTCAGGGTATTTAAAAGTTGTTACAGAAAAACTGTTATTCCGATTGACTTGACAGAATTTTTTTTGTAAAATACATATATCCGCTCGTGGCGCAGCTGGATAACGCAGCAGATTCCGATTCTGAAGAACGGGGGTTCGAATCCCTTCGAGCGGGCCAAAAATCCAAGTCTCCGGACTTGGATTTTTCATTTATGTCCGCAGGACATAACTTCGTTCAGCGGCATTCCAGCCGCTGATTTCATTACGGCTGTTAAGCCGTACTTCATTTTGCGGACATAAACGAATGAAGTTGCCTTACGGCAAATGAAGTGCTTACGCAATGAAGGTGCCTTGCGTCACAATGAAGTTGCCCTGCGGGCAAATGGAATTGACTTTTCGGGTTTGTTGTTATACAATTATGGGGAAAATTTGTAACAGAAAAGGTATTATTATGTCTGAAATTCTTGAAATTATAATGATCGTGTCTTTCGGGGCTTCGTGGCCTCTTAATGTAATAAAATCATATAAGGCGAGGACGACAAAGGGTAAAAGCCTTATGTTCCTGCTTCTTATATTCTTCGGCTATGTCGCGGGAATTGCTTCTAAATTTCTGAATGAGGCTTATATGGCTTCTTTCTCCGAAAAATGGTATGTACTGTTTTTCTATTTCCTCAATATAACAATGGTGGGAATTGACCTTTTGCTTTATATCAGAAATAAAAAGCTTGATAAAAAAAGAGAAATGACGGGAGACGCTGAAAAATGAAAATAGGCTTTATAGGACTCGGAATTATGGGTGAAAGTATGTGCGAAAATATTGTGAAAAAGCACGATGACACCGTATATTGTAATGACCATAAGGATTCACAGATAAAAAAGCTTGAGGAAATGGGCTGTGTCGGCTGTAAGACAAATCTTGAAATTGCCGAAAGAGCTGATGTTATCATCACAATGATTCCCACAGGTGAGCATGTAAAAGCCGCCTACAGGGAAATGCTTCCCGCATTGACAGAGGGAAAGATCTGTATTGATATGAGCACCATTGAGCCTTGGGTAAGTGTAGAGGTTGCAGAAACGGTCAAGAAGACAGGTGCAGATTTTGCCGACTGTCCCGTTGTCCGCTCCAAAGCCGATGCGATAAAGGGTACTCTCGGTGTGCTTGCGGGCTGTGATAAGGAGCTTTTCCCCGTTATTGAGCCCATTCTCTCATATATGGGCTGTAAGGTCATTTATATGGGTGAAAACGGCAAGGGACTTTATGCCAAGATATGCCACAATACCCTCGTTGCCGAAATTCAGAACGGTGTCAATGAAACTCTTCTTCTCGCACAGAGATTCGGAATTTCCATCGATAATTTTGCCGATACCGTTGCCGCAGGCGGAGCTAACTGCTCTTATATGGCTGTTCAGAGAGAAAACCTCAAAAATGAGGACTGGACAACCGCTTTTTCAATGGAAAATATGTATAAGGATATTTCAATATGCAGTAAAATTGCAGAGGAAGAGGGCTTTTATATGCCAGGTATGGAAGCCGCTAAAAGCTCCCTCGGAAAGGGCGTGGAAAACGGCTGGGCGAAGGACGATTTCAGAAAAACCTATCTCATTGTAAAAAACTCGGAGCATAAAAGCTGAATATATAAACATCTGATGATTCGCGGAGTGTCCGAAAGGACACTCCGCAGTTTTATTCGCTTGGTGAGTTTTCCGAGAGAAGCTTATATAAACACATTAAAAAAGTGCGTAAATACGCAAAAATTTAATGTGAATATTGACTTTACTGTGTAATATAATTATAATGATAGTAAAAAAGTGTGTAAATACGCAAAAAATTAATGTGAGGCAAAAAGATGATAGAGAGAAACAAGTATCTTGAAAAGCTGATTAATAAAAAAGAAAACGGAATGGTAAAGGTTATTACAGGAATCCGAAGATGCGGAAAGTCTTATATGCTTTTTAATATATACCGAGATTATCTGCTTAAAAACGGGGTCAATGAAGAGCAGATAATCTGTCTTGCCCTTGATGATGATGAAAATATAAGATACAGAAACCCTATTGAGCTTGGAAGCTTTCTGAGAAGCAGGACTTCTGATCAAGAAAAACAATATTATGTTTTTCTTGATGAGATTCAGAAGGTCGTCACAGTTCAGAATCCCTATATAGAGGGAGCTGAAGATAAGGTCGGCTTTGTCGATGTTGTTCTCGGTCTGATGAAAAGGGAAAATGTTGATGTTTATATCACAGGCAGTAATTCAAAAATGCTGTCTTCCGATATTCTGACAGAATTCAGAGGACGAGGGGATGAAATAAGGATTAATCCCTTGTCATTCAGTGAATTCTATGCCGCTTTTGACGGGGATAAAAGGGATGCGTGGAATGAATATTTCACATACGGCGGACTGCCCCTTGTTATGAAAAAGAAAGGGCATGAGGAAAAGGCGCAGTACCTCAAAAGCTTATTTGATACTATATATCTGAGTGATATAATGGAAAGAAACAAAATAGCAAATGATAAAAATATCCTTGATGATATACTGAATATTGTATCGTCCTCTGTCGGCTCTCTTACCAATGCTCACCGCATAGCAAATACATTCAAAAGCGAAAAGCAGATATCAATAGGAGCCTCAACAATATCTTCATATCTTGATTATTTTATTGATGCATTTATGATATATGAGGCTGTAAGATTTGATGTTAAAGGAAGAAAATATATCGGTTCTCCGATGAAATATTATTTTTGCGATACAGGTCTTCGTAATGCGAGACTCAATTTCCGTCAGCAGGAAGAAAACCACATTATGGAGAATATCATATATAATGAGTTGAGATACCGTGATTTTAATGTGGATGTCGGTGTTGTGGAATACTGCTATAAGGACGAAAACAAAAAAAGCAAGCGGGCAAGTCTTGAGATCGATTTTGTTGCAACAAAGGGAAGCCGTAAATATTATATACAGTCAGCTCTGAGTGTCAGTGATGAAGAAAAACGCATACAGGAAACCCGTTCACTTAAGAATGTGGGGGATAGCTTCAAAAAAATTGTGGTGATAAAGGATAATATAATTCCTTATCATGATGATTTCGGCATTCTTTATGTCGGTATTGAGAAATTCCTGCTTGATGAAAATTCTCTTGAGCTTTAAGCTGTAAATTTTTGCCGTCGGAAATTCCGACGGCTTTTTTGTGCGTAAATACGCAAAAATTTAATGTGACGGCAAAGGAGCTCCCGAGATGGGAAAAGAGCTTTCGGGTGAACATTGTTTTTAAGAATTGCATAAAAACAATGTTAAAATTTTGTATACTATACTACTATAATTTTCAATTTTTTTATTGAATTAACAATATTAAAATGCTAAAATAATTATAACTATAAATATATATTTTTATAGATTAATGGAACAAAAAAATGTATAGTTTTTTATCGGAAAAATTGTTTTCCTCAAATGGGAATGGTCAGAGCCCATGGTAAAACAATACCGAAAGGAAACATATATTTTTTGTTTCTCCTAATAACAAAAGGAGATGTAATTATGAACAAAATAAAAAAGATTTTAAGCGTTTATTTAGTTCTGGCGATGCTTTTTACAACATTCTGTTTCTTTGTTCCTGAAACTCTTGTTAAAGCAGATGCTGCAAATACAGCATACAGGTACAAGGTATTCCTTGATAATACAAATTCAGGTAATACAAATTATACGAGAGCCTATCTTAGATTGAAATCCTTGAACGGAACAGGAGAGTCAGTGACAATAACTCTCGGTGAATTCGGTGAGAATGACACTAACGGTTTTGGTAAAACTGACAAAACTTTTGAAGCGACCCTTACGGATTATCCCGGATATTTTCCCTATGAAATGTATTTCTTATACAAAGGTAAATGGGGTTCATCTGCAAGTTTTGTACCCTACTTATATATTTATGACTATGATAAATCTGACTATGATTTAGTGCTTACCGGCGAGGAACATAGTCTTGACGGTGACTGGACAGCAAATCAGTCCGAACATCCATATACTGATACGGTTAATGCTTCCTGGTATCCTTATGTTGATATTACAAAGGTTACTGTTTCAGGTGGCGATACAATTTACATTCCTGATAATGCTACATCCGTAACACAGAATGTAACCATTTCTGCAGCAGACCAGTATGGTGTTGAATGGGTAAATGCACCTACAAATATTACCGCAACAAACGGTGTAACTGTAAGTGCTACCAATACAAAGACTCCTTCTATCACATATAACAATGCCAATACAGACTATTCTTCAACAATCACAACAACATGGCAGGGTGTACACAGTGACTATAGCACTGTAAATGCACCTGTTACAAAGAAAGTCTATGTTCAGAGAACAATGACATTTGATAACGATCCTCTGTTCAAGCTTTCAGACTGGACTACAATCGGCGGCGGCTGTAATATTACAAATCTTACAGATAAGTCATTTACCGCAACATCAACAACAGTGGACGGTAATACAGGCTTCTCACACAGATTTGCAATCAAGCCCAATACAATATATGTATTGTCCGCTGATATAGATTATGTACCTCTTAATGCTGACGATACATTTGACGTATATTTCCAGCCTCTTAAGGCAGACGGAACCTCTCTTGAGGGAACAGAAATCATAGAAGGCTGCCGTACAGAAGGCGATGTTTATGTTTCTTCAACGGGACATAAGTCTGATGTCAAGAAAGTCCGTATGGTATTCAAAACAACTGCAGACACAGCTCTCGCAGCTATTCGTTTTGACGCAAATAATGTGGGTAATGTTATCAATGTAAGCAATATTAAGTTCCTTGAACTCCCGCAGGAAAACTTTACGCCCGTTACAATGACAATTCAGGGAAACAAGAAGTTCAAGGAATATACTGCTCCTGTACCCTCTGCAACCGGCTTTACTTTCGACGGTTGGTATTTAGATGATCTTCTTATATATGATAATACAGGTAAGTTTGTTTATTCAGCAAATACCGAGCTTTATGTCAACGAATACCTTTCTTATAATACTCTTTATTCCATGAATTTGACTTCATCATGGACAGAGAATAAGTATAACATTCGTTATGATTCAAATCTCGGAACAGGCGCTACAATAGCTGATACTACAGATATTGCCTATACATCAAAAATTACTCTTCCCGCTAATACCTACACAAGAACAGGTTATGTTTTCACAGGTTGGAATACAGCCAAAGACGGAAGCGGAACTGCTATTGCTGACAAAGCAACAGTTTCAAAGCTTGCAGCTGCAAACGGAGCAACTGTAACTCTCTATGCACAGTGGGTTCCCAATAACTATACAATAAACTTTAATGCAAATACCGGTACAGGCTCAATGAGCGGTGTTACTGCAACCTATGACAAGGATACACAGCTTCCTGAAAATACTTTCACTAAGGAAGGCTACAGCTTTAAGGGTTGGAACACAGCTGCTGACGGAAACGGCACAGCTTATGCTGATAAGGCTACAGTAAAGAATCTTGCAGTTTCAGGTGCAACAACTCTTTATGCGCAGTGGTCTATCAACCAGTACACAATTACTTATGATACAGACGGCGGAACAGCAATTCCCGCAGTTACTCAGAACTACGGAACAGCAGTTTCTGCTCCTGCGGCTCCCACAAAGACAGGTTATACCTTTGCAGGCTGGGATACTGTAATTCCCTCCACAATGCCCGCAGAGAATATGACTATCAAGGCTAAGTGGAATATAAATCAGTACACAATTACATTTAATTCCAACGGCGGCAGTGCAGTTGCTCCCATCACTCAGGATTACGGCACAGCTGTAACAGCTCCCATAGCTCCCACAAAGACAGGTTATACCTTTGACGGCTGGGATACTGTAATTCCCTCCACAATGCCCGCAGAAAATATAACAGTAAATGCAAAGTGGAAAGCTAATGAATATACTATAGTTTATGACACAGTCGGCGGTAGTGTTGTTGCTTCAACTCCCGCAGTTTATGATGCTGAAGCTACTCTTGCTGCCGCTCCCACAAAGACCGGTTATGTATTCAAGGGCTGGAATCTCGGAGATACCACATACGAAGCCGGTGCTACTGTAAAGAATCTTGCGGCAGAAGGTTCCGTAACAGTTACGGCAGTCTGGGAAGCAAATACCTATACCGTAACATTCGATAAGAATGATGCAGCCGCTACAGGCGCAATGGGTGAGCAGAGCTTCACATATGATGTTGCAGAAAATCTTGACGAACTCGACTTTACTAAGGAAGGCTGGCATTTCGTAGAATGGAACACAGCCGCTGACGGTAAGGGAACATCCTATGCCGATAAGGCTGAAGCAGTTAACCTTACAGCAGATGTTGACGGTAAAGTTACTCTCTATGCTATCTGGACAATTAATCTCTATGATGTAACCTTCAAGTTCAAGTCCGTAACAGGTGAAGAAAAAACCGTTACAAGAACCGATGTTCCTCATGGAACAGCTTTCAGTGCTCTTGCACTTCCCACCGCTGACGAAGGATATGCTGCAACATATTATAACGGTGCAGTAGCTGAGCCCGAAAATAATACTCACCACTACAATTTCACTGCTTGGGAAAATGTAGTTGATGAAATCACAGCTGATGTAACATTTGTTGCACAGTATGAAGCAGAACAGCATAAGTTCTTTGATAACGGCAGTGTACCTGCAGAATGCGGAAAAACCGGTCTTGACAAAAAGGCTTGTGACTGCGGATTCACATATGAAAAGGTTACAGCTGCTCTCGAACATAATTGGACAGAAACAGCAAGAGTAGTTGACTGTGTAAACGGTGATACCGTAGACTATAAGTGCTCCTTATGTCAGGGCACAAAGAGAGAAACACTTGCCGCCACAGGCCACACATTCTCTGCTGTAACAGAGAAGAAAGCTCCCACATGTACAGATACAGGCTTATATGCCTATAAGACATGTGAAAAATGTAAGCTCTATTTCGCAGAAACAGCAGGCAATATGGATGCAGGCGCAACAGATCTTTCAGGATTTGTTATTCCCGCAGCCGGTCACGATTACGGCGAGCTTATTGCAGAAATAGAAGCAACCTGCGAAGACACAGGTGTTATCGCTCACTATGAATGTTCAGTATGTCATAAGACCTTTGACGCTGACAAGAACGAGGTAACTGATCTTGTAATTGCGGCAAAGGGGCATAATTACGGCGAATGGATAGATGAAATCCCCGCAGACTGTGAAAACAACGGTACTCTCGGTCATTATAATTGTTCCGTTTGCGGTAAGTACTTTGACAGTGAAAAGGCAGTTCTTGATTCTCTTGTAATTCCCGCACTTACTCACGATCTCGAAACAGTGCCCGGTCAGCTTCCCACCTGCGAAAATATCGGTTGGGCTGAATATCAGAGATGTACCCGTGACGGCTGTGATTATTCAACCTATGAAGAAATCCCCGCAACTGACCACGATTATGTCGGCACAGTTAAAACTCCCGCAACATGTACTGCTGACGGTGTTATGACTTATACCTGCTCCAACGATGCTTCTCATACATATGAAGTAGCTATCAAGGCAGATGGTCATAAGTTTATAAATAATGTAGCTTATAAGGCTCCCGAGTGTCTCGTTAACGGTAACGAAGCTTATAAGCAGTGCTCCGTATGTAATAAGTATTTTGCTGCTGCTGAAGAGGCTTTCTCAGATGCCGCACACGACAGCACAGCAGACTTTGTCATTGATATGACCGGTCATACAGAAGCTACAAAACAGGAGATTATCACTACAGCAACATGTCAGGTTAAGGGTGACTACAGAATTATCACTTATTGTTCAGTTTGTAATGTAACAATTAAAACTGAAGAATTTTCAGGCGAATTCCTTCCTCACGATTATTCAGTTGAAACAAAGAACTATCTCAGAACAGCTGCTACTTGTGTAGACTATGCAACATATTATCTTGCTTGCTCAATGTGCGATAAGTCATCAGAAGATGACGGTGCTGCATATTATGAAGATGAAGAAGCAGGACTTAATCCGGCAAATCACACAACAAATGAAACTCATATTGTAGACTATAAGGACTCAACCTGTTATGAGGCAGGTTACACAGGCGATCAGCTTTATAACTGCTGTAATGCTCTCTTTGAAAAAGGTACAGAAATCGCAAAGAAGGCTCACACACCCGCTGAAGCTGTAGAAAAAAACAGAGTTGAAGCAACCTGTTACCGTGAAGGCTCATACGATATGGTAGTTTACTGTTCAGTTGAAGCTTGTAAGCACGAAATCAGCAGAACTCCCGGCACAATCGCTATGATCGCTCATACACCCGCTGAGGCTGTAAGAGAAAAGGTAGTAGCTCCCACCTGTTATGCAGAGGGTACATATGAAGAGGTTGTTTACTGCGAAGTTTCTGAATGTAGGCACGAAATCAGCAGAACTCCCGGCACAACCCCGATGATCGATCATACACCTGCCGCTGCAAAGGTTGAAAACAAGGTAGATTCAACCTGTTATGCAGAGGGCTCATATGACGAGGTAGTTTACTGCTCAGTTGAAGCTTGTAAGCACGAAATCAGCAGAACAGCAAAGACCATCGAAAAGAAGGCTCATACACCCGCTGCTCCCGCAGTTGAAAATAAGGTAGATTCAACCTGTTATCAGGAAGGCTCATATGACGAGGTAGTTTACTGCTCAGTTGAAGCTTGCAAGCACGAAATCAACAGAACCGGTAAGGTCATCGAAAAGAAGGCCCATACACCTGCTGATCCCGCAGTTGAAAATAAGGTAGATTCAACATGTTATCAGGAAGGCTCATATGACGAGGTAGTTTACTGTTCAGTTGCTGAATGCAAGCACGAAATCAGCAGAACCGGTAAGGTCATCGAAAAGAAGGCTCATACACCCGCAGAGGCTGTAAGAGAAAATATAGTTGAACCCACCTGTAAGGATAAGGGCTCATATGAAGAGGTAGTTTATTGCTCGGTTGCTGAATGTAAGCATGAAATCAGCAGAACCGAAAAGGAAATTGCAACAGTTCCTCATAATCCCGGTGAAAAAGTTATTGAAAATAAGGTTCCCGCAACATCCTCAAAGGACGGTTCTTATGACGAAGTAACATACTGTACATTCTGCGGTACTGAAACTTCAAGAGAAAAGAAGACATATACAGCAGCTTCTGTTCTTCCCGGACTTCCCGAAGACGGCAAGGTAAATGTTGACCTCGGTGAAAACGGCGAAAGCGACAAGACTCTTGATGAAATTCTCGGTGCAGACGGAAATGATTATGTTTCCTCCAACCCCGATATCACAGTTGACGAAAACGGTAACATCACAGCTGATAAGGACGGCGAAACTGTTATCACGGTTACAACTCCCGACGGCGAAATTATTGAGGTTCCCGTAACAGTCCGTACTGTCAAGATCATTACCTTCGTAATGAAGGATAAGACCGAAAAGGTCAACGCTTATAACGGCGATACAGTTGCTCTTCCCGATGTAGCTGACTATACCGCAGCAGACGGCTTTATCCATAAGTTCAAAAACTGGGATAAGCCCGTAGCAGTAGTAAACGGCGATGCAACCTATACAGCAGTTTATACAGAACCCGCTGACTGGTCAGTTCTTGATGATCTTGAAGATACACTTAACGAAATTCTTGACGGCGGTCTTGTAGAAGACAGCATTCTTGAAGAAAACAAGGCAAAGATAGAAACAGTTCTCAATCAGATAGAGAATATCAATAAGGACAGAAATACTCTCGATAAGTCCGAGCAGTCCAGAGTTGACTTTGTTGCAGGCGAGATCGGCGGTCTTCTTGATGTTATCTATCCCGATGCAGGCTCAACCCTCGTAATTGAAGGTGCTTCTACTGCTTATGCCGGAACAATTCTTGATCTCAAGGCTGTAAAGATGCCTCTCGGTGCAGTTCTCACTGATGCTCAGTGGACCTCCTCCGATGAAAAGGTAGTATTCTTCTCCAACGGCAAGCTCTATGCTATCGGCACAGGTACTGTTACTCTTACAGCAAAGAGAGGTATCCTCGAAGCAAAGAAGACAATTACCATCGTTGAGGGCGGAAATACAAGAGGTATCAACTTCACATCCATCAACAATACTCACTTTATCATTGAAGATTACGCAGCAGTTTACAATTCAGCAATTATTTACTGGTCTGACGACTTTGATCTTCGTTTCAGAGTAAGAGTATATCAGAGCTTTATGTTCGATGATTATATCGTATATATCAACGGACAGGAGGCCGAACCCAACGCTGAAGGCTATTTCGTAGTTCCCGCAGGCTCAGGTGATGTAAGAGTTACCATTGCAGGTGCTATGATAGACACAGGCGCAGGTGAAGGCGAGACCGTTACAAAGTGGTCCTTCTGGGAGTGGCTCCTTAACTTCTTCAGAAAGATAATTGCTTTCTTCCAGGATCTCTTCGGAATCAACTAAATCCCATAATTTAAGGGCTGTGCTTCGGCACAGCCCGATTTTTTTATCTGTATCTTGATTTTGACCTCGCTTTTTATTATTATATAATAAAAGAATAATTACGGGAGGAAAAATATGAGAACAGTTAAAAATATCAATGAAAACTGGAAGGTTTTACTTGATACAAAGGTAATTCCCTCAGGGGACAATACAGACATTTTTACAGTAGATTTACCCTATACCTGGAACGGTGAGGACGGACAGGACGGCGGTAACGATTACAAGCGCTTCACATCCTGCTTTATGAAAGCTCTTACAAAGGAAGAGCTGACTGAAAGAGATGAAGCATATATCGAATTTCAGGGCGTAAATTCCTCCGCTGAGGTTTATTTCAACAAGAAAAAGGTATTTACTCATCACGGCGGTTATTCAACCTTCAGAGTAAAAATTGATAATGCAGATATCCTTGAGAACAACGAGCTTGCAGTTTTAGTTGATAATTCTCCCAATGATTTCGTATATCCTCAGATGGCTGACTTTACCTTTTACGGCGGTATTTACAGAGATGTAAACATAATCTCCGTAAATAAGGAGCATTTTGACCTTGATTATTTCGGCACTCCCGGTATCAAGGTAACCCCCGAAAAGGAAAAGGACGGAAAATGGGAAATTGAGGTCGAGGTCTTCTGTGAGGGTGAGGTAAGATTCTCAATTTTTGATGCCGAGGGCAAAAAAATCGCAGAAAAAACAGAAAATGGCAAGAATCCCGAGGCTGAATTTGAGCTTGATTCAGTTCATCTCTGGGACGGACTCAATGATCCCTATCTTTATACTGCCGAAGCAGTTCTTCTCTCTGACGGAGAGGAGAAGGACAAGGTCAGCACCCGTTTCGGCTGCCGTACCTTTGAGGTGCATCCCGAAAAGGGCTTTATGTTAAACGGCAGGGCCTATCCCTTAAGAGGTGTATCCCGCCATCAGGACAGACCCGGAATCGGTAACGCTCTTCTCCCTCAGCATCACAAGGAGGATGTTGAGCTTATCCTTGAGGTAGGAGCTAATACCGTAAGACTTGCTCACTATCAGCATTCTCAGGTCTTCTATGACCTTTGTGACGAAAAGGGACTTGTTCTCTGGGCAGAAATTCCCTATATTTCAAAGCATATGCCCGCGGGCTTCGACAATACAATTTCACAGATGACAGAGCTTATTACTCAGAACTATAATCATCCCTCCATTGTAACATGGGGTCTTTCAAATGAGATATCAATGGGCGGTGCGGAGGATGAAAGTCTTATAAATAATCATAAGGCATTGAATGACCTCTGTCATAAGATGGACAAAACAAGACCCACCACTATTGCGGCGGTTACAATGGCTCCCATCGACTGTGAATATGTCCATATTTCAGATATTCTTTCATACAACCACTATTTCGGATGGTACGGCGGTACTACCGATATGAACGGCCCTTGGTTTGATGATTTCCATAAGAAATATCCTAAAAAGGCTATAGGCATCAGTGAATACGGCTGTGAGGCTCTTAACTGGCACACCTCAAATCCCACACAGGGGGATTACACCGAGGAATATCAGTCCTTCTATCACGAGGAGCTTATCAAGCAGATAGCTGACCGCCCCTATCTCTGGGCAACCCATGTATGGAATATGTTCGATTTCGCCGCTGACGCAAGAAGCGAGGGCGGAGAGGACGGAATGAACCATAAGGGTCTTATTACCTTTGACCGTAAGTATAAGAAGGACTCCTTCTATGCTTATAAGGCATGGCTTAACCCCGAAAAGATGGTGCACATCTGCTCCAAGAGATATATAGACCGTGTTGAGGATAAAACAAAGGTTACCGTTTATTCAAACTGTGATGAGGTTGAGCTTTTCGCCAACGGCGTATCCGTAGGTAAGAGTAAAAAGGGCAAATATCCGTTCTTCTACTTTGAAGTAGAAAACAAGGGCGAAACTGCTCTTAAGGCCGTTTCGGGTGAGCTTTCCGATGAAGCTGTTATCAGAAAGGTCAATAAACCCAATGAGGATTATATTCTCAAGGAAGAGGGCTCTGTAATCAACTGGTTTGAAATTGATACTCCCACAGGCTATCTTTCCATAAATGACAGTATCGGTGACATCTGGGCAACTGCAAAGGGTAAAATAGTTCTTTTAGGTGTTGCAAAGGGACTGCTTGCTAAAATGAAATCAAAGGACGGCGAGAAAAAAGAGGTTGCAGGCTTCGATGCATCAGGCCTTAAGATCAGCCGTAAGATGATAAATAAGAATACCATCGGTATGGTTAAGGGCTTTTCCATCAAGAGAGTATGTATGATGGCAAAGAGCCTCTTCACCAAAGAAGAGCTTCTTGAAATAAATGCAAAGCTCAATAAGATCAAAAAGAAATAAAGCATAAAAAGGCTTGAGCAGTAACGCTCAAGCCTTAATCTTTTTTTTCGGAAATAGTATTCAGAAAAACTTAAATGATTTATTCTGCCAGCTGCTTGTTTTCTTCGTGGCGCTGTGCTCTCATCATTTCAAGGTCCTTATACATCTGAACCTTCTTTTCTCCCTCCACATCATAGAGGAATTTAAGAACGACAGCCTTAAGGAGATTAGCAATGGCATAGCCGAATACGAGGAAAGCAAGAAGCCACAGGCAGGTATCCCAGTATGTGTCCTTTGCCTTCATAGTTTCAAGAAGATTATCAACATTTGAGGATTCATAGCCTATCCATACGAGCATATAGGGAATAAGAAGCTCTTTGAGATAGTTGAGAACATTATTTATCCAACCGGGAATAGTGCCGTGAACCGCTTCAAGGCGTTCACCGGTCTGCCACTCAAGATAGTCATTGAATTCAACTGTAAAGTGGGTATTTGAAAGCTCCTGAAGACCTACACCCACACCGAAGAGGAAATAGAAGATATAGAAGAGAATTCCGAATTCTCTTGAGGTGAAAACAATGAAGAAAATAATCGCCGCAATACTTATTGAATAAAGACCTACGAATTTAAGGATCTTTGTAGGTTCAAATTTCTTTGAGATCTTGGTACATATTGCAATACCTACAACCGTACCGATGGCAGTGGGAAGAGTAAGAAGCAGATTCTTTGAAGAGCCTACAGTGATAGCGGCAAGGAAGGTGGACATCTTTCCCAGCATTGCAAGAACATTTACCCACTGAATATAATAATATGCTCTGTAGTTTCTGTATTTGAATAAAGAGAAAAGTGCTCCCGTAAGCTTTACCTTTTCTTTTTTGGGAAGCTCAATTCTTTCACGGCAGAAGAGAGCGCACATAGTGTTACCTATTGCGGTTATACTTGCGGCAATAACTGCAAGGGACATATACATGGCACGCTTGTTGTCGCTGAATTCACCGAAAATAAAGGTATAAAGATATGCTCCGCCGTAGCCGAGATAATATGCAAACTGCCAGGCTGTGGTAACAAGCTTCTTTTCCTTGAAATTGGGGGAGATGACCTGAGGAATATTAAGTCCCAGTCCGTTGAAGGCATTGACAACAGTTGAAAGAATTGCAAGGATATATTTGAAGAGTATCATTCCCTGCTTGTCAAAATCAGTGGGAACTACATAGTTCAGTACCGTCAGCGCAAAAACGGGAACAAGGCAGATAAGATACCATTGACGGTATCTGCCCCATTTTGATTTCCATTTATGGGCTACTATTGCAACTACAAGACCGACAGCATAGGCAAGCACGGTTGTGATTGTGGTCTGAATTGCATTGATATCTGCAATTTCATCGCTTCCTACATTTATTGAACCGTAATAGACCTCATAAGCGAATGTGCTTGCAAGACCTGAAAGAGTACTTACGAGAATTGCACCTATTCTTGCAAGACAGATGCTTATGTACTCAATAAGCGTAACATTTCTCTGTTGTTCAAGGGGAATAGCAGGGTCGATATTTTTTCCCCAGGAAAGCATTTCTTTGAATTTGCCCTTAGAAACAGCTTTTTCTTTTGTCATAAAAAAAACTCCTTTTATTTGTTACAAAAATTATACAACAAAAAAAGGAGCAAATCAATAAAATTGTAAAATATGAACAAAAAGTTTAAAATAACTAAATAAACTATTAAAAAAGCATATTATCAATGAAAAGCTCGGCAAAATCCTTGTTCTGTGACAGATCTTCATATCTTGCATTGTCTGTAATTTCAGCAAGAGGTTTTTTCTCACAGGCATATTTTATCGTTCCCGCAAGACTTGTGTTGCGAAGAGCGATGCATTTGTCCTTAAGCTCTTTCGGAATAATGCCTGTGATAACGGCATTGTCTATATTCATTTCCGAGGCAAAACCGCCTGAAATATAGACTTTATCAATATTATCACAGCTTATCCCCGATGCTTTAATAAGCGTTAAAATACCCGCACAGACCGCAGCTTTTGCATTCTGAAACTGTCTGATATCCTTGTCCGAAATAAATACATCTCCGGTGATCCTGAATTTTTTTGTTTCCGTATATCCCGTTTCGTCAATTATTCCGTTTTTAAGAAGCACCGCCATAATATCAATAAGCCCCGTAGCACATATACCCCTTGCGGGTGCATTTTCTATTGTTCTGTAAGAAAGAGCGGAATTGTATTCACATATTGCTCCGCTTGACGCATTCATTCCGCATTCTATTCCCACACCCTCAAAGCAGGGGCCGGCGGCGGCAGATGTGCAGATATATCTGTTTTCTGAAAAAAGCACAATTTCTGCATTTGTTCCGAGATCAACGAGAATGCAGTATTTGTTCTTTTCGGGCTTTTCGGTGCAGTTAAGCCCCGCTACAATATCCGCACCCACAAAAGAGGAAATGCCCGGAAGCGTGTAAACTGTTTTTATGCCCCGAAGCCCCGCTTCCTCACCGCTGAAGATTCTTTCTTCAAGAAAAACAGGTGTGTAGGGAGCAGTTCCCATACTTACAGGGCTTTCACCCGTGAATATATGAAGCATAACCGTATTTCCCGCGGCATAAATTTCATCAGCTGTATTTTCGGGAAATTCTCCGAGCATAGTATTAATTTTATTTATAAGCACATCCCTGAGTGCTGTTACCGAATATTTTTTACAGGCCTCTATTCTTGAAATAACATCTGCACCGAAGCTTCTCTGGGGGTTCGGCTCCGTGATAACAGAAACGGCCTTCCCGCTTTTTTTGTCAATAAGTGCGAGGGCAACGGTGGTAGTTCCGATATCAAGAACAAAGCATTGCTCAGATGATGGATCGTATGTAAGCTCTATTCCGCTGTCTGAAGCGATTTTTATATCCTCCGAAAAGCGAACATCAACATCGGAATAAACCTTATACTGACAGGAAAGCTCCTCTTTTCCGTTGACCGTTACGGTGCATTTTTTGCAGATACCCTTTTTTCCGCAGGGATGGTGAAGTGCCGTGCCCGACGAATTTATAACTTCGCCGAGAACGGCACCGTCTTCGCAGAAAAGAGGTTTTCCGTTGACAGTAACCTTATGCATAAAGCTCCTCCACCTTTCGGAAATAAGCGTTTATATTTTCCCATCTTGCCGAGGGCGGAATATCACAGCCCGAGGATATCATAAAATTATCATAGGCAGAAAAGCTGCGGAAGAGCTCCTGAACCTTTGATTCAATTTCATCGGGTGTTCCCCTTAAAAACAGTACAGGGTCAATGTTACCCATAATAAGCTTTTCCGACGGAATGATATCAAGTGCCGTTTTAAGGTCAACGGCATTGCCGAAATGAAAAATATCAGCAGACAAAGTGCTTATTTCCCGAAGCTGCTTTGTAACGGCAGAGCCGCAGTTATGGTAGCAGATAATAAAATCCTCATCGTTTATATCTGAGAATATTTTTTCGACATAGGGAATTGAAAATTCATTGTTAAGAGCGGGGGAGAGCAGTCCCGCAACGGGCTCTGCCATAATAATTCCGTCTGCTCCCGCTTTTTTCAGCTCCTTTATATATTCCGTTATAAATTCCGATGCCTTTTCCAGAAGAATTTTTATTTCGTCAGGGGATGAGTAGCATTCCATCATAATTTCAGTTATATCAAAAAGACGGCCTGCAAGAGAAAACGGGCCGATAACTCCCGCAAAAACGGGCATATCGGTGATTTTCTTCTTCGCAAGTCTTATGCTTTCAATAAAGACAGCATCCCTTGATAAGCCGATTTTGGGCACTTTGATATCGTTTACATCTTCTATGTCCTCAATTATTCCTTTTTCCACAGCGGGCACTTCGTTGTCATAGAATCTGATCTTTGCTCCGAAGCACTGCGCCTCAACGGAAAGATCCATCATATTAAGAGAAGCACCGACATTACAGCTTTCTCTGATTTCAAACATTCCGTTTACGATGCTTTCAGGGGAGGACAGAAGCTGACTGACGCTTATTCCCAGAAGCTGTGCAGAGGGAAAAGAGAGGATGGGGATGGTTTTATTCTTGTTTCTTCTGATTTCAACGAGCTTATTTTTCATCTCTTCACCTGTAAAGAATTATACAGAAATATGTAACGGTGTTTTTGCCGTTGTTATATTTCATTCCTATGTTTTTTGTAAGGCTTACCACATCTATTCCCACAGCCTCAACCGAGGGAATAGCCTTGTCGGGAAAACGGCAGGGAGAATCGGGATATGTGCATTTTTCACAAAGTCCGCAGCCCTCACAGCCGAGCGGCAGAATATCCTCACCGTCATTTTTTATTTTTTCTACAATATCCGAAAACCGCTTTTTTGCTTTTCTTCCCGATTCTCTCATTCCTTCAAAATCGAAGCAGTCCTCAATGTTAAATCTGAATGAAAGAACCAAAGCCTCGGGATAGCTTTTTATTTTCTCTTCATTTTCCGAAAGACTGCCAACTCCCGGAGGGCAGGTCCAGAGCTTACCGTACAACCCGCAGGAATTCATTTCGCAGTATTTCACCACCTGCTTCGAAAAGGGTATTTCGGAGGAAGCAATTATTCTGCTGTCAAAAGCACCGGAATAGGAAATATATTTTTTAATATCCATTTTACTGTAAAAGTCTTACTGCGGCATCGGCTGCGCTTGCCGCATCTGAGGTATAGCAGTCAGCACCGATCCTGTCGCAGAATTCCTGTGTTACGGGTGCGCCGCCTATCATAATTTTAACCTTATCTCTTATACCTGCCTCTTTAGCCTTTTTTACGAGCTCTTCCATAACCTCCATTGTGGTTGTAAGAAGAGCGGAGCAGCAGATAATATCACAGCCTTCATTAATTGCAGTTTCAATAAAGCTTTCGGGAGAAACATCGGTTTCAAGGTCAATGACCTCAAAGCCCTTGCCCTCAAGCATCATTTTTACAAGATTTTTTCCGATATCGTGCGTATCGCCGAGAACTGTGCCTATAACTACCTTTCCCTTTGAAACGGCGCCCGCCTCCTGTAAATAGGGCTTAAGCACTTCAACACCCGTTTTCATTGCTCTTGCGGCAATGAGGATTTCGGGGATATAAACATCGTTTGATTTGAATTTTTCTCCTACCTTATCCATTCCGCTGAGAAGTCCCTCGGCTAAAATATCTTGAGGGGACATACCGTCGGCAAGAGCCTTTTCAACAAGCTCCTTAACTATCTTGTGCTTTCCTTTTTGTAAATTATCCGAAATTTCAAGAAAAATACTCATATTTATCACCCTTAAGATCTATTAGATCCTGATTTTTTTGATTTCTTCCGCGTAATACTGAACAAGCTCGAATTTTGTTCCGGGCATAAGTCTGTGGTCGGGGCAGGGAATAAATCCGCCTAAATGTACGAGGCGCTTTATTCTTTCAATTTCCTTATCGACGGCTTCCTTATCCTTTCTCAGAGCGGTTTTGTCCATTCCGCCAACTCCGAGCATTGTGTTGCCGAATTTCTTTCTTGCATTTTCAAACTGATCTCCCCATACTCCGATCTCAATGGGGAACATGGTATTTACGCCGTTATTGAACCAAGTGGGAAGAAGCTTCTCCGTAACGCCGTCGCAGTCGAGGGATATTATATCGATTCCGTACTGACGGCAGAGGTCATTTCTTTTTTTGTAGTGCTTTGCGCATAATTCATCAAATATTTCAGGGGCGAGCAGAGGCCCGTTTTTAAAGCAGATGTCCTCCCAATAATGTCCGAAATCAAATTTTGCTCCTGTTTCAAGCACTGCCTTTACACATTCATACTGCATATCGGCGAAAGTATCTATTATATCGGCGAAAAGGTCCTCGTCATCGTCATATAAAAGATAGCTCATACCCACAACCGAGGTCATATTTCTGATACTTCCGAGAACACTTCCGAGATTAATTGCAATAGGGCGGTCGTAATCTCTTGTTTCGTTAAAGCTTCTGAAGTATTCCGTATTTACCCTGTCGGGAGAAAACTGCATTCTCGGTTTATAAAGAGCTTCAAAGGCTTCGCGGTCCTTGAGAAGATAATCGTCCTCCGAGGGAATAGAGGTTTTTCCGGGCTTTATCTTTTCAATAAGACCGTCAGAGTTCTGAACTCTTTTTGTGCCGTCGGGTAGGATCTCAAGGACCTTTGTTTCAAAGGGCGGACGAAGTCCCTGTGAAGCACCCGCCGTACAGGACCAGTTGAAGTCCCAGCCTATAAGGCGGTCGAGAATTCTGTCCTTTTCGTTTCCGTCATAGTTTTCTTCTGCAAGCTCCTTCGGGATCTTTCCCTGCTGTGCCCATTCGGTAAGAAGCTCCCCCCAATATCCGAAATGCACGGCGGGAAGACGGTCAGCGGGCTTATAGTGCAGAATATTCATAGCTCTTTCGCGGTTAGTCACTGTAAATACTCCTTAAACTGTTTTTCTTTATATTAACACAGCACATCTGAAAAATATACTCTATTTTAAAATTTTTATTATATAATAAAAAAATCCCCGGCAAGGAATAAGCCTTGCCGGGTGAAGAAGAATTATTCAAGTTCAGAGAGCTTCTGCTTGAAGTCTTCAATTCTTTCTGCAACATTTGTGATTCCCATTGAATCAGCAATTGTTTCAATAAAGGGGAGAGCCTGTTCAAGAGTAAAGGGTCTGCCGATCTCAAGCATGGGATGATCCTTTGCTTCGGGAACAAGGTCAAAAAGGAAGTCAGCAGTCTTGGGATTATCAAGAAGCTCGCCGATTGTTGTTTCTTCAAATGAATACTTTGCCATATTTAATTACTCCTTTTATTGATTTTTCTGTTTGTATTATTTATTTTATCCCTTTTTGCAGAGATTAATAAATTACATTTTTTCAAGCTTCATAAAGTCAACCTTTTCAAGAGGTGTGTGGGGAAGCTCGTCCATAAATACGATTTCTCTGGGAACAGAGAACTGATTGAGGTTTTTAGCACAGGCCTCTGTGATTATCTTCTTGTATTCCTCTTCATCGCCCTTTGTCTTGAGAGATGCATAAAGTCTTACAAGAACCTTACCCTCTGCCGAAGTGCCTCTTACTGCACAGGATTCCTTGATAAAGGGAAGAGTATCCATAAGGTTTTCAATGTCAACGGGATATACATTGTAGCCTGAAATGATGATAACTCTCTTCTTTCTTCCGTAGAAATAGAAGAAGCCGTCCTCATCCGTATATCCGAGGTCGCCTGAAAGAACCCATGCGGTGCCCTCTTCATCATAATAGATACCTGCATCCTTGGGGCCGTCCTCTGTAAAATAGCCTTCCATAAGAGTTGAACCTGAAATAACGATCTCGCCGACCTCACCTGTGGGAACAGGCTTGTGCTCATCATCCCATATTTCCATACGAAGACCCTCGAGAGGCTTACCGATGGAGCCGTCCTTATATACCCAGTTTGTGTTTACACAGCAAACAGAGCCGACCTCTGTAAGACCGTAGCCCTGACGAAGACGGGCAGATGTTCCGTTTCTTTCAAGCATTCCGTTGAATGCCTCAAGGAATGCGGGAGAAAGGTCGTCACCGCCAACGAACATCATACGGGTCTGTTTAAGATGGGGACCGTCAAATCCGGGGGTATTGTATAGCTTTTTGAACATATTGGGAATACCGCCGATGCCGACAACCTTATTGTTCTTATAAAGCTTTAATACAAGCTTTGCATCAAACTGCATAAGAGGAATGATTCTTGCGGCGTTACAAAGAGCCATATGACCTGCAACAACAAGTCCGAAGGCGTGGAAGAATGGGAGAATGATAATTTCTGCTTCTTCACCGGGATCCTCTATATGGTCGATGTAGCCCAGCTTATGTACATTTTCGTTTATTGCCTTATTTGTGAGCTTGATGGTCTTGCTCTTTCCCGTAGTACCGCCGCCGTTAAGATATACGGCAATATCATCACAGTTATTTACACAGCCTTCAACTGTTCTGCCTTCATATTTCTTGACAACATCACAGTAGAGAGTTGCATTCTTATAGCCGAGGATCTTTTCAAGAAGAGCCTCACCCATTCCTGCGGATGCCTTCTTTGCGGGAGATGCATAGTCGGAGCAGCGGCAGAGAAGTATGGGAAGACCGAGGGAATTTACAGCGTCAACATTATGCTGCTTGAGGCCGAGAAGACCGAGCACCATAATACCCTTTGAGCCTGATTCCTTGACTGTTTCGATAAGAGCCTCATCGGGAAGAAGAGGATGGATAAAGTTTACGATAACGCCAAGCTTGTTGAGAGCATAGAATGCTGTAAAGCTTTCTATATCAGAGGGTACGAATATTGAATATACATCGCCTCTTTTAAGTCCGAGGTCCTTTTTGAAATAGCAGGCGAGTGCTTCGGTGTCACAGATGAACTTTGATCTCATAACCATTTCGTCCATATGCTGAGCCTGCTTGTAATCGCCGTATTTTTCCGTAGCTGCAAGATAGAATTCGTAACAGTTATAGTTTTTGGATTCTATCATATTTGAAAAAGGTTCTGTGTTCATAATAATTCCCCTTGATTATCAGTCTGAAATTTTGTGTCCGTTTTTAAGCTCGATAGTTCTCTTCATAAAAGGAATTCTTAAAACTCCTTCAAAGGTATCGCCGTTAAAGGTAACCTCTGCTTCAAGCTCTTTTCCGGGGAGCATTGTGATCTCGCCCTTGCCCTTGAGAGTGTTTCCGTTTTCAACGATGTCATAAGTTCTGATCTTGACATCCTTGAGCTTATCGGGAAGCTGGAAATCAATGTCGTATTCGCCGTTCTTGTCAGCAATAACAACAGTGATATCGCCTTTGAAGATCATCATATTAACGCTTGTGACCCAAGTTCCTAAACCTATCATAGAAAAAACCTCCGGTTTTGTTAATAATTACTTAAATTATATCACTAAATTAAGGGGAATATATGAACAAATTGTTAAATTTGCATCCCTAAATATAAGGGGATCTGTCGGTTATTGTGCGGCTTTTTTCTCTAAAGCCATAAAATCTACCTTCTCAAGCGGAGTATGCGGAAGCTCGTCGAGGAATTCAATTTCTCTCGGCACGGAGAATTTTGAAAGATTCTTTTCGCAGGTCTCGGTTATAATATTCTTCTTTTCTTCTTCATTGCCTTTTTCGGAAAGAGAAGCATAGAGCTTGACAAAGGGCTTGCCGTCCTTTAAGCCTCTTACTGCACAGGACTCCTTGATAAAGGAGAGAGTGTCCATAAGATTTTCGATATCAACGGGATATACATTATAGCCCGAAATAATTATGAGTCTTTTCTTTCTTCCCGCGAAGAAATAGAAGCCGTCATCATCTCTGTAGCCGAGGTCACCGGAGCGTACCCATTTTACACCGTTTTCATCGGTGTAAAGACCTGCATCCTTGGGCCCGTCTTCAGTAAGATAGCCTTCCATTATTGTGGGACCTGAAATTACGATCTCTCCCACGGTTCCGTTGGGAACGCTCTTGCAGTCCTCATCCCATATATCCATAGTAACGCCTGCAAGGGGGATGCCTATAGAATTGTCTTTGTTGGTGTCATTGGTATTTGCACAGCATACGGAGCCGACCTCCGTAAGTCCGTAGCCCTGACGAAGACGGGCCTTGGTGCCGTTCTTATCAAGCATTTCGTTGAATTCATGCAGGAATGCGGGGGAAAGGTCATCGCCGCCCGCAAACATAAGTCGGGTATTTTTAAGGTGGGGACCGTCGAAGCCGGGAGTGTTATAAAGCTTTTTGAACATTGCGGGAATTCCGACGATGCCTGAAATTCTGTTGTTTTCATAGAGCTTTACGACAAGCTTTCTGTCAAACTGCATAAGAGGAATGATTCTTGCCGCATTACACATTGTCATATGCATTGCAACAACAAGTCCGAAGGCGTGAAAGAATGGGAGAATTATTATTTCACCCTCATCGCCGGGATCAAGAATATGGTCGATATATCCGAGAGCGTGGACATTTTCATTTATAGCCTTGCTTGTAAGCTTTATTGTTTTGGATTTACCTGTTGTGCCTCCGCCGTTGAGATAAACCGCAACATCGCTGCCGTTGTTTTCAACAGTGGGAACAGTTCTGCCGTGATACCTTTTTACTATATCCTTATAAAGAACGGCATTCTTATAGCCGAGAATTTTTTCAAGAATGGCTTCGCCCGCACCCGCGGCCGCTTTCTTCAAGGGAGCGGCATAGTCCGAGCATCGGCATAAAAGCACGGGAAGTCCCGTTTTGTTGACGGCATCAACATTATGCTGCTTAAGACCGATAAGTCCGAGCACCATAATACCCTTTGAGCCCGATTCCTTTATTGTTTCAAAAAGAACCTCATCGGGAAGAAGCGGGTGTACAAAGTTTACTATTACACCGATCTTGTTGAGTGCATAGAAGGCGGCAATGCTTTCAACATTGGTGGGTGTGAAAATAGTATATGCATCGCCTCTCTTAAGTCCCAGATCCTTTGTAAAATATGTTGCAAGTGCTTCAATATCAGCAATAAGGTCGCTTCTTTTTCCTCGTTCATCCATATGCTGGTATGCATCATAATCGCCGTAGATTTCTGTTGCCTTGAGGAAAAACTCATAGCAGTTGAGCTCATCTGCATTAATCATCATATTCTGAGCCTTGTCCTCGCGGAATCTGTTTTCTGTCATAATTTCAGTCCTTTGTTTTATTAAAACTTTAAAAAAGTCTTGTTTATATTTTACTGAACACATGTCGGAAAATCAATATAAGTTCGACATCTTAAACTGAATTCATTGTTTTGGAGTTTATGCAACGCCCCGATAAAATGTGTCTGAATCTTTAACAGGATATTTGTTGAAAACAGCCATTTTTATCTCTTCATAATTGTGGGAGATGTTGACACGGCATTTTTTAGAGTATATAATGAAATTATAAATATTATTAAAAATCTGACATAATATATACAAGGAGTGTTTTTCCTTATGAAAAAAATTATAAGTCTTATTATCGTACCGGTGCTTCTTCTGACGCTCAGCTCCTGCGTAAGCTATGTCCCGTTCGATGAGCTGACAACAAAGAATGAAGCCGGAAATTCTGATTATGAATATATCACACAGGCACCTATAGTAAATGTTCCCGAAAACACAACAAGTATTGCTGTTGAAAACACAACGGCACAGCAGGAAACACTGCCCGCGGTTATTCCCGAAACTACAGCTCCCGCTGTTCAGGAGAATACGACATCGGCTCCCTTGGTTCAGCCTGAAAACACAACTGCTGCTCCCGTTGTTCCCGAAAAGGATTATTCTTCCTTTACAAAAAAACAGATAATTGATGAATATTCCGACGCTCTCAAAAAAACGAGAGCCTATAGCGGTGCTCTTACAGTGCTTCACACAGAGAGCTTCAATGCCGATATAAAGGATGCCCATCCCGGCGGTGCTCTCACGGAGCTTCTTGCAAGTAATATCGTAAAGCTGGTCGGAAGCGAGGGACAGCAGACTCTGAATTTCAACGGCGGAAGAGCCACTAATTCCGACGGTGAATCCGTTCCGATACTTCTTCCGCAGCGAACAGACTTCTCTCTTCCCGAGGAGGGTGTTGCAAGTGCTTCCATCAGTCAGCAGGGGGATAAGCTTCATATAAAATTGGTTCTTGTTCCCGAAACTGTTTCAATGGGACAGGTGCCTCAGTATAATTCATCGGCTATAGGCTATCTCGATACATCTGATATGGATTTCAAAATTATCACAATAAGCCGTGTTGATATAGGATATTCGGGCTCTGTGATAGATGCCGTAATAAGAAGCGACGGATATATTGAAAGCGTGACTTATACAATAAATATGAGCACATATGCAGAGCTTTCGGGTATGGGAATCACAGGCTACGGAACCTTGGAGGGTGCCCAGACGGAAAAATGGGAGCTTCAGTGGTAAAAGCCGATTTTACTGTAAGCTTATATTCTGAAAATTAAATGCAGGCTTCGGAAACATATCCGAAGCCTTTTTTCTTTTTAAACCCGAAAAAAATCTCCTGCCCGTACGGGCAGGGTTGCTAAGGACAGAAATAAATATTTATGCAGTTGTGAGACACTTTTTATAAGGTGTCTCACAATTTTTTATAAAAAAACAGACACTTTCAAGCTGAAAGTGTCATAGTGGGTTATATACTTCAAGGTAACTTTGCAGAAAAACAAATTCTTTTTTCAGTATGTATGAGTGATATTGCAAATTAAAATTTGCAGTGATATTTTTGATAAATCAAAAGTGATATTGAAGCCTTACGGCTTCAGTGTTATTTTATTCGCATAAAACTG
>SVOV01000081.1 GCA_015066205.1 Oscillospiraceae bacterium
GTGATGTGTTCAGTTAAGCAGTACTAATAGGTCGAGGGCTTGACCTCTTTACTTGGTTCTTCTTCACAAACCGTTGTTCAGTTTTGAGGGTGTATTTCTTCCCCTGTACGCACCTTTAGCTCAGTTGGTAGAGCACCTGACTCTTAATCAGGGTGTCCAGGGTTCGAGTCCCTGAAGGTGTACCATTTTTGGCCCGTTGGTCAAGTGGCCTAAGACTCCGGCCTCTCACGCCGGCAACACGGGTTCGAATCCCGTACGGGTCACCAGATCGGAATCATAAGCTTCGGCTTTTGATATAAATAATGTATGTGTTTACAGCACATATAGTCGGTGTCTATAACATTGAGGTCCCACCCGTTCCCATCCCGAACACGGTAGTTAAGCTCAATTGTGCCGAAAATACTTGGCGGGCAGCCGCCTGGGAAGATAGGTCGTCGCCGACACTTTTTTTCATTGGGGAATACCTCAGTGATCTGCCTTAATAGCTCAGTCGGTAGAGCACGCGGCTGTTAACCGCGGTGTCACAGGTTCGAGTCCTGTTTGAGGCGCCAAAACAAAGAAACCATCCATTCGGATGGTTTTTTTGTTTTTTATGGCACCCCATACAGGCCTCTCACTCTGTTCCACCGGGAGTTACCAGCCGCGTCCGGCTGTTATCTGGCTCATCGTCCCCCGCGTCCTGCGGACGATGAAGGGGGACGGTGAGCAGGAAGAAACACAGAGCAATGGACGCCGCTCCAAGGCGTTCAGTGCGACAATGTTTCTGATCGGTCACAGGTTCGAGTCCAACTTAAGGAGCATAAATTAATGATTATGTTATAAAGTACCGCTTCGCTATACAGGCAAAAGCAAGCTTTTGTCGGTGCGTGCTTCGCACGATTATAGAGAACATCAATGAACCGAGATATATCAATAGATATACCATTTTTAGGGGACGAAAGCTACCCAAGCAGAAACTCTTGAGAAATCAAGGGTTTCTGTTATTTTTATATCTAAAATCTATGCTCATAGTCCATAACACCCCTTAAGGACTGGTTGGACTTGAACCTGTGATATTATTATTGTTTTTTTGTATAAAAAAAAGTATAATTAAATTTAAGAGGTGATTATAATGATTAATAAGAATGAAACTTACCATAATGTTTCTGCTAAAAGTGATATAGAATCATTTATTAACCTTACAAACGGACTGCATGACGGTTATATTATTGGTGTTCAATATGAACATAATGGTCATACTTGCGGAAATCCTCATTTTATAGATGATACACTTTCTGATTTGACTATTCGCATTATGGTAACAAGTATAGAAAATGCTATTGTGGAAATTAAATTCACATCAATAAAAGAGTGGCAAATTTGTTGTGATGATTACGAAATAACAGATACATCTGTTTTCTTTGAAAACGGTGACGATATTATTTGGACAGATGATAGTTCGTTTAATTATTATAATAGAAAGAGTTATTCTTATGTTATTGCAAGAAAAATGGAATGGAGATTTATTTAATATTATTTTTTGACAGGGTTCAAAAAAGGGTACGAATCCCAAAAAAATTCCGTTCACGAGAGTGGGCGGAATTTTTTACTTATTCACTATTAACTTTTAACTTTTCACTAAAAAGTTTTCGTGAAAGGAATTTCAGGTAAGAAGTAAGAGAGAATAGTGAAGAGGTATGTTGAAAATGTAGTGAATGTTGTTACAATATATCTGTGAAAGGCGGTATGTATATGAAAGGCAGTCCTTTAATTAACAAATCTAAATCTTTTGCTTTTGAAGTTTTTAAAAGTTTGCAAGGAATTACGAGCTACTAAATGTGAAGGAGTTTTGATAAATCAATTTATTCGTTCGGGAACAAGCATAGGCGCAAATATAAGGGAAGTTTTTATCACCGAGTTGAAAAACAAAGTTGTCAGCTCAGGCAATAGATAATATCATTTCTAATAAAAATATATCCCGATTGTATCTTTTGAATGCTTTGTTGATGCCTGTTTTATCCTTTATTGTTAGCTCTTGTAATTATTGTTGTAATGTGTTAAAATTATCTGCAATTAAGTTTTAATAAGTTTTTGAATTTTTTGTGATATTATTGTGAAAAAAGCAGGAGGATATGATGTATGTTTAAAAGGTTTTTAGCCGGCATTCTTGCCTTTATTTTTTCAATTCTTCCGTGCGTAAATAACAAGGTGGAATACACCTGCAAAGAGGCGGTTGCTGTAACAGCAGAATTCGCTGAAAATGAAAGTGTTGCGATTGACACAACGAAGCCTGTTTTTGCTGCGGATATGCCGGAATCAGAGGTTATCTCGGTTAACGGGTTATCACGGCTTTCAATCAACGGTCAGCTTACATCTCCCGTCCTCTTTTTCGGCAATACGGATTTCCCGAATCCGGGCGGTGTCACAACAAGTCAGGCAGGATTTGCCGCCGATGCGGGACTACATCTTCACTCCATTATTGAAAATATCAATTATTATGCCGACCTTGACAGCATCAGCGAGGCGGAATACAGACAGTTATACTCTCATCTTCACGAGAGTGTTAAGAGTATTTCAGAGGGGGACCCGGACGCAAAAATCCTGCTTCGTGTCAAGGTGACAATGCCTGATACAGGCTCCATACCCGAAAGTGAAATAATACAGTATAAAGATAAAAGCATAAAATCCGGTGTTGTATCAATGGCGTCAGATTTATTCAATGAAGAATCAAGCAGAAGGCTTGCTCATCTGGTCGATTATGTCAGCTCCAACGGTGAGCTGTCGAAGCATATTATCGGATATCATCTTGAAAATAATGAATGGTTTCAGTATCTGTACCGTGAAAACGGACAGGACTTTTCAAACGCAAACAATGAAAAATTTGCACAGTGGCTGAAAGTGAAATATCCGACAGACGGGGATTTGCAGATAGCGTGGGGGAATCCTTTCGTGAAGCTTTCCACAGCGACTATTCCGAATAATCTCCCCGGCAACATTTATGACAACAGCAAGCTGTATAAAGATATTCTCTTTTACGGGACAAAAACGCAGAAATATGTTGATTATCATCAGTATATCTGTGACCTTACGGCAGCGCGCATTTCGAATCTTTCGCGTATTATCAAAGAGCGGACAGAAAACCGCGCTATCGTAATTTCTTTCTACGGTTATCAGTTTGAACTGTACAGCTCTCTTTCGGGACACTATAATCTGAATTGGCTGCTGTCTGACAAAAATATCGACGGCTTTGCAGGGCCGATCAGTTACAGAGACCGTAACGCCAGTTCATACGCTCCGAATTCACCTGTGGGTGCTACGGGCGCATATATGTCAACGGTTGACTCAATTCAGCGAAACGGAAAAATATGGTTTCAGGAAAGTGATGAGCGAACATTTATCAATCACACCGATGAGCCGTATGAAGATACTTTTTTAACCCCCATAAGAAGCCTTAGTGATGTTATTGAAGTTCATAAGCGAGAGCTGGGCGATACCATTATCCACGGCAACGGCTTGTGGGCAATGGATTTATGGGCGAGGGGATGGCTGGATGATTCGGCAATATGGGAAAACCTCGGAAAGCTGTCGAATCTGTATC
>SVOV01000047.1 GCA_015066205.1 Oscillospiraceae bacterium
CGAAAATACATATAAAATTGATCTGCAGTAGTTTCATTTTTTTATCTTTGCAAAAAAAGAACCACCGACTCGTATATGCTGAGCCGGTGGTTTTTTACTGTTATTTATTTATATGCTCTTTGATTGCGGTGTTTACTTTTTCTCTTGTTGTAAGCAGCCAGCTGTCGCTGTGCGGATAGTCTTTGAATGTAAGACTGTGCTTTCCGTTTTCTTCAATTACGGAAAGACAGGTCTTTTTATCTGTAAGCTTTTCCAGAGTATTCAGTGCGGCCATATCCTGCAGAGCATCATAGAAAACCTTAAGTCTGAGCGAATGATGAGCAGTACCGTCTTCTGCAGGATACACTATAAAGCTGTCGCCTGACGGAAACTTTTTACCTGCATCCGTAACCTCATACGGGTTTACAAGAGCTTTTGAAAGCCTTGTAAAATAGAAATTATATCCCCACTGTAAAAAGCCTCTGATATCAAATTTATACATCTGATAGCCGATGACTCTTGTTCTTATTGAATCATTGCAGAAAAATCTGTTAGCTACATTGTGGTTTGTCTGGGCACTGCAATAATAGACCCAGAGCTTGTCAACATTGCCGATAAACTTATCTATATGGTCGCTTGAAGGTATCGGATTTGAAACGATTTTCTTTTTATAGAAAGAGTGATCCGAAAGAGCATCCGTAATTCTGTAGCCGTCAAAAAGGCTGTGAATATGCATAGAAGCTTTTTTATAAGTACGAAGCATTGAGGCATTAGGCTCATCACTTACATGGATGAGCACCTTGCTTTTGAGATTTCTTTCTTCAAAGTATTTCTTAAGCTCAACAGAAAGAGCCGTAAGGAAATTCTTGTACCTGTGTGAGTTTGCACGGGTCTTCCACCCGAAAATCTTCTTGTAAGTACCGTCAACCGTTGCCATAATTTTTGGGGCGTGCTTTGCTCCCCACTGGGTGTAAAGATGGGCAAGCTCAAAATATTCAATACCTGAGCGTTGTGCCATTTCGATCCATCGGGTCAGCTTATCAAAATTAAAGGAATAAACGCCGTCGTTTACTGTTACATCAATAAGCTGAACAGTGGGCCTTTCCTTGCCTTTTTGTGTGTCAAGAGGCGGTGTGAAAATCGGTGTGAGAACACAGTTCATTCCGTATTCCGCCGCAGTTTTAAGGAAGTTTTCCGTTACTCTCCAGTATTCATCTGAAAAAGCGTCGAATTTATAATAAGACATCAGGCAATCGGTATGAAACCAGCAGGTATAAATAAAATCCTTGAAATCAAGCTCAGCATCAATTATTTCAATATCGATGTCCGCTGTCTTTCCGCCGACAGAGAAGCTTATCCTGTGTATGCCCGCGTCGTTGTGGGAAGCGTCAACCTCGAACCAGAATACAGTTATTCCTTTCTGAACTTTCGCATTTCCGTCAGAAGGCAAAAGTAAATCGGGATAATATCCGCTTTTGCTGAATCTGTAATAGTCGTCGGCACCTTTTTTCCACATAGGAAAATCGGATCTGATATGCTGCACGGTATATATGCGCAGGTTTTTAACGGTGCCTTCATATGTCAAAGCTATTTCGCAGTCTGCTGTGGCTTCTACAGCAAGCTGAAAAGATTTCTTTTCATTTTTCAGCATAGAAAAACCTTTATATTCGGCTGCCGGCATTTTATCTCTGTCGTAGATTTTTTCAAGAGAAGATAAGATTTTGATATCTTTTATATTTGTCATATGCTTACCTCAATACCGATTTTTACCCTAACATCGGCTTTGCTCCGATAATAACTTCAGGTGTTTTATATTTTTCGATTTCAAAAATTATAATTTCGTTTTCATCCTTAAGAATTGCTCCCGGCAGATACAAAGCCTTCTGCGGACCTATATTCCAATATCTTCCGAGATTGAAGCCGTTGACAAAAACATAACCCTTGGTAAAGCCTGTCATATCGACAAAGCATTCACCCTTATCGGCTTTGAATGTGCCTTTAAGGAATACAGGCCCGTTTTTGTTTTCTGTTTTTATAGGCGCAAACTCCAGCTTTTCAAGATTATCTAGGGGCATCGTGTAAACCTCAAAATCTGTCAGCACCTGATTTATATAATGAATGTTGGAAATTCCTTTACGGTCATAAAGCTCTTTGCCGTAGTTTACTCTTCCCATTCCCTCAACAAGAATACCTATTTCACTTTCAGATTCTGTTCCCTTGATGAAAAGCTGTTTTTTCAGCTTGATTTTATTAAGCAGAGATTTTTCCTTGCATCTGTTTATCGTTGCAATTTTTTTCTTTTCAAAATATATGTGTGCATAATCGTGAACATCGTCAACAGAAAGAAAGCCTGAATCGTAATTGCCCTTAAGCTTTGTGACATAATAAATCAGACCGAAATTCTGTCCGTAGCTCTCCATACTTCTCGGAAGAGGTGAATAATGCTTCTGTGCGATATTATTAAGATTATCAAACAGCTCTGCGGACTCTGTAAGCTTTACCGTACCGATATCCTGCATTGCAGGCGGGGAGGGTAGCTCAGCCATAGGAATATTCTGTTTTTCACAAAGCAGCCTTCTAATTTTGTGATATGTATCGGTATAATCTCCCCATTCGGTTAAGGGCGCACAATAATCATAGCTTGTAACAGTAGGTTCATAGCCCTTCTGATGATTTGCACCTGCAGTAAAACCAAAGTTTGTTCCGCCGAGGAACATATACATATTAAAGGAAGCTCCTTGTCTGAGGAATTCTTCAAGCTCGGGAATCAGATTATCAGCCTTCCTTGTGTGATGCTTTTCACCCCAATGGTCAAACCAACCGCACCAGAACTCCATACACATTTTGGGTATTTCTCCGTAGGGCTTTAATGCATCGAATGCAGTGGAGGTGCGAGAACCGAAGTTGAGAGTAGGTAAAACACCGTCTGTTGTTCCGCCCGAAAGCATATTGCACCATGTTCCGTCAGAGGTGAATCTCAGAATATCCACACCAAGCTCATCATACATATCGCAAAGCGCATGAAGATACTTTTTGTCATTTGAGTAGCTGCCGTATTCATTCTCAATCTGCATAGCAATAATATTACCGCCGTTTGTAATAAATAAGGGCTTGAGAATAGAAAACAGCTTTTCAAGGTAATCTCTTACATGGCTGAGGTAGACTTCATTGTTACAGCGGAGCTCGATGTTTTTATCACTTAAAAGCCAGGCGGGGAAGCCGCCGAAATCCCATTCCGCACAGATATAAGGTCCCGGTCTTACTATTGCATACAACCCGAGCCTACGGGCTGTTTCGATGAAGCTTACAATATCAAGCATACCGCTGAAATCAAATCGGCCCTTCTGAGGTTCGTGAAGATTCCAGCAGGCATATGTTTCAACGGTATTAAAGCCTGCAAGCTTTAACTTTAATAATCTGTCTTCCCAATATTCGGGGAGTGTACGAAAGTAATGCATTGCTCCGGAATAAACTTTAAATGGTTTCCCGTTAAGATAAAAATCGGTGCCTTTGATCTCAAATGAATTCATTATTCTTTTCTCCCTTAGCGGTATTTATACTTATTATAACAAAAAACATCATACGGTTCAACCAATATTAAATAATTAACTCTGTACTTCGTTCTTCTTTGAAAAAACACAAGAGAGAAGCCGAAGCTTCTCTCTGTTCTTCAGATTAGCAAGGCCCATAAGTCAGTATATTAAAACTGCTGTTTTGAGCGATGTATGCAACACCTTTTTTATTCGGTTGAAATCTTTACCGTATCACCGCTTGACGATACATCGGATACTTCGGCAGCGGTGTCTTCATTTGCTAATGCATCGGCACGCTTTTGCAGCTGCTCCATAATAAACGCGTGTTTTTCGTCTGTATAGTCCCAGAAGAAGATGTAAGGAAGGCTCATTAAAAGGTAACCTGCCATATCAAAGGCAAGACCGATTATCATACATTTTACCCTGACATCTGAAATGAAAAGCACATCCCAGTCAGATGTAAAGCCTACGCGGTAGAACATAAGAGGAATGATAAGACTGATAAGAGCCGAAATGGGGCCTGTAAACCAGCCTACAACACCCTGATAGGCTTCAAAGCGCTCACCCGAGATATACATCTGATAGTCACTGATTCTGATATCCATATCCTCAGAAGCCAATTCAATTGCAGATTTAAGCGCATCGCGAAGACATATTCCTATAAAAAGAACAAGTCCGCAAAGCATGGGGGAGTCACCGAGGAAAAGGAAGGCGAGAATGAAAACTCCGCTTGAAGCAAACATTATCAGCTGCTTGAAAACGAAAAGAGTCTTGAACTGAAATCTCTTTCTTATCCAAGGAGCAAGGAAAGCACCGGGATTTCCCACAAATGCTATTGCATTTTCGGCAACCGCAAAGAAGAAGCCTGTTTCTCTCCAGGTATATATGAGCATTATCTGTCCTATTCCTATCATACCGTTTCCGAGAGAGTCAAGAAGAGCGGATGCCTGCTTTATCCATAGGTATTTATTCTTCATAATACCGTCAATGCAGTCCCAGAAGGAATAGTATTTCTTTTTATCAAGAGGAGGCGCGGGAATTCTTTCCTTGATTTTTCCGAGGCCTGAATACATCATTACAATGCTCAGTCCCAGAGCTACAGGGATAATATACTGGAATGTGCCTCTGTCCCTGATTCCGTTTACAAAGAACATACCTGAAACCGTGGGAATGACCATAGTCATAATTGAACGGAGCAGATGGCTGAGCTTAACGGGCCAGCAGCGGATAAGCATTCTTTCGTGGCCGTTGGGGCTTATATTATCTGCGATCTGCTGAGGTGCACCCGTAAAGCCGAACATTCCGAAAAGCTGGAAGAGAACATAAAGCTTCCATACTCTGTCAATAAGAGGCTCTTCATAAAGAGGAAGCTCGCAGATAAGAATAACCATTATAAGGCACTGTACAATATTTGCATATGCAAATACCTTATATCTTCCGAGCTTGGGAATAAGCTTTTTCTTGATGATGATGCATCTGAAGCCGCCCCAGCCCGAAACAAACATATGAATGCCGAAAATCTTCAGGATACTGTATAGATTAAGTCCCTGCCACTTTGTATTCATATAATCCCTGAAGGTGTCGGGGAATGGAATGATTCTTGACATATCAAGGAATAAAAGAAGAAGACCCAATGCCGCAACCGTAAGATAAACTGCAAAATATTTCTTTTCCGTTTTTTTCGGAAGAATTCCGAGGTTTGCATCAATACCCATATTGAGCATACTCCAGAGGTAGCCCGAAACAAGAAAAAACGCATTTATTGCAGAGAAAGTAAGTATGGGGATCTCGTAATAATATGCAACAAGATAACAGCCTGTACCGAAGGATAAGAAGCCTAACAGATGCTGTGCGGAATAGTTTCCGCCTACAGCAAGAAATATTGATAAATATTCTTTATAGGGAACATATTTTCCCTCTGCGGGGGTATTCCAATGGTCCTTGAATTCAGAAATGAATCCGCCTGCCTTTTGCCTGAAAGAAACCTTATCAGCTGAATTTTTATTCATTTCTTACCCCTCCTTTGCCGCTTCATTATCAAGTCTGATTTTTTCAGTCTTTGCGTCCTCAAGGGTCTTTCCGTATTCGGGAGTTATTGCCACATGGAAAAGCACCTTAAGTACATTTTTCGGAAGCCAGCTTTCTCCGAAATCAATGCTGTCTTCACTTTCTGCTCCCATATACATCGTCTTGATACCGCCGCAGGAGAAGAATGCATAATCATCAATATCTGTTACTGTTGACGGAATATACATCACGGGAGAAATACTGCCGCAATAGCTGAAGGCATCAGCACCTATAGTCTTAAGTCCCTCGGGAAGCCATACCGTCCACATATTTCCGCAGCTGAAAAATGCCATATCACCGATGGTTTTAAGGGTTGACGGGAAAGTAAGATGCACAAGATCCTGATTTTTATAAAAGCTGAAGCTTCCCACATTTTCAACGCCCTCGGGAATTGCGAATGTATCTGCCGTATCCGCAAGACCTTGCTCAACCTTCCATTGACCGTTCATAATGGGATGAAGCACAAGTGTTTTCATATCCTTTGTATATAAAACACCGTCAACATCGCAGTAATAAGGATTCTCATCATCAACAAAAACAGCCTTTAGCTGCTTGCAGTAATAAAAAGCGGAATCTGCAATATAACGGACATCCTTGCCGATATTTATAAATTCAACATATTCGTCGCTGACAACGGTAAAATCACCTACAGCCGCAACAGGCTTACTTGTATCGGGATTTTCACCCCTGACATCTCTTACAAAATCGATATTCAGCTCTTTTGTGTCAGAGTTTCCGTTGAAACCGTAAAACTCCCAACCGTCAAGCCCCTCAATTTCACATATGCTTGTTTCTTCTCTGTATTCATATGTATCTCTTGCAATAGAGAAAAATGTGAAAGACAAAGACAGTCCGATAAATGTGACCAGAACAACAACAAAAGCTATTTTTTTCCAGGTCGCCAATTTGAATCCTCCTCTGTTTGCTTTTTTCGTATTTTATCACAGCCTTGATATGTTTTCAACTAAATTGTAAACAGAAAATAAATAATAACTGTTGAATATACATAAAATATCCCGCAAGGCATCCTTTCGGAATTTGCGGGATGTGTATTTATAATATTTCTTTAAGCCGAGCCTGAAACTCGGGAAGCCACCATTCTAAATAGCCTGCTCTTGTCGGATGTATGTTATCAACAAGATAAAGCTTTCTTTGCTCTTCTGTTATGCTGTTAATATTCTCCTTGTTCCACAGATCAATGATTTCAATGTCCCATTTTTTCCGGATCTCCCAAAGAAGCGAAACCATTTTTTCATAGCTTTCGCTGTCATATTTTGCCTGTGTATAGAAAACAACGGGGCATTTCCATGTATCATTAACATATGAAATTATGTATTCGATAGCACCCGCCACGGTTTTTGTGTCAAAGGACTCCTGATTTTTACTGCCTGTAACACAGCCGAGCGGAATATTTTTTGTTGCATCATTGGTTGACAGCTGACAGACAAAGGCATCAGCCTTTATGTTTTTGTCAATGGTTTTAAGTCTTGAAACATAAGAGCTTTCCTTATTGTCAGCGAGTGTCGTACCTGATACCGCTTCCTTGATAGCGGTAATGCCGTCGGTTTCTTCAAGAAGATCGGCAAAGCTCTTTCCGAGAGAGCCGTAGCCGTAGGTTACGGAAGAGCCGAGAAAAATAACGGTTTTTCCGAAAAGGGGAGAGTTTTCCTGTAAAGAGGTCTCACAGTTCTTGTAATTACCTGCTGAAAAAACACCGAACATATTGCCGACAAAGCCTCCTGTGATCAGAATTATAAGAAGAAATACTGACAGTATGATTTTTATTGATTTTTTCATTGATATCACCTTGATAAAAGTTTAGCATATCCTCTCGCTTTTATCAAGAAATTCTTGACCGCTTTCAGCGTAGGAGGTATACTTTTATTAAAGTAAAAGAAAACGGAGAGAAATATGGAAAAAACAGCTTTTTCACGACATCTTGATTTATCTTCCGTCAGAATTTCAGACAGCTTCTGGAATGAAAAGCTTGAGCTTGTAAGACGGGAGGTCATACCCTATCAGTATGATGCTCTCAACGATGCGGTTGCGGGTGCTGATAAAAGCTATTCCGTAGAAAATTTTATAAAGGCGGGAAAAATTGCCGAGAAGATAAAAAACGGTGAAAGCGTTCCCGTTTTTCCTACAGATAAATGGTGTTATGATGAAAATAACAGCCCGCCCGAAGCGTTTCACGGCTGGGTCTTTCAGGACAGCGATGTGTATAAATGGATTGAAGCCGTCGGCTTTTCTCTTATAAACCATCCCGATGAAGAGCTTGAAAAAAGAGCTGATGAATTAATAGAAATTGTTTGTGCCGCACAGCTTCCCGACGGATATCTGGATACTCTTTTTATCATTAATGACAGAGATGCCGTGTTTACAAACTTAAAGGACCGGCACGAGCTTTACTGCTTCGGCCATCTCGCAGAAGCCGCTGTTTCATATTATAGGGGGACGGGAAAAAGAAGGCTTCTTGACAGTGCTTTGAAATTTGCCGATCTCATCTGCGATGCCTTCGGTCCCGACGGCATAAAAGGATATCCGGGGCACGAGATTGCAGAAATGGCGTTGGTGAAGCTTTTTGAGGAAACTGAAGACAAAAAATATCTTGAAGCTGCCCGCTTTTTTATTGATGAAAGAGGTAAAAAGCCCTATTACTATGACATTGTTGAGGGTAAGAAAACTGTTTATGACAATTACCATTATAATCAGGCTCATACACAGCCGAAATATCAGTATGAAGCAGTCGGACACGCCGTAAGGGGAGTGTATCTTTACAGCGGTATGGCGGATATTGCAAAATATTGCAGTGATGATGAGCTGTATTTTGCCTGTAAGAAGCTTTGCGACAGTATTATCAACAGAAAAATGTATATTACGGGCGGTATCGGTGCTACAGTTGACGGGGAGGCTTTTTCCTTTGATTATGATCTGCCGAATGACCTCGCCTACAGTGAAACCTGTGCATCAATAGGATTTATTTTCTTTTTAAGAAGAATGCTTGAAACAGCTCCCGATGCTCTTCTCGGCGATGCTGTCGAAAGAGCCTTATATAATACCGTTCTTTCGGGAATGGCTCTTGACGGAAAAAGCTTTTTCTATGTCAATCCTCTTGAGGTGCTTCCCGAAGCCTCTTCAAAGGATTCAAGAAAAAGACATATCAGGCCTGTGAGGCAAAAATGGTTCGGCTGTGCCTGCTGTCCTCCGAATTTAGCAAGGCTTATATCCTCAGTCGGTGAATATGCCTTTACCGAAAACGAAAATATCTTCTTTATCCATCAGTATATAGGCTCGGCTGTAAAATCCGAAAATGCGGTTATCGAAATTATTTCAGATTATCTTGACAGCGGAAATGTAACTATCCGTCTGAAACCGAAAAAAAGCTTTACATTAGCTCTCAGAATTCCTCTCTGGTCAAAGAAATACTCATTTTCAGAAGGCTTCACGGAAAAAGACGGTTATGCTTATTTTTGCATCAATGAAGCTACGGAAATAAAGGCTTCATTTTGTCCCGAGATCAGAATGATAAAATGCTCCAATAAGGTCCGTTATGATCTTGATAAGATCGCAGTAACAAGAGGGCCCTTTGTATATTGTCTTGAACAGGCTGATAACGGCAGGGATCTTCAGATGCTGAAGATCAGTAAAACTCCCGATTTTTCATACGAAGGCTTATTTATAACTGCCAATGGCTTCCGTGAAAAAGAATCGGAACAGCTTTATTCAGACTGGAAAGAGGCTGAAATGAGCCCTGTCAGACTGAAATTCATACCATATTACCGCTGGGCAAACCGCGGCGAAGGCGAAATGCAGGTTTATGTCAGAATATAATGATTATTGAAAAATTCTGTGAAATAGTGTATACTGAAATCATTAGATATATAAGGAGATGAATTTTATGGAAGCTACCGCTAAAATAATGATGATCTATGCTATAAGCGTTCTGTTAAACATTCTTGTTATAATTTTCGGAGAGCTCTTTATGCATTACAGTTCAAGATACAGAAATCATAAGCTGTCCGTTGCTTGGTATGTCTGCGGCGTGATTTTCGGTGTCTGGACAGTTATTGCCTTTATTTTTATGCGGAAAAATCTCCCGGGACCCAATGTGAAGGCTTGTGAGCAGTGCGGTGCAAGGTATCCCGAAAATTTCAGAGTCTGCTCAAACTGTGTGATAGAGCTGCCTGAGATCAACAGTGAAAACAAGAAGAAGGAAAAGAAGCTCAGCCGTATTTTCGGTATTGCCGTTATCATTTTCGGTATTTTGTCATATGCTGTCCCTATAGTGTTTGCACAAAGCATAATTGATTCGATAGTTCAACAGGAAACTCAGGACAGAATTGACATAAACGGTGTTTTCTATGATAAAATGGGTTATAGCTATGAGGATGAAGACAGCGTTGTTCTTTACGATGAAAACGGCGGAACATATACATATTCTTATGAAATCGTTATGCGGGAAGACGGATATGAAGATGAAGAAATGTATTATGTCGGTTCTGACGGTAACGAGTATTATATGTTTAACTGCTTCATAACCGAGGACGGATGGTTCTATTTCGATGAAGAGGATGCTCTTGAGCCGTATTATCTTGATGAAGTATTACTTTCGCCTGAAGAATACGAGGCATATTATGAAGATTTTTACGACAATTACAGATATTATTACTATGCCTATTCGGATGAAGAGGGAAATATCTATTATGCAGCCTATGAAGCCTCATGGAATGAAAAAGGCGAGCTCATAACTGCAGAAAATGATGTAATTTCATAAATTAAAAAGCTCTGTCGGTTTTTCTTCGACAGAGCTTTTTTTTAGCGGACGAGCTGTCTTTTTTCCATTTTTCTCCAGCTGATAAAGCCGTACATATCGTTTGCAAAAAACACAATAAAGCATATAACAACCGAGATATAGGAAATATCACTGAAGGAAGCATATATCCATAAAACGATAAGGACAATGTCATTCATGGCATAAAGCAAGGCAAAATAAGGGCTTCTTCTGAATGTAAGATAAGCCGCTGCAAAGCTTGTTGTAACAGAAAAGGTGCTGACATAAAGGTTTTCCGTTTTAAGATATTTCAGTATAAAATAAAAAATAACCGTTACTGTTATTGTCAGAACTGATGCAAAAATTATTTCCTTTTTATGCAGCTTATTTACCGCTACCTCTGATTTTTTTCCTTTATATGGATTTTTAAGCCACGAAATAAGTGAAAAAACAGCCATCGGAAGCGTCATTCCGAGATAAGTAATCATTTCACCGTAATAGCTGAACGAAAAGGAAACAACAGCATAAATAATACTGAAAATAATCATAAGCACCTGTCCAGCCGGATTTCCCTTTGCACAGAAGATAAGAGAGGTAACTCCGATAACGGATGCCGTAAGCGTAAGATAGCTTTCTCTGTCGAAAAGAAGAAAAGAGCCGATAATGAGAACAACGGAAATGCTCCATAAGAGTATTTCTGTTTTTGTAAAATAAGAAGTCAGTTTTTTCATAATAATACTTCCTCAATAAAAAAAGCACCCGTATACACATCTTCAAAGACCTAATGATGTGTAAACGAATGCATGCATTCTCTACCCGGTGGCAGTTTTTCATATTATACTGCCTATGTTCACTTTTGTCAATATTGTAATATCTTAAATAATCAATTATAATACATAAAGAGGTGAGTCAAATGAATGAGTTATCAAAGCTTTTTTCAGATATATGCGACGGCGAAAGCATCGTTTTCGAGAAAAACAGAATATATGATGTACGGCCTGAGGATTCTTTTATTAATACGGGATATTTCTGTTCTAATACGGCAAAACAGGAGGAGAATCCCGACGGAATAAGATACTCCGCGATTTATCTTAAAAATAAGAAAAATATTGAAATTGACGGAAACGGCGCTACAGTTCTCGTTCACGGAAAAATGACTCCTCTGCTTTTTTACGGCTGTGAGAATATAACAGTAAAGAATCTTGTTATAGACTATGCCGTTCCCACGATGACGGAATTTACCGTAAAAAGCAATAACGGCGGCGAGATCATTATTGAAATCAACCCCGACTGTCTGTATGAAATTGAGGGAAATACTCTTTATTGGTGCTCCGAGAAAAACGGTGCGGGAGAATACTATTGGAAAAATGCCTGCAATGTACAAAAACGCTATTTTAAGGTGCTTGATCCCGAAACAGAGCTTTCAAGAGATTTTGACAGGAATAAGCTGACCTTTGAAAAAATAGAAGAAATCAGCAAAAATACACTTAAGTGCATTCTTTCAGACCGCGAAACCGAAATGAATCCGGGGGAGATCTTTCAAACGAGAAACATAATACGCGATCAGGTGGGAAGTATGTTTGAACGCTGTAAGGATCTCGTATTCCTGAATCTTCGCGTAAAGTTTATGCACGGACTCGGAATGGTAAATCAGTTCTGTGAAAATGTCACCTTCAGAAACTGCGATTTTACTCCCGCTGAGGGCAGAACCATTGCAAGCACTGCAGATTTCTTTCAGTTTTCGGGCTGTAGGGGAGATCTTATAATTGAAAACTGCAAAGCCCGAGGCGCACAGGACGATTATATAAATGTTCACGGAACACATCTTCGTATTGTTGAGCTGAATGCCTCTGAGAAAACTCTTGTAGTCCGCTTTATGCATCCCGAAACATGGGGCTTTCAGGCTTACGAAAAGGGTGACAGAATAGAATTTATAAGATGGGACACGCTTATTCCTTACGGAGAGGCTGATGTAATATCTTATGAAAAGCTCAATAAGACAGATATTAAGCTTATTCTTTCATCCGTTCCCGACGAAATCACGGTCGGTAAGGATGTTATTGAAAATGCAAGCTTTGTACCGAATCTTTATGTGAGAAATTGTCAGTTCGGGCCTACCTGCGGAAGAGGAATTCTTGCAACAACAAGAGGAGAGGTCATAATCGAAAATAACAGCTTCCGAAAGCTGTGGGGTCCTGCTCTTCTTATTGAGGATGACTGTAATTTCTGGTTTGAATCGGGCTATACAAAAGAAATAATCTTCCGTAACAATGAAATTATAACCTGTAACTATAACGGCAGTGACAATAATCCCGTAATTCAGTACACTCCCAAGGTTATGGATGAGAATTCCGACAGCTTCATTCACGGAAAGCTTTCTGCATATAATAACAGCTTCCGTAAGTCTGTTTCGGGTAAGCATATATTCCGCTTGGAATATCTTGCAGAAGCGGAAATTTCGGGAAACTATTTTGATGCCCCCCTTGAAATTCAAAAGAAAAAGAGCGGAAATATCATTGAAAAAAATAATATTTTCCGCTGACAGAAAAAACAAAACGGCCGCGAAAAAACGGCCGTTTCTTTTATCAGAGCTTACGGCATTCGGTCATTTAGTATAAACCAACTTATATGTTGTACCCTGAATTATGTCTGTGGAATCAACGCCTGTTGATGCGTAATCATCACCGATATAAAATGCCCAGTAGCTCTGATCAACGGAGTAATCGGCAACGATACCGTTGACGGATTTTACATAAAGACCGTAATCACCCTGTTCGCCTGCAATGAGATCGTTTGCGAGAAGAGCCGCACCGACTGTGCTTTCATCTGTTTTTACAGTGAAGACAACTGTTTTTTCTTCGGCTGTAACTTCAACCGTAAGAATTTTTTCACCCTCGCCGAATTCCTTGTCTTCGGTATAAAGTGCATTATCCCAGAGGGAAGCTTCCTTTGAGGTGATTTCTTCTGTGGTGGCTTCAGCGGTTGTTTCATCACTCAGAGGATTTTCCTGTGAACAGGCACAAAGGGAAAGTAACATAAGTACTGCAAGAAGCAGTGCTGCAAAAGAATTAAAAGACTTTTTCATTTTTTCATTTTCCTTTCGGTTTAATACAAAAGGATAAAATAAAGGCACCCTTCTTCGGGGTGCCGCAGTAGTTTGCCGTAAGCTCTGAAAACCCGATTCTCTCGGGTGTTCTTCCTGCATCTCCCCGAATTGCCCAAGAGACCTTTATGAGGCACGAAACGATAAGCATTCCGACTTGACCTTAACGGAGTTACGGTAATGGCTGTTGCTGCGGATTCTCACCGCAATTTCCTTATCCCCGGGGAACTGTCCCCGATTGCAGAAAATTTCTGCCGATTCGCGTTTATTCTTTTGTGGTTTTATTTTACACAACAAAAACGAAAAAATCAAGAGCGATTATTGTTTTTGTTGACAAAACAAATAATGGGAATTACTATATTTTTATAAAACTTTTTCAGAGGTGTCTTTATGAAGCTCCGTTTCGCTGACAGAATTGAAATTATTACAGAGAGGGAAGAGGTGTCTTTTGATTCGGCTCCCTGCAAAATGAATGATGTTTCTTTGTCGCTTGAAATATGTGAAAAGGGGATGAAGGTTTTTCTGACGGCAGACGATACCCCCGTAAAATATATCCGTCTTCGTTGGGTATTCGATGCAGATGAAAAAAGAAATGAGCCCGTCCGCATTTTAGGCGATGAGTGGGAGAGAGGCTACGGCACAATGGAATGGCGCGGTATTGTAACCGAAAGAAATATGCCTTGGGTGTGTGCCGTCAGTAACGGAAGTGATTCCGAAAGGTGCGTTCAGGGCAGATTCACCGAATGCTTCGGTGTGGCAGTCCGTCCCGCAGGCTTTTGCATGTGGAGATATGACACAAAGGGTGTCACTCTTGATATAGATGTAAGAAACGGCGGAAGCGGTGTTCTTCTTAACGGCAGAATACTTGAGGTCTGTGACATACGCTTCGGTGAATACCGTGATATGTCCGCTTTTAACGCTCTTCGCGATTATTATAGATCCCTTTGCTCTGATCCGATATTTCCGAGTTCTCCCTTATACGGCTCAAATAACTGGTATTATGCCTACGGCAGCAGCTCCCATCAGAATATTCTGACGGATGCCGAATTTGTTGCCGCACGCTGTAAAATTCAAAAAAATGCTCCCTTTATGGTTATTGATGACGGCTGGCAGCCGAACTCCTGCGACGGCCCGTGGCGCTGCGGAAATGAACGCTTTCCCGATATGAAGGAGCTTGCAGACGAAATAAAGAAAAGGGGAGTCCGCCCCGGAATCTGGGTAAGATATCTTCACGATGAATGCCGTGAAACCCCCGGTGTTACCGATGATATGAGACTTTCACGGGATGATTTTTATCTTGATCCCACACATCCCAAAGTGCGTGAGCTAATTATCCGCGACACAAAGCGTTTCACGGAAGAATGGGGATATGAGCTTATCAAACACGATTTCTCCACCTTTGACCTTTTTGGTACATGGGGCTCTCAGACAAAGGGCTTTCTTGCAAAGGACGGCTGGCATTTCTATGATAAGAGTAAAACCTCTGCTGAAATTACGGTTGAGCTTTACCGCACCATAAAAGAGGCGGCAGGAGATGCCATAATTCTCGGCTGTAATGTTATCGGACATCTCGCCGCGGGACTTGTTGAAATGAACCGTACGGGCGATGACACAAGCGGCCGTGAATGGGAGCGTACAAGAAAAATGGGTGTAAATACCCTTGCATTCAGAATGCTCCATCATAAGACCTTTTATGATGCTGATGCCGATTGCGTAGGTGTAACGGGTGCCTTCCCTTGGAGAATTAACCGTGAGTGGCTCAGAGCCTTATCAGTCAGCGGAACACCTCTCTTTGTATCCTATAAGCCCGATATTTATGATGAGAAGGCATTCTCCGATCTCGAAGAAGCCTTCATAAGAGCCGAAAAACAGGAGGATGAGCTTATCCCTCTCGACTGGATGGAAAACACCTGCCCCGAAAAATGGCTTCTTAACGGCAAGGAAATAAGCTTTAACTGGATTCCGTAATTTATCTGTAACAGAAAGAAACTCAGGACTTCGTTATCCTGAGTTTCTTTGATTTAACGGTGCTATTGATTTATTTCCGTAAAAATTGAAGCCAATGTGTTTATATAGTCAATAAACATATCAAGACAGCCTTCTTGTGATTTTACATAATGCAACGTGAGCGGCGGGTTGTGCAATGCGCTGACATTTTGATCAATTAAACTCCAGTTGGATGAAAACTGAAGCAGCACTTCCAGTTCGTCGTGTTCAAAGTAAACATAATACTGATATGCCTCTTCTGTTTTTGATTCATGGAAAAGTCTGTTTTGATAAAAATAATGAATTGAAAACTCCTGTCCGCCGAGAAAAGAGCTGTCATTGGTTCCGAGCGTGCTCTTAAAAATCGGAATAATGCTGTCATATCGGCTGTCAAGCAAGCTTATGTTCTCACCTATAACTGCCGTTGCAATACAGTTGCTGTCAGGATTAAAAAGAATTCCGCAGGTGCCATTTTTTTTGTTGTAAAAAATGTTGTAAAAATCTGTCAGATCTTTTTCAAAAAGATGCAAAATCAAATCTGCACAAAAAGGCGAATATTCCTTGAGTTTCAAAAAATCATTGTAACCGGGACAGTTTGCAAAGCTTCCGTCTTTTTCAAAAACAGATACATTAATAAAGTCATCTTCGTGTTCAACGGGAATCGAAGTCAGAATATCAATTCCGCTTTTTCGTGTTGAGTAGTATGGTTTGTTATTGAAACCGTAAAATGTATTGTATTTTCGATAAGCTTCAATATCAGTAATTGCATTAAATTTAATTGTGCCGAGTTCTGTTTCTTTATCATTGATAGGTTTTTCAATATAATCTAATACCTCATTGTCATTATAAGGGTAACTGTTACTTTGCGGTGCAGGTATGATAACATCGGGTTCTTTATCTTGTGTCAGAATAATTATTGAACCAATAAAAATTATACACATAACAGCTGCGGCGGCTGTTATTTTGATCCATAAATTATTCGTGCTTATCTTTTTTACTCTTTCGCTTCGCTCCAGAATATTGTCATCGATTTCATTTAAGCTTTTAAATAAATCATTTCTGTTCATTAAAGAATCCCTCCTTTATAAGATGATTTTTGAGTTTCTTTCGCGTTCTGCTGAGAATTACCGTTACATTATTCTCTGTTAATTTATATCTTTCTGATATTTCAGCAACTGATTCTGTAAAAAAGTAGCGTCGGACAAACACATCAGCATCCCTTTCAGGCAGAGTACGGACGAAGCTTCGTATGCTTTCTCCCAACTCTTTTTCCTCATATTCGCTTACGATATCCGTTTCGCAGGAAATGCATTGGGAAAGCTCATCTAAGACAATCGTTATTTCACCCCCGCCTCTCTTTTTTGCAGAACGGGCATTATATCGGTTGATTGAAATATTTCGCGTGATTTTAGCCAAATAAATCTTCAGTCTTGCAGGTCTTAACGGCGGTATTGAATTCCAGACTTTAAGCCATGTATCATTAACACATTCATCAGAGTCCTCTTTGTTGTTCAGAATATTATTTGCAACCGTAAAACAATAGGCACCGTATTTAAAGCTTGTCTCTTTTATTGCATTTTCATCTTTATTCCAAAAAAGATCTATAATTTTACTGTCTTCCATTACCGCCGCCTCCCATTTTTTTAACTTTGAAAGTCCTTTCATCTTATATGACAGCAAAAATAACTGATTCTTACATTTTTTATAATTTTTTTTGATTTATTTTTATAAAACATACAGATGCTTTATTGTTTTATCAATTCTATTTTACTATAAGAAAAAATAATGTGATTTGTCAACCCGTATCCCTTTATTGAAACTATATGTGTTTTTTTTGTTATATGCGGAAATTTGTTCACGGCAGCGGGCAATTTCCCGCATAAAAAAACTACAAGCCTATCTTTTCTTTGATGGTTTGTAGTTATTGATTCTCTTGCGGCTCTCTTAATCTGATCGTAAATCATATCATAATTTACGATTTCTGCAGCTCTGCTGAGGATAATGAACTCAATTAAACAACAAAAAAAATAGCAGCAGACAATAAAAACCATTGCCTGCTGCTGTTGATAAATGCATTTTTTGAATTATTCCCACTCAATCGGAGGGAATTTTTTTGTGGTCATTTTTGGTTTTTTGTAGTTTGTTTTATGACAAAATATACCGCTTTATATGGCGGTTGATTTGTCGGAGAATAAAATAGTAGTACGTTTTTAGTACGCTCTGTCACAGAATAAAACCATAAAAAACTATCCGTTCCCTATCAATAATTATACCGCAAATTGCACTTAAAGTCAACTTAATATAAGCTAAAGAAAACTCGGCACATTTTTGCGTTCGCCTTGCCAATACGAATTATCCGAATCCTCATTCTTCCGAGTGGGGATTTTTTTGTGTCCCTTTTATTGTACAGAGAGGACTTTTAAGTCATTTTATGTTGAAAAATGTATTGATTATAAAAATTTGTTGTTTTATACTTAATATACAGATGTTTTTAATGTTAAATTGGAGTTGAGAGATTTTGAAAAGAATTATTGTGTTTTTACTGTGCATTGTATTAATTTTAACAGGTTGTTCTGGGCCAGATGAAGTTATTACAGATGTTTTTTCTGATGATGAGAAAACGACTGATTTTGTAGAAGAAGAGATAGAAACTTTTGTTAACGAAGAAGTAACAGAAGAAACAACAATTTCAGAATCTGATAAGTTGTTAAATAAACAAAATAATTCATATGCAATGCTTTGTTATCTCGGTTTACTTTCAGAGAAAATTATATCATCAAAAGATAATAGGTTGATTCTTGATGAAATATATTCTTCCCTGATTAATAATACAAATCCGGATAAAATTGATGAGAGAACACAAGCTCATATTGATAATTTAACGGAAATTATTGATGATTATTTTGCTTTATCAATAAAGCGAAATCAATTACAGTATATGTATAATCAGCAAAAAGCAGATGCAATAAAGAATGTTCTTCCTAACCCTCTTTCAATTCTTTCAATTTCAAGTTCTGTTGATTGGAAACGCCTTGCTGGAAGTGTAATGTTTTCTGTGTTCGATGCCTTCAATAACTACAAATCATCTGTAGACAACGCGGAGAATGAATTCTTGATTAATGGTTGGGAGCTTGATGCTCAAGAGCGTGAAATTATTCAACGTAACAGAAAAAAGACATTTAATTATATGATTGATATTGTTCAGGAATATGAACTTGACGGTAAACTTACATTGAATGAGGACGCAATAAAAAAGTTTGTTGAAATAGTTTCAAACGATAATCTTGATTGGAAAATTCAGCGACTTACTGCAGAAAAGGAAACATATGAAGTTTTCAGTAGTTATTGGTTGGAATTGGCCAGCTGTTACTTTGAAAAAGGTGAATATAAGAATTGTTTGTTGTGTGTAGATAAGTATAAAGAATTGGATGCAGGTATTTTCAGAAAAGATTATGATTATGCAAAATTGCTTCCTAATATAATTATTGCTATTCAAAATGTATATTCTGGTAATGAGTACATAAATGTTGTTTGTGGTTTTGTAGAAGATATTGAAAAAAATACTGATATGAATGACTGGGATGTCCGATACTTTGCTGCTCAGGTTTGCATTGATTTATATGTAAAAACTAATAACGCAATGTATCTTAACAAAGCTTACGAGTTAATATTAAACAATGTAACAGAGCTTGTTATAGAGCAAAAAAAACTTAATAATACCTATCTTGAGGATATAAAAGAAGCAACAATAAATGAACCTGATTTAAGATTTTTATCTGAGGATGAACAAAAACTTGCAAAAAAAGAATATAAGGAAGAAAAAAAGCGGATTGAAATTTACAACAAACAACTAAAGGAAAATCGTAAAACAGAACTTTCACCGGTGTATGAACCTTTAATTTTAAACTGTGATTTGTTGTTTGCTTTGGCAGAAAAATTAAATATTCCTGAAACTGAGAAATCCCGTATTGAGGGGATTTTGGAAACTGATAAAAATGGAGTGTTTTTATCTGATGTGATAAATGAAAGATATTGTTTTTCTGAACAGAGCGATAGTATTGCTATAGAGTTTAATAAAAATGAAATTGTAATACCCGCTAATTTGTTATCACAACAATCTTCTATTTCTGTTTATGTGGTTGTTGGTGATGATGAAATATGTTATGACGATTGGATTGTAACCAAGGTTGACAGAAACAAGAGTAATGATATAGAAAATTTTAAGGCTGTTTTTTCAAGCAAAAATATCAAAAATCAAGATTGGTTAAATGTATCGGAAATCGTCGTATTGGTATGCAATGGTGATTCAGAAATGTATGAATCATTAGTGTTTAAATTCAAAATATCAGAGTATAAAGAAAATTTTATAATTTCGGATAAGGTTGTTTTTGAAGCGGTATGAAAAAATATATTGTTGCTATTATTCTATTGATATCTTTGTCTGTATGTTTGTTTTCTTGCAGTGGTAATGAATCCACGTTTAGTATTCAGTTTCTTGATGTTGGACAGGGGGATTCTGCATTAGTAGAATGTGATGGACATTATATGTTGATTGACGGTGGCGATACAGGAGCATCAAACAAAGTTTTGTCTACATTAATTGAAAATGATGTACGGACTTTGGATATTTTGGTAGCATCGCATTTACATAAAGATCATATTGGTGGATTGCTTGAAATTTTTGATTATGTGCAACAAGTTAATCTCGCTATAAGTAACGACAATGATGCAGACACCGAAATATTTCAAAGTTTTCAAGGCATATTAGATGAGAATCGGTTAGAATTGAAAATACCGACTGTTGGTGAAAAATATGCGTTAGGCAGTGCTACTATTGAAATATTAGATGTAAGCACATTAAATGAAAATGATTCTCTTGTAATCTTAATAACTTATGGAAATACCAGATTTTTGTTTTCAGGTGATATTGAAGCTGATGCACAACGCAGGATTGCAGATAAATATATGAATGATGTGGATAGCGAATTTAAAATTAATTTGATTAAAATGCCTCATCATGGCTCACATCCATCAGAAGAGTATAAAGAATCCGCTTTATATTATTTTTTGAGAACATTTATGCCTGATTATGCTGTAATATCAGTTGGTAAAGGAAATAAATATAATCATCCGCATGAGCTTACATTGGATATGTTAAATGATTTAGGGGCCAAAACTTATAGAACTGATATAAACGGAGATATAATTGTAAAATCTAATGGACAAGAAATTTTGATAGAATCACACAAGTATTAATCTGATGATATTTTATATCTATATGGAAAAATCTCCTGCTCATCTTGGGCAGGAGATTTGTGATATATCCGGTTTTATTGATATATGTTTTCTTGATGAATAATTTATTGAAACCTGCGTATCATATGGGAATATGATAAATACAAAACTGCGTATTATATGGATTTCTTGCTTTTTTATATTGCGTTTTATTAGAATATGTGTTATACTGCCGTTGAAAGAGGTGTTTTCTATGATTTTCAAAAGAAAGATATATGACAAGCTATTAGACTGGAAAGAAAACTATTCAAGTGAAAAAGCCTTGCTTATTGAAGGGGCAAGACGAATAGGCAAGTCAACAATTGCTGAAGAATTCGGAAAGAATGAATACAGAAGCTATATTATCATTGACTTTAATGATGCAAGTCAGCTTGTTAAGGATGCTTTTGAAAAATACCTTAATGACCTTGATACTTTTTTT
>SVOV01000048.1 GCA_015066205.1 Oscillospiraceae bacterium
GGTTTCCTATGGCTATCAGTTACAATAAATTGTGGAAATTACTTATTGATAGAGGACTTAAAAAGACCGAGCTTGTTAAGCTATCGGGCATCACTTCCAACGCTATGGCGAAAATGGGCAGGAACGAATCTGTTCAGGTGGACACCCTGGGCAAGGTCTGTGCTGCCCTCGGTTGTAATGTGGACGACATTATGGAGTTTGTCCCCGATGAAGCAAAGGGGGACAAATAATATGGCACCCCAAAATAAACTTGGCATTACCAGCTCTCCCGAGCTTGCAGAAGCGGAGGAACGGATCAGCAAGAAAAAGGCAGTAGAGCTGTTTGAAAACGGCTTATTGGACAGCTTGGAGCCCGGCACGACTGCTTCGCTGAAAGCAATCCATAAATATCTCTTTGACGAGATCTACGACTTTGCCGGCGAGCTTCGCACCGTGAATATCGCAAAGGGCAACTTCCGTTTTGCTCCGCTGATGTATTTGGAAGCGGCACTTGCCAACATCGACAAGATGCCTCAGTCTACTTTTGATGAGATCGTAGAGAAGTATGTGGAAATGAATATTGCCCATCCCTTCCGTGAGGGCAACGGCAGAAGCACACGCATCTGGTTGGATTGCATCTTCAAGAAAGAGATCGGCAAGGTAGTTGATTGGAGCAAGGTTGATAAAGAAGATTACCTACTTGCAATGGAACGCAGTCCCATTAAGGATATCGAAATCAAGCATATCCTGAAAAACGCCCTGACCGACGATATCTATAGCCGTGAGGTCTATATGAAAGGCATCGACCACAGCTACTACTACGAGGGCTATAACACCTTCAAGACGGAAGAATTATAAAATCCCAAAAGTATCAAATACAAAGTCCTAAAGTATCAATTTGATACTTTAGAATCATGAATTACGAAAGATAGAAGGAATTATTTATGGAATGTGTTGCTTGTAAAAAAGATATAACCGATGGATCTATGTTCTGCAATTTTTGTGGTTCAAAGCAAATGGTAACACCAGTTGAAATGACATTAGATGAAATGATTGCTAAGGCTCAAGATTTGGTTTCTATAACGGGATATTCTTTTAGTGAGACAGGTATTCTTGATTGTAAAAAGTGGATACGAGAATTCGGCTTTGATATATTATGCGAAAGCATCGAAACTGCACTGTCACAATATTTAGTTAAGGGCGATGATGAAAAATATACAGAGGCATCCGTAAATGAGGTGTTTTCGAAAATTGGCGGAATTGCAAAAAATAAACACACCGCTATTACCAAGCCCTATATCTCTGACGTCAGACGAATAACGAACTATGCGAAAAAGGCATTTTACATCAATTATTACGAATTACATGACTTAAGTGCCGATCTAAATAATATTTTGTATTACTTTTTTACATCCAACCAGTATGACGGAAAAGTAGATTATATACTTGCTTTGGTACGTGGATCAAAAGATAAATACGAGTTTTTTGAAAAAATAGAAATACTAAAAGAAAATTGTGGAATAGAGGGGTGATATTTATGGCTGAAAATAAAAGAGATTTAGCAGCCGCTAAACTGGATAAAAAGGATGAGTTTTATACTCAACTTACTGATATTGAGAAAGAAATGCGGTATTATCGAAAACATTTCAAGGATAAAACAATTCTTTGTAATTGTGATGATCCCTTTGAAAGTAACTTTTTCAAATATTTTGTATTGAACTTTAATCGTTTGGGGCTAAAGAAACTGATTGCTACATGTTACGCCGGATCTCCTATTGCGAATCAACAATTATCATTGTTTGATATTATCGGTGAAACTGAAGAGAACGCCAATAAGCCATATAAAGCCATTGTTACAAAAGTTTATGATAAAACTGGTGATGGCGGAGTTGATATGTTTGATGTGGCCGAGTTGTTTAGAACCGGAGAAAACATACTTACTGAATTAATGGGTGATGGCGATTTCAGATCTGAGGAATGTTTAGAACTTTTGCGCGAAGCCGATATTGTTGTTACTAACCCTCCATTTTCCCTGTTTAGAGAATATGTAAATACCCTGATCGACAATAACAAGCAGTTTATCATCATCGGAAATGTTAATGCAATTGCCTACAAAGAAATATTCCCTTTGTTGAAAGACGATAAAATGTGGATAGGCGCAAGTATTCATTCGGGGGATAGGGCTTTTTATGTGCCTGATGATTATCCAATGAAGGCTTCGGGATGCGGTGTTGACGAAGATGGTCGTCGGTTTATTCGAGTTAAAGGCGTAAGATGGTATACCAATCTTGATATGAAACTTCGTCATGATGAATTGATTTTAGTGAGAAAATACACTCCTGAAGAATATCCAAAATATGAAAATTTTGATGCAATAGAGGTATCTAAAACTGCTGATATTCCTTGTGACTATTCGGGTGTGATGGGTGTACCTATTACATTTATGGATAAATATTGTCCTGACCAATTCAAAATCATTGGTCTTGGTATAACTGACCTTGGAAAATCTGTTGGTGTTGGTGATTATGATCGAAAATACAAAACCCCTGCTTCTCGTGACGGTACACTCTATTATGTTAAGGACGGGAAGGGTGTTGTACCTTACGCAAGAGTATTAATTCAAAACAAGCACCCCGAGGAGGTAAACAAATGATTATCGAAGAAAGAAAAATAACAGTTGGCGAAGTCTGCGAAGGTTATTTCAACGATGCCGAGGAAGGCGTCGTCGGTTATGATGAACGGCTCGATATCAGACCTAAATATCAGCGCGAATTCGTCTACAAGGATGCACAACGTGACGAGGTGATCCGCACAGTATTAAAGGGACTGCCGCTGAATGTTATTTATTGGTGCAAAACCGGAGATGATACATACGAGGTTCTTGACGGACAGCAAAGAACAATTTCGCTTTGCGAATATGTTGACGGTTCTTTCTCTGTAGATGATAAATATTTCTACAATTTGCCTGCCGATGTTAAGAAAAAGATTTTGGATTATCCGTTATTTGTCTATGTATGTGACGGAACGGACAGCGAAAAGCTTGACTGGTTCAGAATTATCAACATTGCAGGAGAACAGCTTACTGATCAGGAATTACGGAATGCGGTTTACGCAGGTTCTTGGACATCCGATGCGAAGCGTTATTTTTCCAAAACAGGCTGTGCCGCAGATGCGCTTGCGGGAGATTATCTGAAAGGTTCAAGTATCCGTCAGGAGTATCTCGAAACTGCAATCCTATGGGCGGCGAGCGCCGAGGGTAAAACTATCGAAGGTTATATGTCTGAGCATCAGCACGACCCGAGCGCCGTAACGCTTTGGAATTATTTCCGTTCGGTTATTGATTGGGTACAAGCCATCTTCCCGAAGAAGCGCAAAGAAATGAAGGGATTGCCTTGGGGCTTATATTATAATGAGCACGGCAAGCGCACTGACCTTGATCCCAAAAAGCTTGAGCTTGAGATTCAGCGTCTTATGGGAGATGAGGATGTAACGAAGAAATCCGGCATTTACGAGTATTTGCTGACCGGAGAAGAAAAGAAGCTCTCCATTCGTGCCTTCGACCGCCGTGATGCCCTTGCGGCTTATGAAAAGCAAAATCATAAGTGCGCAATATGCGGCGAAGAATTTGAATTTGAAGATATGCACGCCGACCACATCAAAGCATGGTCAAAAGGCGGACATACAACCCCTGAGAATTGCCAAATGCTCTGCCGTGATTGCAATCTTAAAAAAGGGAATCAGTAAAACGGGAGGTAACGAAAAATGAGTAATGACATCAATCAAGATATTGCAAAAGAATTGGTTTCACAGACTGCGGGTAAAGCTTACGATGATGTAGCACATCCAGCAGCGCAAGCCACAGGACAAGTTATTAGTTTTGTTCCGAGAACAATCAAATTATGGCTTGGGAAATGGGAAAAATGGATTCTTAACGGAGAACATTCGATAAAAGAAACAGAGTTGCTTTTAGCAGAAAAGTTGAAACATATCCATGAAGATAAAATTGTAGAACCGGAGCCTTATGTAGCTGTTCCTGCTTTACAACAACTGAGTTACAGCTTTGACAGCGAGGAACTCCGTGAATTATACGCAAACTTATTGGCATCATCGATGAATACTGATACTAAATTTGATGTTCACCCTGCTTTTGTTGATATTATTAAGCAACTAACTCCAGACGAGGCAAAACTTCTTAGATATTTTTCAAAGCAAAAAGTTATACCAGCAGTAAGTGTTCATCTCAAATCATCTTCTGGTTCAGGATATACCGTTCTTGAAAGAATACGAGTTACGATTCCAAATGGTGTTTTATTTGTTCCACAGAATGTAGAAGTATACGTTGAAAATCTAATCCGTCTAAAACTTCTTGATATTCCTGCTGGGATATACTATACTACAGAATCACTGTATGCTCCGCTTGAAAATATGTCGAATTATGTTGGAGTAGATAAAGACAAAGTTGAATTTGAACGTATGATAATTAATATTACATCTTTTGGTGAACAGTTCATAAAGATATGTCAGTAACACAAAACCAGACACGAGAGGTCAAAATCTCGTGCCTGGTTTTATGCTCTTTAATCTCTTCGGAAACAGCTTGTCCTATCGTGAATTTTGTAAAAATTAGTGTAAATTGGGGTCAAGTTGTTCTTATGTGATTGCAGGTATGCCATTTTTGCAAAAACCCTCAAAGTGCCGAAAACCCAGTCATATCAAGGGTTTTCTGGCTTTCCGAAAAGGTGGTTGTTCTTTGGCGGTCGCGGCATCTGCTGCAAGGTCCTCGTGAAGATCGGTCAGGACATCGCCCTTGGACTGAACATAAGCCGCAGTAAAAGGAGCTCCTGAGGCTGCAACGGGATAAATACCTGCAGTATGATCAACAAAGTATTTATCAAAGCCCGAGGCCTCTATTTCCTGACGGGAAAGGTTTCTTGTAAGCTGATAAACGATAGCACCTATCATTTCAAAGTGAGCAAGCTCTTCCGTGGCAATGTCCGTAAGAAGACCTTTAAGCTCAGGATAAGGCATTGAATATCTCTGTGAAAGATATCTTAAGGATGCACCAAGCTCACCGTCAGGCCCGCCGTACTGACTGATTATGAGCTGGGCAAGCTTGGGGTTGGTTCTGGTTATTTTTACAGGGTACTGAAGTTTTTTCTCATATGTCCACATCAGCCGTCACAGCCTCCTACATCCCAGGGCCAGGGATTTTTGAGCCACTCGATTCCCTCTCCGCTTCTTGCGGTAAGAGGGCCGTAATTCTCCTCATATTCCTCTTTCAGCTGACGGAATTTAAGAGCATATTTTTCGTGCATACCGAGGGCGGTAAGATCTCCGGGGTGGGTATTAAGATATAAATGCAGTTCCCATAATGCAAACTGCGTTGAAGATAAGTTTCTTAAAAGCTTTTCACGGCTGTTCATTTCAAAGCACCTCTGCAGAAGGGCTTGTAAAGGTCTGTGAAAAGCGTTCCCTTTGATAAAGCAATTTCCGTATCAAACATCGTTTTATCTGTCTGAAAAGGCACATAAGCCATTGCGGTCACCGTATCATCGGGGAAAGCGGACAAGGGTCTGAAGCTGTCAAAATCCTTGCAATCTTTATTCAAATAAAGCTCTCCTTTCATATTTTCTGAGAGATCTCTCGCTACATACTATGTCACGGGACAAATATTGTGAATAAATAAAAATTTATCTGTTGCGCCCCCAACTTTTTATGATATAATAAACACGGTGATATAAAATGAAAGCTAAATTATTTTCTCTTATTTCAATTATTCTGACTTTTATTCTCGTTTTTTCAGGCAATGTCTTTGCATCACAGCTTCTTGCGGGAGATGTAAACGGAAATTCCGTTATTGAAGCCGCCGATGCAAGACTTGTGCTTCGTTATTCAGTCGGTCTTGAGGAATTTGACGAAACACAGCTTCTTCTTGCTGATGTTGACAAAAAAGACGGGATAACGGCTTACGATGCGCGAACAGTTTTAAGAATGTCCGTAGGACTTGAAGAATTTATATATATTTCCGATGAAGCCGAAGAGTCTTTCTTTGAGGCACATTTTATTGATGTAGGGCAGGCGGACTGTTCTCTCATAATATGCGACGGCGAAACTCTTCTTATAGACGGCGGTAATGTCGCAGACAGCTCTCTTGTTGTTTCTTATCTTTTAAGTGAAGGTGTTGAGGAGCTTGATTATGTAATAAACACCCACGCCCATGAGGACCATGTAGGCGGTCTTAACGGACCTCTTAATAAATTTACCGTTACTGAAGCGGTTTTTGCTCCCGAAACAGGTTCCGATACCGATTGCTACAATGATTTTCTGACAGCGGTTGAAAAACAGGGACTGGAGCTCACCGTCCCAGAAGCTGGAGATTCCTTTGAACTCGGAAGCAGCCTCGTAACATTTATTGCTCCCATACACGAGGAATACAGTAATCTGAACAATACCTCCATCGTAGTAAAAATAACTTATGAGGAAACATCCTTCCTTTTTGCCGGAGATATTGAAAGAGAGGCAGAAGAGGACATTCTTGCTGCAGGTTCCGATATATCTGCTGATGTACTGAAGGTAGGACATCACGGAAGCGAAACCTCAACAACATATCCCTTTTTAAGGGAAGTTATGCCTGAAATTGCAGTTATAAGCGTAGCTGAAGGCAAATACGGCCACCCCGCAGAAGCTGTACTTTCAAGGTTCAGAGATTCTGACACGAGAGTTTACAGAACCGATATGCAAGGGCACATAAAAATCACGAGTGACGGAAAAACTCTCACCGTCACAACAAACAAGAATCAGGATATTGAAACAAACCCGACCATTCCCTCGCCTCCCGCCCAGAATACATCTTATATAGGCAATAAAAACTCTCTTAAATTCCACTATGAAGACTGTTCTTCTCTTCCGAAGGAGGAAAACAGAGTATACTTCACTACCCGTGAGGACGCAGTATTAAGCGGATATTCACCTTGCGGAAAATGTAAGCCGTAACCAAATTTAGCGGTTAAGGGACAAAGTATTACAGCAAAAGTATTGACATACTGCTGTAATGCTTTGTCCCTTGTTCATTTATATATACGGTGGTACACTGAAATTGTCAAAGAGAGGTACTGACGCGTGGCCACGAATAAGAAACCGAAACCAAATGACAAAAGAGGTGTATTTTTATGAACGGATATAAAATAAAGAATCTGCGGTTAAAAAACGGGCTGTCACAGGAGGAGCTTGCCGATAAGCTGTCGGTATCAAGAGACCTTATTTCAAAATGGGAAACAGACAAACGCCGTCCGTCATATGAAATGATCAAGGATATGTCTGTTATTTTCAATGTTACTCCTGACGATATCGCCCCTCCCGACAAAATGATTCTTGATGAGCTGAGCTTATGTATTCCGACAGATACCGTGATTTCTTCTGCACAGGCTGAAAAAGAAATCAATTCCTTTCTTTCAGAGCTCTCTTCACGGGAACGAAGCATCTTTATTTCCCGTTACTATTATCTGAAAAGTATATCCGATATCTGTCAGGAGCACAGAATTTCAAAAAACTATGCAAGGGTTATTCTTCACAGAAGCAGGATAAAACTGAAAAAACATTTCGAGGAGGAAGAAGCAAATGACAAGTAAAGAATTATATAATGCCTTGACGGCTGTTGACGAAAAATTCCTTATTGAGCGGGAAGAGGGCTTAAAAGCTGAAAAATCCGGATCGGCAGTTATAAAAGCTGCGGCAGGAATTGCCGCCTGCATATGTGCCGCCATCTTGGTTTTCTTTATTGAAAAGGATGTGATTATTGTTTCGCCCGACGAAACAACTGCCGCACCCGACTATTTAACGGAAGCTTCCACATCGGAAGACATACATTCACACGGAGGCGACGGAAGCTCATATATAATTGAAATTTCAGAAAAAGAACAGCTTCCGACGGAAATATTCATCAATTCCGAACTCAGTGGCAGTGTAAATTATTTATCGGGAATCTTTACGGGGGATCAATACTCTGAAGAAAACAGAACAGCCGAAAAGGAAAAATTACGGCTTGATTCTCTTAAAGAATATCTGAAGCTGTCTTTAATTTCCGATTACAGTATTGAATACGGAGCGGATCTTTTCCCTTATGCAGAATTTTCTGACGCGAGAATTACAAGTCTTACCTCCTGTATGATCGTTGACGGTGAAATATTTACAAATCCTGACGGGGGCATAACTGATTCTGAAATATCGGAAATTTTATGCAAAAACATATATACAGTCCCGCTGATGTCTTTTCTCGGATTTGATAAAAGCAATTTATATATACACCGGGAAACTATTCTGTTGTATGATGAGGAAAACATAAGCTCCCCTGTATCAAAGCAGACGGTATTCCGAATAACCGAATTTTCCGATATCCCTCAGGAGCTTTCTCTTAATCTTCAGAGTAATTACATCAGATTCACCTTTATTGAAGATTATGTCGGAAATTCCGTTACCGCAAGTCCACTTTATGCCTATTTTTCGCCATCTGACAGCAAGCGTGAGATGACAGAATTCTTATCTTTTGAAGATGCCGCTTCACTTGCGGTCAAAAGCACCGAAAAGCTGACAAAGGACAAAATTATCGGCTGTATCATAGAGTATTATCCCGATACGGAAAACGGCTGTCTTATGCCCTTTTATAAGTTCTTCTATAAAACAGAAGAAAACAGCTTTTCTTCTGTATCCGTCCCCTTGGATAAAAACGGTCAGATAAGATTCCATTAAAAAACTCCGTGCCTGTTAAAACGGGCACGGAGCATATTTGGTGTCTTTAGACGTGGAAATAAACCCCCAGTTCTACTGGGGGATAATAAAAAGCTTTAGCAAACAAAAACCTCCATGATATAATAGTAAATGGTTTGGCGACCGCATTACTAAAAATATCAAGGAGGTTTTTTAACAATGATAGAAAAAAATGAAATAAAGAGTAGTGCACATTCAAAATACAGATGTCAATATCATATAGTATTTGCACCGAAATACAGAAGAAAAGAGATATACGGACAGCTAAAAAAAAAGATATAGAAGATATACTCAGGAAATTGTGTGAACAAAAAGGAGTGGAAATAATAGAAGCAGAAGCATGTGTAGATCATATACATATGCTGGTAAGCATCCCGCCACATATAAGTGTATCACAATTTATGGGATATCTCAAGGGTAAAAGTACACTAATGATATTTGACAGACACGCAAATCTGAAATACAAATATGGATCAAGAAGCTTTTGGTGTCGAGGATACTATGTTGACACAGTAGGAAGAAACAAGCGTGTAATAGAAGAATATATAAGAAACCAATTAGAAGAAGATTATACGCATGATCAGATAAGTATGAAAGAGTATATAGACCCGTTTACGGGTAGCAAGAAATAAAGGGCAAAAAATAGACAGCCGCACGAGAGCGGCTGCCTGAGATAGTAATGCGGTGCTAAACTTTCAGAACCTCTTCAGAGGTTAAGCCAGTAATAACCCCTTTTAGGGGTTGGTGCAAGCCACCGGTTTCACCGGTGGTTTTGACTTATTTTTTCGGCAAAAAGAAGCCTATGGTTTCTGTCAGTCTTTTAAGAGGGGATTTCTTTTTCCATTCGCTTTCGGGAGCGCAGTTTACCCCTTCTTTCCTGTATATCTCACAAAGACTTCCGCAAACTGAATAAAAATCATTAAAGCTTTTATTCTGCTTTTCACTCCATGCGGTTTCTGCCACGGCAAACCATCGGGGGAAGCACATATATTCAAGCCTGTCTTCGTTATTGATATGCTCTGTCCAGATGGGAGATTCCACACCTATAATGTTCTTTTTTCCGTCAGAATTCAGCCCTCTGAAATTACGGGGCTCGAAGCTATAAGCGGCTGAAAGCGGGTGCATTCCATAGGGATAATCAACATAGTATGCACCGAAATGGGACATAATTATCTTCTGTCCTCCGTTTGCGGCAAGGGCGGTTTTCTTTGCGGTTCCCTGCCACTGCTGAACAGTAAGAGTTTTTGAAAGTCCCTCTCCCTTCAGACAATCATTCCATACAATGCATTTTTTGCCCTTATTTTCGAGGTATTCAGCCATTTTGTTTATAAAGAAGCATTGCAATGCGTTTTCATCGGAAAGTGAGTTTTCTGCCATAATTTTCTGACATTTTTCACAGGTCTTCCAATTCGTCTTCGGAACCTCATCTCCGCCGATATGGATATATTCATAGGGGAAAAGCTCACATATCTCATCGAGGATCTTTTCAAGCACTTTTCGCGCTTCATCATTTCCCGCACAGATGATATCTTTGAAAATGCCCTGCTTTGTTTTTACCTCGACATCTCCCCCGGTGCAAGTAAATTCGGGAAAGACATGAAGAAGCGCACTCTGGTGACCCGGCATATCAAATTCAGGTATAACATCAATAAAATTATCTTTACAGAAATCAATGATCTCTTTTATCTGCTTTTTGGTGTAATAGCCCGAATACTCCTTATCGCTTTTACAGTTAATAAATTCATCGCATTTTCTGACACTTCCCTTTTCGGTGAGCTCTGGAAAGCCCTCAATTTCAAGTCTGAAGCCCTGATCGTCGGATAGATGCCAATGAAGCTTATTGAACTTAAAATCTGAAGCAACGCTTATCATTTTCTTAAGCTCAGGGATACTGAACATATGCCTTGCACAATCTATCATAATTCCGCGGTAAGAAAATCTCGGCTTATCGTGAATGAGTACACATGGAATCTTATCATAAAGAAGATTTATCTGCTTCATCGTTTTCTTTGCATAATAAAAGCCCTTATCACACGATGCTCTTGCGATAATTCTATCGGCTGATATAAAAAGCTCATATTCCTCCTCCGAAAATTCGGGGGCATTTTCAAACAAATCTATTTCATTTTGAGAAGAAAAGCCTGTAAGCTTTGTTATTTTATAAGGCTGAGGAACGAGTTTCATAAAAACACTCCTTAAATAACCATTTCATATTCACCCATATTGCCGTCTGCAAAATATCTTTTAAGATCATAGGGAGCATAGATTCCCGTATCGGTAACGACTCCGCTTACAAGCTCGGGCGGTGTTATATCGAAGGCAGGATAATAGCCCTTTACTCCGTCTGCGGCGGTTTTTACTCCCATTGCCTCAAGGGTAAAATCAGGATCGCGCATTTCAATCTTAACGGTATCTATGGTGGGATGCACATGGTCGGGAGCGCCTGTCACAAAATAAGGTATCTTATTATATTTTGCGGCTATCGCTATCTGGAAGGTGCCGACCTTATTGACAACATACCCGTCCATACATATTGCATCGGCGGCAGAGGTAAACACATCGATATTCTCGTTTTTCATAACAAAAGCGGGCATATTATCGGTAATTACGGTTACATCCATTCCCATATCGTTGCAAACGGAGGCTGTAAGCCTTGCCCCCTGAAAATAGGGTCTTGTTTCGGGACAGAATATTCTCACATCGCTTTTTCCCTGTTCTTTAAGCACACGGCACATCTGACCTACTATGGTCTCTCCGAAGCACTGTGTCATAACAGCTCCGTGAACGGGTATCATATCGACAAGATACTGTGCCATTTTATATACCTTGTTATAGCGCATATTATTGGCATTTACCGTATATTCCATTATTGCCTCGGAAACGCATCTGCCGGATGCAAGAGCCTTTTCAGCGGCCTCAAGACAGCCGTTTGTTATAAGGCTCATACGGTTCGCGGTCGTAGGTCTTGCGTGAGATATTGTATATGCTGCGTTTTTAAGATACTCTCTTTGCTGACTGAGAGACTTATCACGGCATTCATATGCGGCAAGCGCCATCCCCGCAGCGGCTGCGGTATAGGGCCCCGCACTCTGGGTCACCATATCCTTAAGTGCCTGTGTTACCTCATGATGGTTATGACAGGTTACAAATTCGATTTTTCTCGGATAGACACGGCGGTCAAGAATTTTTACCGCACCGTTTTCATACCAGGCTATATTTTCATACTGAAGCATAAATGCCAGACTTTTATCTGCTCTTTCCATTTTTTCTCCTTAATAAAGCCTCAATGTGGCTTTTCTGACATTATAATAGATTCTTTCTTTATCAAGAGTAAGAAAATCTCCGTTTTTATAAAGTACCTTACCGTCACACACTGTCATATAAACATCCTGTCTTCCCGCTGAATACACAACAAGGGCGGCAGGGTCAAGGCAAGGTCGCATATTGGGCTTATCCGTTGATAACACAACAAAATCCGCTTTGTAGCCGGCAAGAAGATTTCCCGCATTTTTTCTGCCCTGAAGCACTGCACCGTTAACGGTTGCTGCCTTTATCACCTTTTCGGCACTCATAAGAGTGGGATCCTTCATATATCCGTTATGAATGAGTGCTGCAAGATGCATTTCCTCAAGCATATCAAGATTATTGTTACTTGCCGCACCGTCTGTTCCTATTGTGACATTGATGCCTTTTTTTATAAACTCCTCAACGGGAGCGAAGCCGCTTCCGAGCTTCATATTGCTTGTGGGGTTATGGACTATTGAAACACCGTTGTTTCTGAGAATATCCATATCCGCTTCTGTCAGCTCCACACAGTGAGCGGCAAAGGCTCTCGAGCTGAAAGCACCGAGGCTTTCAAACCAGGCGGCAGGAGTTTTTCCGTATTTCTCTATGCATTCCTTGTGCTCCTTGAGAGTTTCGGAAAGATGGATATGCATATTTCCCTGCTTTTCCTTACAAAGCTCACTGTAATAGCGGGTAGTTTTTTCATCACAGGTATATTCGGCGTGAATACAGAAATCAATGAGGACTCTTCCGTCAAAGCTGTTATTATAATTATTGAAAAGCTCAAGCGACTGCTTTATCCTGTAAGAATCCTCAGGTCTTTCCGATGGATCAAAGCACTGGACGGGTCGGCTGATGTTGGCCTTCATTCCCGCTTCTCCTACAGCCTCGGCTGTTTTTTCCGGCTCAAAATACATATCGGAAAAGCTTACGGTTCCGCTTGATATCATTTCCATAAGGGCAAGATAGCTTCCCGCCTCAATATCCTCCTTGGTAAGTCTGTCCTCAATGGGAAATACGGTATCAAAAAGCCACTTATCAAGAGGAAGATCACTTCCGACACCTCTCAAAAGCACCATAGGGGTGTGAGTATGGCAGTTATAAATACCGGGCATTATGATCTTGCCCGACATATCAAGGACACTGTCAAATTCTCCCTCGGGAAGAGCATCCCCCACATACGACAGAGTATCGCCGTCAACAGCAAGAAAGCCGTCTTTGATCACATTAAGCTTTTCATCAATAAAATTGAGGATGATTGCATTTTTATATAAAGTTTTCATAATTATAACCTGCTTATTACCTTTTCTATATAGTCACCGAAGGGCTTACTTATTCTTGAAGCGGTTTCACCCACCTCTTCATCCGTAAGCTTTCTGTCAAGAACACCTGCCGCCATATTTGTCATTACGGAAATACCGAGAAGAGGCATTGAGCAATGAGCAGCGGTAAGAGCTTCCGTTACGGTTGACATACCCACGGCATCCGCTCCGAGAATTCTTGCGGCTCTTATTTCTGCGGGAGTTTCAAACTGAGGTCCCGTAAAATACATATAAACACCCTCTCTGAAAGTAAGAGGACTGCCTTCAGTGCAATTCAGAGCAATTTCTCTCAGCTCTTTGGTATACATATCCGTGGTATCAAAGAATCTCGGGCCGAATTCTTCAATATTATCCCCTTCAAGAGGACTGGCACCTGTGAGCTTAAGATGATCCTTTATTATCATAATATCGCCCACATTGTATTCGGTATTTACCGCACCTGCGGCATTTGTGACTATAGTCTTTTTAACACCGAGAAGTTTGAAAAGTCTTACGGGAATGGTGAGCACGGTGAAAGGATAGCCCTCATAATGATGAAATCTTCCCGACATACAGATGACCTTTTTTTCTCCTACCCTACCGAAGACAAGTCTCCCCTCGTGGGATTCTACCGTTGAAACAAGAAAGTTCGGTATATCCTTGTAGCGTATCTCAACGGGGTTCTCTATTCTTGATACAAAGTCTTTAAGACCCGAGCCGAGGATGATGCCGATATCAGGCTCATCCTTAATTATGCTTTTAACATAATCGGCACTTGTCTTAAAAAACTGAAAATCCAATTTCTGCATAATAAACACCTCGTTTTTATATTAACACAAGTGACGGTTCTTGGCAACAAAAAATGCAGACAGTTTTCTGTCTGCATCTTAATTATTTTACGCTGAAAAGGATCTCTCCGTAAGAAGGATAAGGCCAGAAGGAGGAATCGGTCTTTGTTTCAAGCTCATCAACAAGAATCCTGAGCTCCGTCATAGCGGTGAGAATATTATTTTTACTGAACTGAGCCAGTTCTGTATTGTCTGCACATTCAAGAGCATCTACCATACTGCTTTCAAGCTCTTTCTTTTTGGAAAAAATGGCACTTGTGAGAGCTGACAGCTCTTTAGTAAGCTCTGTTTCATAATCACAGTTGATTTCGGCTGAAAGCGTTCTCTTAGCAAGAGCAGCTTCTGCAAGAGCCTTTGTAAAGGCCGCCGCTGCAGGAAGAATGTCTTTATTGACCATATCGAGCATAGTAAGAGCTTCGATATTTATAACCTTGCAGTAATTCTCTGAAAGGATCTCATAGCGTGCCTTAAGCTCTTCAAGTGAATATACCTTGTGAGCCGTGAAAAGCTCGATATTCTTTTCGGCAATAAGACTGGGAAGTGCATCGGGAGTAGTCTTCATATTGAGAAGACCTCTCTTTTCTGCTTCAAAGATCCATGCATCATCATAGCCGTTTCCGTTGAATATGATTCTCTTATGAGAGGATATGGTCTTTCTTATAAGCTCGTGAAGAGAGCTTTCAAAATCGGAAGCATTTTCAAGAATATCGGCAAACTGCTTCAGCACCTCGGCAACAGCCGTATTGAGAACAACATTTGCACTTGAAATTGAGCTTGAGGAGCCGAGCATTCTGAATTCAAACTTATTACCGGTAAATGCAAAGGGTGAGGTTCTGTTTCTGTCTGTTGTATCCTTGGGGAATTTGGGAAGAGTGTGAACACCGATACGAAGAAGCTCTTTTTCCTTTGTTCCGTAGGGCTTTTCAGATTCGATAGCTTCAAGAATCTCGGTAAGCTCTGCACCGAGGAACATAGAAACTACTGCGGGAGGGGCTTCAAGAGCACCGAGACGGTGGTCATTTCCCGCGGCGGCAACAGAAACTCTCAGAAGATCCTGATAATCGTCAACAGCCTTGATAACCGCACACAGGAACAAAAGGAACTGCGCATTTTCAGCAGGTGTGTCACCGGGATTCAGGAGATTCACTCCCGTGTCGGTGGAAATTGACCAGTTGTTGTGCTTACCGCTTCCGTTTACGCCTGCAAAAGGCTTTTCGTGAAGAAGACATACCATATTGTGTCTTCTTGCTATTTTCTGCATAAGCTCCATTGTAAGCTGATTCTGGTCAGCGGCAATATTTGTTGTTGTAAAGACGGGAGCAAGCTCATGCTGTGCGGGAGCGGCTTCATTATGCTCAGTTTTTGCAAAGATACCAAGCTTCCAGAGCTCTTCATCAAGCTCTGTCATAAAAGCCTTTACACGGGGCTTTATAGCTCCGAAATAGTGGTCATCAAGCTCCTGACCCTTGGGAGGCTTTGCGCCGAAAAGAGTTCTGCCCGTAAATACAAGGTCTTTTCTCTTTTCAAAAACCTCCGAGTCTATAAGAAAATATTCCTGCTCTGCGCCTACTGTCGTTGTAACCCTTGTTACATTCTCGTTTCCGAAGAGCTTTACAACTCTCATTGCCTGACGGTTAATTGCCTCCATTGAACGAAGAAGAGGAGTTTTTGCATCAAGAGCGTGTCCGCCGTATGAGCAGAAGGCTGTGGGGATACATAAAACGCCGTCTTTTATAAATGCATAAGAGGTAGCATCCCAGGCTGTATAGCCTCTTGCTTCAAAGGTTGCGCGAAGACCGCCCGACGGAAAGGAGGATGCGTCAGGCTCACCCTGTATAAGCTCCTTACCCGAAAACTCCATAATAACCTTATTTCCGTCAACAGGGGAAATAAAGCTGTCGTGCTTTTCGGCGGTAATTCCCGTCATGGGCTGGAACCAGTGGGTATAATGAGTAGCTCCCTTTTCTATTGCCCAGTCCTTCATAGCGTTTGCCACAACATTGGCAAGACCGAGCTCAAGGTGTTTTCCGAGCTTTATCGTGCGCTGAAGAAGCTTATAGGTTTCGTGAGGAAGCTTTTCCTTCATTACATTATCGTTAAATACATTGGAGCCGAAATATTCACTAACCTTTGCCATTATGATACCTCTCTCTTTTAATTCAATAAAGGGGCTGCAGGAATCTCTGCAGCCCCATTGCTGATGTGGGTATTTTATATCAATACGGTGCATTTGTCAAGAGGTAAAACGAATTTTCCCCTTATTACCGTAATTTATTTCTTATTCCTCTGCGGAAGGCTCGATAAGGCCGTAACCTCCGTCTTCTCTTCTGTAAACAACCGCTACTGATTCATTTGCAGAATTCAGGAACACATAAAACTGATGGCCCAACAAATTCATCTGAAGAATGGCTTCGTCAACGGACTGAGGCTTAACAGGAACAGTTTTGGTTCTCACAAGCTCAAACTCTGTTTCTTCTTCCACATCAATGTCCTGATAGTCATCAAAAGCACCTGAACGGAGTCTCTTTTCGAGCTTGGTCTTGTTCTTTCTTATCTGACGGATAAGAAGATCAACACAGGTATCAAGGGCTTCATTCATATTTTCTGCCTTTGCCTGTGCTCTGAAGATCATACCTTCATTGATTACCGTTATTTCCACAGTCTGCGAAGTCTTCTCCACGGTTGCAGTTACTTTTGCGCTGGCTGAATCCCCGAAGAAACGGTCAATTTTCTGAAGCTTCTTCTCTGCGTGTTCCTTGAAAGAATCTCTCGGAGTACACTTTCTGCCGATAACTGTAATTTTCATAACTACATCCCCTTTTGGAAATAAATTAACAAAAAGACAAAACGGACGGATTCCGAAGAAAAAATTCTCTTCCGTCACCGCCCTTCTTTCTGTTTCACCTGTATTATACCATCTGCAAGCGTATTTGTAAAGATGTTTTATTGATTTTTCACATTTTTCTCAAAGCAAATGAAATTATTTTATAAACTTTGTATATTATTACGGAAAAATATCAGATTTCGACATTTTTATGCCTTGTGACATGGCAACCGATGTTAACAGCGACGGGAAGCCCTGCAATATGAGTGGGATAAACCTCAATTTTACAGGCAAGTGCCGTACAGTCACCCGAAAAGCCCTGAGGACCAATGCCAAGCTTATTGACCCTGTCAAGAATCTCATCCTCCATCAGAGCATAGAAGCTATCGGGATTTTTTTCTGATACATCTGCTGTAAGCGCTTTTTTTGAAAGATATGCCGAGTATTCAAAATCGCCGCCGATCCCCACGCCTATAACGAGAGGCGGGCAGGGTCTTGCATCCGCTTGCTTTACAACAGACACAACAAAATCAATGATGTCCTCCCTCTTTGCGGTGGGATTGAACATTTTTATCTGACTCATATTTTCACTGCCGAAGCCCTTGGGAGCCACGGTAAATCTGATTTTTTCACCGGGGACGAGCTTCGTATGAATAACAGCGGGAGTATTGTCTCCCGTGTTTTCCCGAATAAGAGGATCTCTGACAACAGACTTGCGAAGCCAGCCCTCGGTATAGCCGAGAGCAACACCTTTGTTTACCGCCTCTTCAAAGTCCCCACCCGTAATATGGACATCCTGACCGATCTCGGCAAAGATCACCGCCATACCGCAGTCCTGACAAACGGGAATGAGCTTTTCTTCGGCAATTTTAAGATTCTCTTTCATATCGGAGAACATCTCTCGTGCTATGGGAGAGCTTTCATTTTTCTCAAAAAAATCTATTCTGCTTTTAAGAGAAGCGGGCAAAAATATATTTGCTTCAATAACCGCATTTTTAATTTTCTCTGTTATTATTTCAACATTTATTTCTCTCATAATATTACCTTTTTCTAAAAAAACACTCCGCCGAAGAAAAAACTTCAGCGGAAATACTATGTAAACTTATTTATTATACCCTCTGCGGGTGCCTGTTTTGAAATCTCCGCTTTTCTTGAGGACGGATATTTTTTCATCACTTTCCTGCTTGAACTTTGCCATCATATCTTCAAATGACATAGGAGCATTTGTCTGCTGCTGAGGCTTCTGAGGAGCGTTCTGATAATTTCTGTTGTTATTCTTCTGATAATTAGAAGACTGAGCCGGACGCCTGCTCTGATTTTCATTTGAGGGAGCGGGTGCGGGAGCTGCCTGCTTGATCGAAAGACTTATTTTATTGTTTTCGTTTACAGCAAGAACCTTGACCTTGACATCCTGTCCTTCAGTTAAAAATTCGTTAATGTCCTTGACATAAGTTGCGGCTACCTCAGAGATATGAACCATACCTGTTTCGCCGTTGGCCATTTTTACAAACGCGCCGAATGAAGTGAGTCCGGTAACCTTTCCTTCATAAATTTCACCAATCAGTGACTGCATAAATTGCTGGGTCCTCCTAAAAAAATAGAGATTTATATAACCGCTGAAAACTCGGTGGTTAACAAATTAGTTGCCGGGGGTCACATCATAAAAAACTTTTTCATCGGGATATGAATATCCTCTGTCACGGGCAAGGTGCTCATAGAGTTCAGCCTCATCAGCGTGGTTTATAAGATAATCCATTTCCTGATTTTCCTGTCTTAACTCCTGAAGCTGATTATTGAGAGCCTCAAGCTGGATTTCCTTTGCGTTTGTATCTATAGAGATCAGAACAACTATTGCAACGGAAATACAAAAAACAGCAATAGCACTTAAAACTAATATAATACTGCGACGACCTTTGGTTTTAGTCACAAAAACACCATCTTTCAAACATTTTGGGTAACCATAAAGTAATTATATACCTATTATTTTTTTATATCAAGGGGTTTTTACAAATTTTTTTCAGTTTTTTTGTTTAAAAGGGAAATTTTTTTGTGAGTTTTTTCTTTGTTCTTGTACTTTATTCTGTTTTTTGTACCGAATCGGCTATTCCGCTTTTTTGTCTTTTCTTTCATTTTAGTTTTGGCTGAGGCTTTTTCCCGTTTTTTCTTAATTTTTTCAGTTCTCTGCTTTGCCTTTTTCTTTATAAAACTCTCTGCTGAGCTTCTTATTCTCCGTCCCCGGCTCTTCAGCCGTTCACCGTATTTTCTGAAATATTTTCCCATAATATTTCCGGGGAAAATGTAAAATATGAGAAAGCCCATAAGAAGCCCCGCAAAAATATAAAAACGAAAAATTCCGGCATTATATTTCAGAATAAAAAGGAAGCACATTACAGCCGAAACACAAAAAAAGAGAACATCCCTGAAAAATACCGAAAGACTGTATTTATTCCACAAAGAATTTAACAGCATAAAAAACGAATACAGAAATCCGAGGAGATATCCGACACCGACAGCTTTTACGGTAACGGACACAGCAACCGAATGCTCAAATCCGAGAATCATTTCATTAACCTCGACATAAGGCTCATTCTTTTGGATGTTCTGTCGGAAAATTTTACGGAATTTATTTTTCCGTCTGCGCTGACCATTCCCGTTTCCGTATTCATAACCGTAACCTTAAGCCCCTCTCCGGTTACCGTTATTTCTCCGAAATCCGTATAAACGGTAAGGCTTTCTTCATCATATGAGCCGATCTCCGTTACTCCCGAAAGCGACAGACGGCTCCGTGATTCAATTATCAGTGTGTGCGGCAGTTTTTTTATCTTTTCTTCCAAAGGCTTGCCCTCCGATGCGTTTTATTCACTTCAATATATGTTTACAAAAAATTAGAAACAGTATTGCAATATATAAAAGGAAATATCAGTCAGTTGGATGGGGCAAAAAGAAACGGAGTATCCTTGGCAGCGTTTCAGACTTGGATAAGGAAGTACAAATCAGAAGGAGAAGA
>SVOV01000049.1 GCA_015066205.1 Oscillospiraceae bacterium
TGTATTGGCTGTCAAAGGTTCTGATTCCTCTTTCACAGAGAATAACATTTTCGTTTCCGCCCGCCATAATGTATTCGGCAGACATAAGCCATTCTTTTATTGTACTCGAAAGTCCGCGTTTGAGCAATATGGGTTTTTGAGTTTTTCCCAGCTCCTTGAGAAGCTCAAAGTTCTGCATATTTCTTGCTCCTACCTGAATCACATCAACATTCTCGAAAAGAGGCAGGTGGTTTGCATCCATAATTTCAGTTACAACAGGAAGGCCTGTTTCCGCCTTTGCTTTTAAGAGAAGCTCAATTCCCTCGGCTTTCAATCCCTGAAAATCGTACGGGGATGTTCTCGGCTTAAAAGCACCGCCTCTGAGCATATTACAGCCGTGAGCCTTTACTGCTCTTGCAATTCCCGTCAGCTGACTTTCGGATTCAACGGAGCAAGGTCCCGCAATAACTGCAAAATTGCCGGCACCTATTTTTACTCCCGAGCAATCAATAACGGAATCATCGGGATGGAATTTTCTGTTTGCACTCTTGAACGGGTCGGATACTCTTCTTACTGCCTCAACCATACTGAGGCTTGCAATAAGGTCGGCATCAATTTTACTTGTGTCGCCCACAAGTCCTATTACGGTCTGGAACTTACCGTTTGAAATATGCACATCAAGACCCTGATTTTTAAGCCAGGAGGTAAAGCTGTCCTGCTGTTCTTTTGTTGTGTTCGGTTTTAATATTGCTATCATAATTTTGCCCTCTTTTTTCTGAAAAACAAAAAATGCATCTCAGTTTTCACTTCGATGCATTAAAAAAATACGATTCATTTTTTTGCAAGCAAGCGAAAACCTTTACCGATTTTTTGAGTAAAAGTAAAAGTAATAATATTCAGCTGCAAAAAAATTCTTATTCATATTATTTTTGCCTTTCGTTTAATATGTGAAACAGTTTAGCACCTTAAAGTGTAAAAGTCAATAGATTTCTTACAATTTATTTCAAATATTTAAGAATCAATTAAAAATATAGACAGTAAACGCAGAAATATGATATTATCAAAAAAAAGGAGTGAAATATTAATGATCGAACTCGACAGAATTATAACCGTTATCCTGTGTATGATCCCCCTGAGCATTGCGGCTGTATTTGCAGTTTCTCTTATTCTATACAAAAAAGCAAAGAAAACAGCCGTAAACGGTGCAACGGACAGAGATATTGAAAGAATGAAAAATCTTCTTGCCGTCTGCCGTGTTTCAGGTATAATTCTTCTGGTCTTAGCCTTGTCGGCGGCAATTCTTGCAGGTCTGTTTTACCTGTTCATAATGAATATGTGAGGTGCGGGAATGAAGGATAAATATTTCAGAATTGCTCTTTATTCGGTGCTTTCGCTTTGTATAATTCTGACTGCGATTCATCTTATTTACATAATTATGTCTTATCAGCAAAGCTCAATAATCTATTTTATTTCAAAGGAGCTGTGGTGATATGAAGCTTATAAAACAGCTCTCGGTAATTTTCTTTGTGGCGGCGGTTTTTGCCCTTGTCAATTTTTGTATGTATGAGGGCGTGACCGTAAGGCTTGCCAATAATTTCAGCGATGCCACACAGATAAAAATGATTGATGTGAAAAATTTCCTGCCCTTTAATGAAGAATCCGAGCTTGTGAAAATCGATACGGATTTTTCTATGACAGGGGAGCTTCCCGTGCTTGACGGTGCGGCGGCGCTTGTGCCCGTATATGCATCCGTAATTAATTCTCTTTATCCGGAAAACTCCGTGACCTTTACGGGCGGGGTGTTCAGCGACGATAATTATTACGGTGAAAATTTCTCGCCCGACAGCAAAATGCAGTATAAAAACACCGTCAGAGGCTATAAAGCCATAGTTGACGGTGAAACGGATATTCTGTTCTGTGCCGCTCCCAGTGAGGAGCAGAAAAAATATGCGGAAGAAAAAGGTGTAGAGCTCGTTTTTGTTCCCGTCGGTCTTGAAGCCTTTGTTTTCTTCGTTAATAAAAATAATCCCGTTGACGGGCTTACTGCGGATGAAATAAGAGATATCTATGCGGGAGAAATAAAAAACTGGAAGGAGCTCGGCGGTGTCAACAGAGTAATTAACCCCGTTACAAGAATTGAGGGAAGCGGAAGCCAGTCAGCTATGGATGCCTTTATGGGGGATCGGGAATACGGGCTTAAATCCGTTTTTTCGGTGACAGGTGCTTCTCTTGGCTTTTCATTCAGATATTATCTCAGCGGAATTGTCGGAAACTCTGATGTAAAGATGCTTTCACTTAACGGCGTTTACCCGTCTGCCGAAAATATCAGAAACGGCTCTTATCCCGTTATTGCAAAGTTTTATGCCATTTACAGAGCCGATAACAAAAATGAAAACATCCCTCTTCTTGTTGACTGGCTTTTATCTGATGAGGGACAAAGGCTTATTGAAGAAACAGGTTATGTAAGAATAAACTGAAAGGGAAAAATAAAATGAAAAAGCTTTTTTCGTATTTTAGCGGTAAACTGAATAAGGATTCCGAAGCAGCACTTACGGAAGAAGAGCTTATCAAAAAGCTTAAGTCAGACAAAAAGCAGTATATTATTTCTGCCGTGATATGCGGTGCAGTTCTTATTTTCTGTTATATCTTTTTTACCGATACCGAAACGGGCTTTATCCGTTATCCGAAATTATTTGTTGAATTTATAGAAAAGGGATACCTTGCTGCGGGATATTTTGTTTTTGCCGTATTGCTTCTCATACGAGATATCGTTCTTGCAGTATTAACGCATAATGCTTTACAGAAGACAGAAAAAGAAGATTCATCTGAAGCTTTTAATGTATTAAAGAATAAAGAGAGGCTTAGTAAGATATTAAGCACTGTTTTAGCTCTCGTTTTGCCGCTGTTCGGTGCGGCAGAGCTTCTGACTGCTGAAGCTTTCGGTGAGCCTGTCAATGCCCCCGGCGTGTATATCACTCTTGATGAAATGGGGATAAGCGGAGAGCAGATCCCGAATCCATATAACGGACAAATGGGAAGAGTTTGGATAAACCGTTCTCTCTTTGCCGATTGCCTTTACTCAAGTGAATTCATAAAGACCGCAGACGGAGATACGGAAATTCTTTATCAGGATATTTATATCTTAAAGGATGCTTCTTATGCTGATGCTTTTGCTACGGCGCTTGCCGAGAACTCGGATTTTATCACTGTTGATATCACCCCGAAAGAGGTTGAGATCAAGGGGCTTGATAAAGCCTGTTTGCTCGGAGCTACAGAAGCGTTGGCTGTAAAGGATAATATGGTATGTGTCATCACTGCCGTTTTCGATTCGGAGGATGGAATGCGAAAAGCCCTTTCAGCCATCAGTGAAAAATGGGAAGACGCAGAATAACAGTCTTTATCTCTCTTGTGACGATACATATTTACTGGTACAACAAAAACCGACAGGCAGAAATCTGTCGGTTTTTTGTCTGTGAATTGTAAAAAAGATATTCTCGGCATTTTTGCGTATGAATTCGAACTCTTGCAAAAATGATATATTGCTACGCAATATGAAATAATCCTTCGGATTATGAAATATTTTGCCTTAGCGGCAAAATGTGAAATAAAATTTGCCCGCATTCGCGCAAGCGAATATTTCACATTTGCGAAGCAAATATTTCATAGCGAAGCTATTTCACTTGCCCGCAAGGGCAAATTTCATTGAAAAAGACCTTGTCTTTCGACAAGGTCTTTTTCTGGTGCCGGTGGTGGGACTCGAACCCACACGGTATCGCTACCAACGGATTTTGAGTCCGTCACGTCTGCCAATTCCATCACACCGGCGTATGTACCTGAATTATTATATACTAATTTTTATAAAAAATCAACTTGTTTTTTTGTGTTCAGACAGTTTTTTAGGAAAAACGGAGAATAAAATAGACAGTTTTTGAAGAAATGACTATTCCTTTACACTTTGCACTTTTTTGTGATTTGAACTTTCTGTTCAGTGCTTTTATAATGATATTATGAAAGGTTGTGTTTTTATGAAGAGTACAAGAAAAGTGTTAGCTGTCATTTTATGTGCGGCTTTTATTCTTTCCTGTTTTTCAGTTGCTGTGTTTTCAGCTGATAATGCGCCTCAGGTGAAAACGGATTACGGAATTGTACAAGGGCAATATTTTGACGGAGGAATGAGCTTTTACGGAATTCCTTTTGCAAAGCCTTCGACAGGAGAAAGAAGATTTTCTCCGCCTGTTGCTCCTGACAGCTGGGACGGGATTTATGATGCAACGGTTGAAAGTAAAGATCCCTTGCAAAACGGATACTCGGCACATAAACAGAGTGAGGATTCACTGAAGCTCAATATCTGGGTGCCCGACAGCAGTGAACAGGAGCTTGCCGTTATGTTCTGGATATACGGCGGGTCATATGCTATGGGCGGAATCAATGAGTTTTATTATGATATGAAGGCCTTTGCCCGTGAAACAGGCTGTATCATAGTATCTGCAAATTACCGCCTTAATGTATGCGGCTTCCTTGATCTTCGTGATACCGTTGAAGGAGCAACCGTAAATAACGGTCTTCGTGATATCGTAGCAGCTCTTGAATGGGTCAATGGGAATATAGAATATTTCGGCGGCGATAAGGATAATGTCACCGTTTTCGGTCAGTCTGCGGGAGCTGCTCTCGCTCTTTCTCTTCTTGCAATTCCCGAGGCAGATGCATATTTCAGTAAGGTCATTTCACAAAGTGCCTGTCTTGATAATTTCTATACTCCGAAGCAGGCGAGAGAGGTTTCGGAAATGTGGCTTGAGCTTATGGGAGAGCCCACGGGTGAAGAGCTTATTTCAATGCCACCGGCAGAGCTTGTTTCAAAGGTCGGAATGCTTGATGTCAAAAAATTTATGTCTGCGGGAATCAACTGTATATATAATCCCGTGATCGACGGCGAATTCCTTGTATGTCATCCCTCGGAGATTAAAAATACTGATAAAAAAGTGCTTCTCGGCACAAATAAAAATGAAGCATCCCTGTTTCTTTTCTTTGTCGTGCCGCCTCTTACCTTTATTCCTTTCGTTGAAGAGGTAGCATTACCGGGCTTTTCAAGTGAACTCAAAAAGAGTCTTACTAAGGATCTCTGCCATCCTACTACAGGGTCACTTATTACTCTCACAACAGAGCGTATGTACCGTTATCCGCTGACGGTGCTTGCAGACAAACTCAGCAGTGTCACTGATGTATATGCATACCGTTATGATTACGAGCCTTTGCTCGTTAAATTGACGGGACTCGGTGCTTTTCATTGTACCGAAATTCCGCTCCTTTTTGATCTCGGTCTTGAGCTCGGTTCTTCAAAAATCAGACTGTTCGGAAGTAAACAGGATAAAGATGTAGGCTCCCGTATGCGTACTTATTGGGGGGATTTTGCAAAATACGGAGATCCCTCAGAAGATTGGGTTCACTATTCGGCTGAAAACCGTGAAACGCTGATAATAGATTCCTCGGATACAATGATGAATAATCCTTATTCCGACAGAATGATTCTTTATGAAGCATATTCATCCCCTTGGAAAAACTGAATAATTGAAAAAAGCTTAAACTTATTTTCCGGTAAGTTTAAGCTTTTTTTGTTAATCCTTTTCAAGCTCGGGAAGCCCCAGCAGCTTGTTAGTCGATCTCAGATATCTGTTGGAAATAAGGGCAAGAGTGTCTGAATCAACGGGAGAAGCCGACTGCAGATTCATTATGAACATATTGAGAACACCGCCGATAAAAAAAGATAAAACGGGGTGAAGCTTCTCATTATTTTTTATAAGAGGGGAGAGCAGCTTTTCAAAATATGCGGTAATTGTATCGTGGAATTTTATTGAAAAGCCTGTATCACCGTTTTCTCCGAGAAGAAGCCTTATTTCATTTGAATATGTATTGAATGCTCCGAAAACCTTTCTTGCTATGGGGTATTCTCCCACAGTATATGAGGCTTCATCAAATTTCATTATTTCGGAGATTATTGAGGATATTATTTCATCTTCGGTCTGCTGCAAAAGGTCATATGTGTCGGAATAATGAAGATAAAAGGTAGCTCTGCTGATATCTGCAGTTCTTACAATTTCAGCAACGGTAATTTTGTGGATGCTTTTATTTTCCATAAGGCTGAAATAAGCCGTTCTTATTCTCGATTTTGTAAAACGGACACTTCTGTTGTTTTCTCCCGCGGCGTTCATTGAATCCCTCACTTTTTTATAATATGCCTGCTTTTTTTCTGATTTCTTTTATGGCACGGTCATATTCCTTATTCTTGAGTCTTCCCATAGCAATTCCTGCGTTGTGCCAGAGGAGGTCGGGATTTTTTGAGCCGTAGTCATTACCCTCTGAGCCCCTGTAGCCCCAGAGAAGAATATTCCTTGCTCCCGCGTCATAGGCGGCTTCAGCGGCAAAGATGACATTCTCCTCCGTGCCCTTCGGAATGGCGAAGCCCTGTATCCATATATTATGGTCTTTGTTTACTCTTTTACAGGTGTCAAGGTTTTTACGGGTCGAATTATAAACATATTCGTAAACCTTTTGCGCTTCTTCGTTTATTGCGGGATTTCCTGTCCAATAGGGGTCACAGCCTATATTGTCTATAGTATCAAGCTGTCCTAACTCTCCGAGATTTGAAAGGTTTATACCGAGTCCGTCCTGAAGCATTACGCAGACAATATTTTTCATACCCTTTGATGCTGAATAGGAGGTGACCTCTTTATAATGGCGGACAATGGACCATACCTGAAAATCATAACAGTCCTTATCGGGAATGACAGGCATTTTTCTGTTATACCTTTCCTCGAAAAGCTTTTTGCATACGGGACAGGCACAAGAGAATCTTCCGCTGTCAGAGGGAAGCAACGGCTCGTCCCAGAATATCTTTCTGCCGCCGCATTCATAGACCTTATCTATCCATTCCTTGACCCAGGAAATAAAATCGGGGTTATTATAACAGACATTTACGGGGCGCATTGTACCGTCTGAAAAATACTGATGAGCCTCGGGATGATAGCAGAGAAAATGGGATTTATCTCCCGGTGTTCCGCCGAGTCCCCAGTTATCCACCCATATGTCGAGCCCGAGAGAATATGTCATATCGAATATCTCTTTCATAACGGCAGAGCTTCTGTCCCAGTCATTATGGGAAAACATATGCACCACCGTATTGAAATTATGCGACAGAATATCCTTCAGGTCGTTTTCTGCGTTTTTAAGAAGTCTGTTACCGTGGTAGGCAACACCGAGAGTCAGATTTTCATTACCGTACATACCATAGACTCCTTTGTCCGTTTATTTTATAGGCTCAAAGTCAGCTGCTCCGTGCTTGCAGAGAGGGCAGATGAAATCATCGGGAAGGTTTTCATCCTCGTGGATATATCCGCAGATGGTGCAGACCCATCCCTTTTTGCCCTCAGTCTGAGGCTTGGGCTTTACATTTTCGTGATAATAAGAATAAGTCATTGTTTCCTTGTCGGAAATTACTCTTGCCTCCGTAATTTCACAGATGAACATTCCGTGAGTTCCGAGGTCAATATACTGCTCAACCTTAAGCGACATAAAGGAGTTTATATATCTCGGCAGGAAAACCAGTCCGTTATCGGAGCGAAGAGGCTCACAGTCCGCGAATTTGTCAACATTTCTTCCGCTTCTGAAGCCAAATGCCTCAAAGACCTTGAAGGGAGCTTCAACGGAAAGACAGTTGACATTCATTTTCCCTGTCTGTTTTATAATGTGATGCGAATAATTATCCTTATTTATTGTGACAGCTATTCTGTTGGGAGTATTTGTAACCTGTGTCACCGTATTTACAATAAGTCCGTTGTCTTTTTTACCGTCATTTGATGTAACAACATAAAGACCGTAGCCAATTTTGAAAAGAGCCGTAAGATCATTCTTGTTTGCGGTGTCGCTGTGAAGAGCCATATAGTCCATACAAAGCTCATTTGAGAGTGCTTCAAGCTCCTCGGCGTTGGTTTCATTCATAGCGGACATTATAGAAACCTTGTTCTCGCAGAATGTAATATTCTTACTCTTTTCAAGCATATTCTTCATAATCTTTGCGGCAAGAGGAGCCCACGAGCCGTTTTCAATGAGGCCTACGGTACGGTTCATATAGTTTCTCTCCGTGAGATGATGAATAAATTCTCTCATAAAGGGGAAAATTTCAGAATTATATGTGGTCGTTGCAAGAACGAGCTTTGAATATCTGAAGGCATCCTCAACTGCTTCTGCCATATCACAGCGTGCAAGGTCATTTACTACGACCTTGGGACAGCCCTTTGCCCTGAGCTTATCGGCAAGCTGTAAAACAGCCTTTTTTGTATTACCGTAGACAGAGGTGTATGCTATAACGATACCTTCCTCTTCGGGCTGATAGCTTGACCAGGTGTTATAAAGGCCCAGATAGTAGCCGAGGTTTTCTTTGAGCACGGGACCGTGAAGAGGACAGATAATTTCAATATCAAGTCCTGCGGCTTTTGCGAGAAGCTGCTGGACCTGTGCACCGTATTTGCCTACGATTCCGAAATAATACCTTCTTGCTTCGCAGGCCCATTCCTCTTCAATGTCGAGAGCTCCGAATTTTCCGAAGCCGTCAGCCGAGAAGAGAACCTTATCCGTGCTGTCATAGGTTACAATGACCTCGGGCCAGTGAACCATAGGTGCTGTTACGAAGGTAAGAGTGTGAGCTCCGAGAGTGAGAGTATCTCCCTCGCCGACAACTATCCTGTTATCCTCAAAATCGTTTCCGAAGAAATTTTTCATCATTTTGAAAGCCTTCTGTGACGAAACAATAACGGTATCAGGATATGTCTTTAAGAAATTTACGATATTTGCGGAATGGTCGGGTTCCATATGCTGGATTATCAGATAATCGGGCTTTCTCTCTCCGAGCACCTCTGCAATATTATCGAGCCATTCGTGTGTGAATGCGGCATCAACTGTATCCATAACAGCTGTTTTTTTATCAAGGATCACATACGAATTGTATGCCATTCCGTTGGGAACGATATACTGACCCTCAAAGAGGTCAATGTTGTGGTCATTTACTCCGACATAGCGGATATCCTTTGTTATCTGCATTTTTGTATCCTCCGTTTTTTTATTCTGTATTTATTATAATACCGATCTTTCTGTATTTCAATCAAGAATTTTTCCGTCAGTTGATATTGTGACAACGCTCCAGGGGATGAATTTTCCCGATGTCTGTAATGCTCTTTTTGTTGCGTTTTCAATTCCCGAGCAGCAGGGCACCTCCATTCTTACGACCTTGACACTTTTTATGTTGTTGTTTTTTATTATCGCAGTAAGCTTTTCGGTGTAATCGCCCTCATCGAGCTTCGGACAGCCTATCAGTGTTATATGATTTCTTATAAAATCATTATGGAAATTGCCGTAGGCATAAGCGGTACAGTCTGCCGCAATAAGAAGCTTTGCGCCGTCAAAATACGGAGCATTCACCGGAACAAGCTTTATCTGACAGGGCCATTGCTGAAGACAGCTTGATATGTAATGGCTTTTGACGGGAAGAGGATCCCCTCTTTTTATTGTCGCTGACTTTGTTCCGGGACATCCGCAGGGAAGCTTTTCTGTATTTGTCCTTTTTGTCTGCTTTACTGCCTCCTCGTTATATGCGGGGGCTTCTCTTTCTTCAAAACTGATAGCTTCTGTCGGGCAGGCGGGAAGACAGTCGCCGAGACCGTCGCAGTGATCCTCTTTTGTAAGCCTTGCCTTGCCGTTTATCATCTCAATGGCACCCTCGTGGCAGGCGGCGGCGCAAAGTCCGCAGCCGTTACATTTTTCTTCGTCTATCTTTATTATTTTTCTTACCATAATTTAATTCCTTTCAGAAGCATTTTCCGCTTTTGCAGTCCTCGGATCTTCCGTTTCTGAAGCAGACCTCGTTTGGACACTGACCGTTTTCCTTGAATTCCTTAAAATTTTCAAGTGTTGTTGATGCAATATTCGTAAGAGCCTCCTCGGTTAAAAATGCCTGATGTGATGTTACTATTACATTGGGCATTGAAATAAGTCTTGCAAGAGTATCGTCTTCGAGTATATGTCCGGAATTATCTTCAAAGAAGAGGTCGCTTTCTTCTTCGTAAACATCAAGACAGGCAGCTCCCACCTTTCTTGATTTTATACCTTCAAGAAGTGCATCGGCATCAACGAGTGCGCCTCTTGATGTGTTTATTATGACAACACCTTTCTTACACATTGAAAGAGCATCTTTGTTTATTATATGGTGTGTGTCCTCGGTGAGAGGGCAGTGAAGTGATATTATGTCGCTGTTTTTCCATATGTCCGAAATCTCAACATATTCCGCTTTTCCGCTCTCTGCAAGAGCTTTATCGGGGAATTTGTCAAATGCGAGAACTTTCATCCCGAATCCCTTACAGATATCAATGAACACCTTACCGATCTTTCCCGTTCCGATGACCCCTACCGTTTTCCCGTGAAGGTCAAAGCCCGTAAGTCCCGAAAGACTGAAATTGAAATCTCTTGAACGGATATATGCCTTGTGGATTCTTCTTATTGATGTCAGAAGAAGTGCAATTGCGTGCTCCGCAACAGCATATGGTGAATAAGCGGGAACTCTCAGAACATGTATTTTACCGTTGGCGTATTTCATATCCACATTATTGAAGCCCGCGCATCTGAGAAGAAGTATTTTTATTCCCATCTCTCCGAGTGCATCAATTACCGCTTTGTTTACGGTATCATTAACAAATACGCATACGGCGTCTGCTCCTTTTGCCAGAAAGACAGTATCCTCATTGAGCTTTGTTTCAAAATATTTTATCTTTATCCCGAGCATTGCGGCTTTTTCATCGAATGCCGTTTTGTCATAAGGTTTTGTATCAAAAAAAGCAATTTTCATATTATGCCTCCTTGTTTTTTCTGTATCAGTATAGTATAATTGCAAAGAGAAATATGTTGAAATTTCAACAAAAGGAAAGAAAAAATGAAAAAATATCTTGAAATATTAAAAAAATGTTCTCTTTTTGCGGGCATTGAAGAAAATGAGCTTCCTGTGATGCTTAATTGTCTCGGAGCAAGGATAGATTCCTTTGATAAAAAATACACCGTAATGGCTGAGGGAAGCTCTGCGAAATATATAGGAATTGTCCTTTCGGGGGCAGTACAGACTGAAAGAACCGATTTCTTCGGTAACAGAAGCATAATAGGAATAACGGGAGAGGGGGAGGTGTTCGGCGAGGCTTTTGCCTGTGCCGGAGCAAATAAGCTTCCTGTTTCCGTTGTTGCTGTCAGAATGAGTGAAATAATGTTTATTGACAGCGGACATATTCTTCATACCTGCAGTAATAACTGTCATTTCCATAACCGCCTTATTTTTAATCTGATGCAGGATATTGCTGCAAAAACGGTGAGTATCCATCAGAAAATGGAAATAATCTCCAAAAGAAGTACCAGAGAAAAGCTTCTTTCCTATCTTAGTATGGTATCAAAAAAAGAAGGTGATTCAACCTTTAATATTCCCTTTGACAGACAGCAGCTCGCAGATTTTTTAGAGGTGGACAGAAGCGGTCTTTCCGCTGAGATAAGTAAGCTGAAAAAAGAGGGAATTCTCGACTGCAGAAAAAACTTCTTTGAGCTGTATCAAAAATACGCCTGACAGAGCTTTGTCAGGCGTAACATTATAATATTTTTTTGTATTTCTTTTCTAAAACGGGAAGCACACCGTAGAGAGTAACTCCGCCGATAACTATAACGAAGCCGATAAGAGCAAGAGGACCGGGGAGCTCTCCCGTAACAAAAAGAACGGGGATAGGATTAAAAACAGGCTCAATGGTGAGAAGCAGAGAGGTTTCAATTTTATTTATTATCTGACAGCCCTTTGCATAGAATATATTTGCAAGACCGTACTGGAAAATACCGAGTACCAGCACCCAGAAAAGGATCTCACCCGAAAAGGCCATATTTTTATCAAAAAACATAAACGGAACACAGAAAACAAAGCTTATTATGTTGCTGAGATACATTCCGTCGTTTGAATCGGCTCTTTTGTCGCTGAAGCCTATTATCTGTGCCGCAAAGGAAACACCCGAGAGAAGTCCGAGTATATTTCCGAGCATCTTTGTAGGGTCAAGCTCATCAATAAAGGAAAGGACACAGCCTCCGAATACCATCAGGACAATAAGCGTTTCCGTGAGCTTCGCCTTTCTTTTCTGAAAAAGTACCGCATAGAGAAAAACGAAGATAGGGGCGGTGTACTGCAGGACAATGGCGGTTGCTGCAGTGGTTAGCTTTATGGACATCATATAAAGAATGCCCGTGATGCTCATCATCACTGCACCGAAAAGAGTATATCTGTTGAATTTTATTCTGAAGCTTTTCCTGAGGATCGCAAACATTATTATCCCGATCCCGCAGCGTGAAGCCATAATTGAAATTGAATTCCAGGGAATGGATTTTACGCAGACACCCGCAAGTCCCCATAAAAGAGCGGTTGCTATAATACAAAGCCGACCCTTGGTCTGCTCCGATATTGATTCTTTCATATCAGCTACCTCACAATTAAATCGGAAATATTCTATCAAAAGTAAACCCGAAAATCAATATGCACAATAAATATGTTTCGATTTTGTCAATAAAAATATTGACATAAAAATACCGCTTTGTTAAAATATTACCGTAAAAAAATGCAAAGGAGTAAAAGAAATGTTTACAAAAATTGTAGTTCTTATTATGTCCCTTGTTGTTACCCTTACAACAACCTTCGGTCTTAATTTTATCGCTCCCGCAGAAGAGGCTGAGGATGTTAAGAATGTTATCATTCTTATCGGTGACGGTATGGGCTTCAACCATCTTAATGCAACTGAAAAGGTTCACGGCGTGGATCTCAGTATCTTCAACCGCTTCGAGTATTACGGCGAGCAGATGACCCGTTCTGCAAGCTCACCCGTAACAGACTCTGCTGCAGGCGGTTCAGCTCTTGCAACAGGAACAAGGACCATGAACGGCTATGTAGGCGTTTATCCCACCGATCCTCTCGGTGTTATTGCAGTTCCCGCTTCAATAACTGATGTTGCTATGAAATACGGCAAATCCACAGGTATCGTTACATCCGACTCCATTATGGGTGCCACTCCCTCTTCCTTCTCCGCTCATGTCCGTGACAGAGATCTTTCTGAAGATATATTTGCTCAGCAGGTAGTTTCAGAGGTTGACCTTATCTGGGGTGCTGTTGACGGTATCGTTACAGAAGAAGAGGTTAACGAAAACGGCAAGGTTTATGTAAATACTCTTGACGAGGTCAAGGCTCTTGAAGCAGGTCAGAAGTCTATCGGTCAGTTTGACTGCGATACCTTATGGCAGGGCAAGGATAACGGCGATCAGCCCACTCTTTCCGAGCTTGCAACCGAAGCTATCGATATCCTTAATCAGGATGAGGACGGCTTCTTTATGATGCTTGAAGCAGCTCACATCGATAAGCGTTCACACAGTCAGGACGGCGACGGTGCTATGACAGCTGTTCTTGAATTCGACAAGGTTGTTGATGTTGTTCTTGATTTTGCTGAAAAAGACGGCAATACTCTTGTTATCATCACAGCTGACCACGAAACAGGCTCCGTAACACTTGTCGGCGACGAATATAAGTGGCTTACAGGCAGTCATTCGGGCGCAAATGTTCCTTGCTTTGTTTACGGTGCTGATTCCTTCATTGAAAACGATGAAACTATCAATAATATTGATATTCCCGATTTCGCAGTAGCATATATGACAAACAACGAACAGAATTTCCCCTGTCCTCTCGCTTATCTCACAGAGGAATAAAAAAATGAGGCATTGTGTCGGAAGACACAATGCCTTGATTTTTTTGTTCAGATATATTTTTGTGCAAGAAAGAAGCAGGTCCACAGTGCTATTACAAAAGCACCCTCTGCGGGAATTGCAAGCTTTGTATAGGGACATTTCCAGCCCTTGTCAACAAAGAGGAAAATTGTTCTTGTTGTAAATACCGTGGTTGCGAAAATTACTCCGCCGATGAGAGAATGATAAGCGGTGCCGAGGGACAGTGTGAGATAAAGAAGGAATAATCCGAGAGCAAAGGAAATTCCGCCGTAATAAACGCGTATTTCTGTTTTTCCCGCATTGTCAACAGGCCTTATAGAGAAGCTTTCTGCATTTTTGAGAGGCTTCAGGATAAATACCACAGCCATTCCCCAGAAATAACCGATAAGACAGATGACCGCAAAAAGTGCAGGGGGATTAACATTCCATAATTCTTTTAACATAAAAAATCTCCTTTTTATTTAAGTGAGGGTGTCATATCCTCACTGAATTTTACTTTTCTGATCCTTGTGTGTCTGCAGGGATCATAGAGGGATTCACTGCAGAAAGTACCGCAGCTTTCTGTAAGATGCGAAGATGGACGGGCGTGGTAGACAAGAAGAAGCTCACCGTTTTCGTCGGTAACGAAGCTGTTATGTCCCGGGCCCGCTTCTCCCGTAAGGTCCTCGGTGGATAAAACAGGATAGGAGAGCTTTTTCCATGAATCGGGGTTCATCAGATTTGCATCGGTATCCGCTTCAAGCCGGCCTATGCAGTATTCCGCACCCGTGCCCGATGCCGAGAAGAATATGTATACCTTTTTGGGAGTTTTGAGAACTGCCGCACCCTCGTTTACTTTATGAACCACTTTTTCCCAATCGTATTCGGGGCTTGACAGAAGAATCGGCTTCGTTTTCAGCTTCCACGGAGCTTCCTTATAGGTTTCAGCCATAAACAAAGAAGAGTATCCTTCGATCTGCGCCCATATCAGATAATGCTTTCCGTTATGAGAAAAATATGTCATATCAAGAGAAAAGCATCTGAATGAAAGCTCATCCTCCTTTGTCCTTTCAACTGCGCCCATTTCCTCCCAGTTGTCGGTATAGGGATCATTTTCCTTACAGCGAAGAACATAGGGCTTTATATCCCATTTATTTTCACTTCGGGCGGCGGCAAAGAAAATATACCAGCATCCGCCGATATAATGGAGCTCGGGTGCCCATATATGCCGTGACATAATTCCGCTTTCGTGAGCGAGCCACACAGTCAGCTCGTCTGCCTCGGAAAGTCCTTTTACTGTCAGACTCTTTCGGAGGATTATTCTGTCATAGCCGTGAAGCTCATCATCTTTTGCGGGGTATGATGCCGTGAAATAGAATATGCCGTCAGGACCTCTCGTTATAAACGGGTCTGCACGCTGTTCAATAAACGGATTATTATAAGAATTCATTTTTCTGACCTTTCAATTGTTTTCTTTATTATAGATAAAAGTAACAATATTGTCAATTTTCAGGGATTTTTTCAAAAACTGTAGAAATATATAAATCAATGATGTATAATACAGAAAATCAAAAAGGGGGGACCGCAGATGAAGATAATTATTGTTGGTTGCGGAAAAATAGGTACAGCTCTTATTGCAAGTCTGAGTGCCGAGGAACACGATATCGTTGTTATTGATTCAAACAGAAAAGTGCTTGAAGAGGTAAATAATATTTATGATGTTATGTGTGTCTGCGGAAACGGAGCCGATTCCGATGCTCTTGAAGAAGCCGGTGCCAATAAAGCCGATCTTTTTATTGCTGTAACAAATTCTGATGAATTGAATATGCTCAGCTGCTATTTCGCAAAAAAAATGGGCGCAGAGCATACTGTTGCAAGAATTCGGAAAACGGACTACAATGATAAATCACTGGGCTTTATGAAACAGACCCTCTCCCTTTCTATGCCCATAAATCCCGAATACAGAGCAGCTCAAGAATTCTATAACATTCTTAAAATGCCCTCTGCCGTAAAATTTGAAACCTTTTCCAGCGGCGGCTTTGAAATGATAGAATTACGGCTCAAGCCTGACAGCCGTCTTCACGGAATGACACTTATTGAATTGAGAAACAGGTCAAAAGCAAATTTCCTTATCTGTGCAGTTCAGAGAGACGGTAAGGTATTTATCCCGTCGGGTAATTTTATGCTGCAGGGCGGCGATAAAATAGGCGTTACGGCAAATCAGACCGAGATCCTTAAATTCCTTAAAGAGCTCAACCTCATTCAGAAGCAGACGAAGGATGTTATGATCCTCGGAGGCAGCAGAATTGCCTATTATCTTGCCAAAAAGCTTCTCAGTGCGGGAAATAATGTCAAAATTATTGAAAAAGACCTTTTGAGATGTGAAGAGATCAGCGAGCTTCTCCCCGGAGTATCAATGATAAACGCAGACGGTACCGAGCAGGAGGTGCTTCTTGAAGAGGGCATTGAACGGATGGATGCCTTTGTTGCTCTTACCGGAATTGATGAAGAGAATATTCTTATTTCCTATTTCGCTCAGAAAAAAGGCGTTCCGAAGGTAATAACAAAGGTTAACAGGGAAGAGCTTGCCGAGCTTGCAGATGAAATGGGGCTCGATTGTGTTATTTCACCCAAGATCACTATAGCAAATATGCTTACAAGATATGCAAGAGCCCTTGAAAACTCAATGGGCAGTAAGGTTGAGACCCTGTACAGGCTTATGGATTCAAATATTGAAGCTCTTGAATTTACAGTTCATCAGGAGTTTGTCGGTGTTAAGACTCCGCTGAAGGATATGTCCATAAAGCCCAATATCCTGATTGCGGGTATTCTCAGGGGCAGAACAGCAATTATCCCCTCCGGTGATGATATGATATATGCGGGAGATAAGGTCATTGTAATTTCTGCCGGTAAAAAGCTTCACGATCTTTCTGATATACTGAAATAAGGACAGGAAATACTTATGAATAAAAAAATGGTATTGAGCATCCTTGGAAAAATCATATGGGTTGAGGCGGCGTTGTTGCTCCTGCCGCTTGCTGTCAGCATAATCTACGGAAATTCCTGTGTGTATGCCTTTCTGATAACAATAGCGGTTGCTGTTATTATGGCTTTTCCTCTGACATTTTTTTGCAAAACCGATAATAAGGTAATATATTCAAAAGAAGGCTTTGTTATAGTTTCTCTTGCTTGGATAATTATGTCCCTTATCGGTGCCTTGCCCTTTGTGATTTCGGGAGAGATACCGTCTTATGTCGATGCTTTCTTTGAAACGGTCAGCGGATTTACTACTACGGGTGCATCAATTCTTCCCGATGTTGAAATTATGAGTGAAGGCATACTTTTTTGGCGAAGCTTTACTCATTGGATAGGCGGAATGGGTGTTCTTGTTTTTGTCATGGCATTGTCTGCGGGAGTGCCTGACCGTTCAATTCATATTATGCGTGCAGAAATGCCGGGCCCCATTGTCGATAAGCTTGTTCCCAAAGCCCGTAACACGGCAAAGATCCTTTACCTTATCTATATCGGAATGACCTTCATCGAGATCTTAATACTTGTTATGTGTAAAATGCCTCTGTTTGAAGCTGTTGTCCATACCTTCGGTACTGCAGGTACGGGAGGATTCGGTGTGAAGATGGATTCAATTCAAGGCTATTCTCCGATCATTCAATGGGTAATTGCAGTGTTTATGTTCCTTTTCGGTATAAACTTTAATCTGTATTATCTGCTTCTTCTCAAACGGGTGAAATCAGTATTAAAAAGCTCAGAGCTTTGGGTTTTTGTCGGTGTAGGTGTTTTTTCCTGTGCTGCAATAGCTCTTAATATCCTCGATACCTGCTCCGGTATTGGTGAAGCTCTCAGACTTTCTGCTTTTCAGGTCTCAAGCATTATGACTACGACCGGTTTTGCAACTGCGGATTTTAATCTTTGGCCGGGCTTTTCCAAAACTCTTTTGCTTGTGCTTATGTTTATGGGTGCTTGTGCAGGATCAACTGCCGGCGGTCTTAAGGTTTCCAGAGTTATTATTCTTGTTAAAGGAATGCGCAGGGAGCTTACAAGGCTTCTTCATCCGAGAAGTGTCAAGACATTGAAGCTTGAGGGAAAGCGTCTTGATGAACAGACTATTTCAACAACGGCATCCTATCTTACAGTATATACAGCCTGTATAATACTGATATTCCTGATCTTAAGCCTTGATAAGTTTGATATCGAAACAAACTTCAGTGCAACGGTTGCCTGCTTCAATAATATCGGTCCCGGTCTTGGTGTGGTAGGTCCTGCGGGAAACTATTCTGAATATTCAGTCCTTTCAAAGCTTGTGCTTTCTGCGGCAATGCTTTTCGGAAGACTTGAAATATTCCCGCTTCTTCTTTGCTTTTCTCCGTCCACCTGGACAAAAAAATAAAAACAGGAAAAATCAATTTTTTCTATTGACAAAACAGAAACTGTAATATATAATACTTTAGCGGTGTGTATAAGACACACCCTTAGTATGGTGGGTATAGCTCAGTTGGTTAGAGCGCCAGGTTGTGGCCCTGGAGGCCATCGGTTCGAATCCGATTATCCACCCCAGCAGTAAATCGCAAAGTCATCAGATTTTGCGATTTTTTTCATAACAGAATAATGGGGAGTCGTCAAGCGGTAAGACACAGCACTTTGACTGCTGCACCCGTGGGTTCGAATCCCGCCTCCCCAGCCAAAAATAAAAGCACTTCGAAAGAAGTGCTTTTATTTTTGGCAATGAAGCGTGCTTCGCACATGAAAAATGAAGCAGGGCTTTGCCCTATGAAGCGCACCTGCGGTGCACTGAAATATTACACACGCTTTGCTTCATATTGAACGTCAGTTCAATGCTTTGTGTTTGCGAAGCAAACGCTTCATGCGAGCCGAAGGCGAGTGCTTCATTGACAAATCTGAAAATACAGATATAATCAATTTGAAAGATGGTGAGGTTATGTCAAATGATAAGCTTGCAGAACAGTCAATGGATTTTGCTGTACAGATAATAAATCTTGTTAAGCAATTAAAAGAACAGCGGGAATCCATTATTTCTAATCAGATAGGCAGAAGCGGAACTTCAATCGGTGCAAATATCCGTGAATCAAAGTATGCGCACGGCACTGCTGATTTTATATCAAAAATGCAGATTGCATTAAAAGAAGCAAACGAAACAGGTTATTGGTTAGAACTTCTTTATAAAACTAATTATATTTCTGCAGAACAGTATAACTTTCTTGAAGCAAAATGCAAATCATTAAGAGCAATGCTGGTATCATCAATTAATACAGCCAAAGCAAACCAGAAATAGATTCATATATAGTTTGTGATTATTTTATATTCATTGATGATATACACAGTTTTCGCCGTAATTCTTCTTGCTAAAATACGCTCATACAAAAAAACTGTCTTGCATTTCTTCCCTGCAAATGTTATGCTGATTTAGGAGGTTGATGTTCCTCTGTTATAATTAGGTTCCGGTTGTGGAAGGAGATTAAATTTTTATGGAAAAATTACGTCTTGCAATTATTGGATTCGGCGGTATGGGCAGCTGGCATGCCGAGAATATCAGCAATAAAATACCAGAAATAGAGGTTTGCGGTGCTTATGACATCCGTCCCGAGGCATTGGAAAATGCCCGTGAAAAGGGATATTATACTTATTCTTCACTCGATGAGCTTCTCTCTGATAAAACCGTTGATATCGTTACAATTGCCGTCCCCAATAATTTTCATAAAGATCTGGCAATAAAGGCATTAAGAGCAGGTAAAAATGTTATCTGTGAAAAGCCCGTAACTCTGAATTCCGCCGAGCTTGAAG
>SVOV01000050.1 GCA_015066205.1 Oscillospiraceae bacterium
GACACCAAAAATCAATATGAATTTCCTGTAATTATGCGGTTAATGAATATCTGTATTTGTAAACCATGTGCTCGGACAATCTGTAAACCATGTCCCCCTTGACAGAAACCCCTCCCCTACGGGTGAGCTTGTTCTCCTGTCGTAGGGGAGGGGTCACCCCTCCCGTATTTAAGATTTGAAATTTTCATTTTGCATTTTGAATTTTGCATTTTGCATTTACATTCCGCTTCTGCGGAATGTAAAAATTTCCTCTTTACAGCCGAACATTTGTTTGGTATAATAAGCTTACACTAAACGAACATTTGTTCGGTTTATTAAAACGGAGATGAATATTATGCGTATAATCTTACATTCGGATCTCAACAACTGCTACGCCTCCATTGAAAGCATAGCCCATCCCGAGTATAAAAAGATCCCCATTGCGGTGGGCGGAGATCCCGAGAAAAGACACGGAATCATTCTTGCGAAAAATGAAATTGCCAAAAGGTACGGAGTAAAGACGGGAGAGCCGCTGTGGCAGGCACAGCTGAAATGCCCCTCTCTTAAAATTCTCCCGCCCGACTTCCCTCTCTACGAAAAATACTGCTCTCTGGCAAAGAGGATATACTGCGAATACACCGACCTTGTGGAGAGCTTCGGCCCTGACGAGGCGTGGCTTGATGTTACTGCCAGTACGGAGCTTTTCGGCTCGGGAGAAAAAATTGCCGAGGAGATAAGAGAGCGTATAAAATCGGAGCTGGGGCTTACGGTATCCATCGGTGTTTCCTTTAACAAGGTCTTTGCAAAATTCGGCAGTGACTACAAAAAGCCCGATGCCGTGACGGTGATAACTCCCGAAAATTTCAGGGAGATAGTCTGGCCTGCCCCCGTGGGGGATATTCTTTTTGCGGGGCCCTCCACCGTCAGGGAGCTTAACAGAAGATGCATTTATACCGTCGGTGAGGTGGTGCAGGCGGGCAGAGAAAAGATGAAAGCCGTATTCGGAAAAAACGGAGAAAGACTGTATATTTATTCAGCGGGACTGGATACTACTCCCGTGATGCACATTGATGAAAAGCTGCCCATAAAGAGCATCGGCAACTCCACAACACCGCCGAGAGACCTTAAAAACCTCGAGGATGCGAAAATTCTTCTGTATATTCTCTCGGAAAGCGTTGCAAAAAGACTGCGCACCCACAGGCTTTTATGTAAGGGCGTGCAGATACATTTAAGAAGCTCTGACCTTTTCACACAGGAAAGACAGAAGAAGCTTCAGTTCCCCACAAATCTCTCGGGGGACATATGTAAAGAGGGACTTAGTCTTCTTGACGAAAGGCTTGATTTTTATACCCCCTTAAGAAGCATCGGCATCAGAGCCATCGACCTTGTTTCCGAGGACGAGCCCTTTCAGACAAGCCTTTTCAGGGACGAGAAAAAGGAGGAGAAAAAAGAAAGCCTTGAGCTGACGGTAGACAGGATCAGAGAAAAATACGGAAAGGAGAGCATTGTCCGCTCGGTGATTCTGACAGACAACATTCTTGAAACCGCCAATAAGCCAAATGTCACCCCGCCCGCCTTTTATACACATTAAAGTCAGAATTTATCCCTGATAAATTCTGACAGTGATATTCGTTTCTGCGAAACGAGTGATATTGCCCTTCGGGCAGTGATATTCATTCCTTGCGGAATGAGTGATATATTTTCCTGCGGAAAATGTGAAGGAAGGCTTCGCCTTGTTCCGCTTACGCTCTATAAGCGCTCGTGCCGTCGGCACTTTGCTTGAAGTTACATATGATTATGATTCGGGAGCGGAGACCGCTCCCCTACAATAGGGAATTAGACTCACCCGTAGGGGAGGGGTCACCCCTCCCGTATTTAAGATTTGAAATTTATCATTTTGCATTTTGCATTTTGCACTTTGCATTTATTTTATTTGCCTTTTGTGAAATCGCGTTCTGTACTTGATTTATCGGGGCAAATAAAATATAATGTTTTCGGTGATATTTATGCGTGTTGTTATTGATGCGGATGCCTGTCCTGTTACGGATATAGCTCTCGGCATCTGCCGTGAGAGGGGTATTCCCTGTCTTCTTGTTTTTGACAACTCCCATTTCTTCGATAAACAGGGTGCTGAGTGCCTTATTGTTGACAAAGGAGCGGACTCGGCGGATCTTAAGATCGCGAATACCGTATCGCGGGGGGATATCGTTATAACTCAGGACTACGGTCTTGCGGCTATGTGCCTCGGAAAGGGTGCGAGAGCCCTTAATCAGAACGGGCTTATCTTCTCTGACAAAAATATCGAAACTTTGCTCTATTCAAGATTTGTCAACAAGAAGATAAGACAGTCGGGGCAAAGGACTAAGGGGCCGTCAAAAAGAACGGCGGATAATGACACGGCATTTATAAAAGCATTTACTTTTCTTCTGGAGGAAATATAATGGCAGTTCAGGGTCTATCAAAGAAATTCAGCTTCAAAGAGGCTGTTCCCGTATGGGAAAAGGGACAGCAGCTCACAAAAAACCACTCCCTTGTTTTCAGGGCAATAATTGACGGTGACGAGGAGCTTAAGATAAGCATAGCTTCACATTCAAGATATCAGATTTTTGTCAACGGTCAGTTTTTTGCGGCAGGCCCCGCAAGGGCGGGTCACGGCTTCTACAGAGTCAGTGAATACACCGTAAACAAGCTTTCAAAGAATACAAATATTATTTCAATTATTGCGGCGGGCTATAATATCAACAGCTTCTATCTTCTCGATATGCCCTCTTTCTTATGTGCGGAAATCGAGAGAAAGGGCGAGATTCTTTATTCCACGGGCGTAAAGGAGCTTGAGGCGGTGAGATATTCCTCAAGAACAGTAAAAACTCCCCGCTATTCGTTCCAGCGTCCCTTTACGGAATGTTATATTCTTGACGCTTACTATGACTCGTTTATGACTGACGAGAGCACCGTTCTGAAGACGGTCGAGCTTGAAAAAACGGAAGAAAAGAATTTTATTGAAAGAAATTCTCCCTACTGTCTTTATACCGAAAGAAAGGTCAGAGAAATAGTTTCAAAGGGCATACTTATTCCCGATAAGAACAGACGGTATTTCAAGGACAGAAGCCTTACAAATATTGACGGCAAATTACTCAAGGGCTTCCCGGAAAAGGAGCTTGATGCCTCCCCCGCAAACGAGCTTTATGCCTACAAGACACAGATAATGGAGGACGGGGGCTACGCCATGGAGAGCGTTTCCCTCGGTATAAACTGCTGCTGTATCTACGATATGGGACAGAATAATACGGGTTATATCCGTCTTTCTCTTACTGCAGAGCACGATACCGTTATATATGCTGTCTTCAACGAGATACTTCCCGACGGAGTCTGCCCCGACCCCGGCAAGGATTCCTGCCACAATGTAGTAAAATGGGCAATTCAGGGAGGCAGAACCTATGACATCGTTTCCTTTGAGCCCTATACCTTCCGCTATATTCAGATAATTTCAATGTATGCACCCACTCTCGTTACCAATGTATCCCTCTATGAGGAGTGCTATCCCGAAACCCTTATTACAAACACAAAGAAAATGCCCACGGCAGAGCTTCAGAAAATTTACGATGCCGCCGTTTCCACATTCAGACAGAATTCCACGGACATTTTTATGGACTGTCCCTCAAGAGAGAGAGCGGGCTGGCTTTGTGACAGCTTCTTTACCTCCCGTGTTGAAAGAGAGCTTACGGGAGAAAGCCTTATTGACCACGATTTTATTGAAAACTTTATAATTCCCGAGAGCTTCAGCCACATTCCCGAGGGAATGCTCCCCATGTGCTATCCGGGGGATCATCCCGACGGCTGTTATATCCATAACTGGGCATTCTGGTTTGTTTTACAGCTGAAAGGCTATCTTGAGCGTTCAGGCGACCGAGAGCTCATTGATGCCGCAAGGGAGAGAGTTTACGGCCTTCTTGAATTTACGAAGAAATACGAAAACAAGGACGGACTTTTAAGTAAGATCGACAGCTGGATATTTGTTGAATGGTCTCAAGCCAATGATTTTGTCCGCGACATAAATTATCCCTCAAATATGCTCTATTCCAAGGTGCTCGACACCGTTTCAGAGCTTTACGGCGACAAGAAGCTTCATGAAAAAGCCGAAAAGCTCCGTGAGACTATCCGCAAAAAGTCCTTTAACGGGGAATTCTTCTGTGATAACGCCAATTACACAAAAACAGGTGTTGCGAGAAGAACAAACAACCACTCCGAAACCTGTCAGTATTACGCCTTCTTCACAAAGACCGCCACCAAGGAGCTTTATCCCGAGCTTTATGAGAAGATGTTCACCGTCTTCGGCCCTGACAGAGATCCCGAAAAAGTCTTCCCCGATGTCCCCGTTTCAAATGCATTCATAGGAAATTATCTTCGTCTTTTCATCCTCTTTGAAGACGGCGAGCACGAAAAGCTTCTTCGGGAGATAGAAAGCTTCTTCTTACCTATGGCAGAGAAAACAGGCACTCTCTGGGAAAATATGACAGACTACGCCTCCTGCTGCCACGGCTTTGCAAGCCATGTTGCATACTGGCTCAACAGGATATGACAAAAAACCGCTTCGGCGGTTTTTTTGTCAGTGATATCCGTTTCTTTGAAACGGGTGATATTGCTTCGCAGTGATATTCATTCCTGCGGAATGAGTGATATATTTTCCTGCGGAAAATGTGAAGGAAACACCGTACAAATTCGGAATTCGGAATTCGGAATTCGGAGCTTAAAAGGAAGACACTCCGTGTCTTGTTCCGCTTGCGCTCTGTTTTTATACAGCTTCGCTGATGATATGCACCTGCGGTGATGATATGCACGCCGGTGCGTGATGATATACAGCTTCGCTGATGATATACCAAGCCTTCGCCTTGGATTGAGAACGGGTGAGTCGGTTCGTCTGTCGTAGGGGAGGGGTCACCCTCCCAAACTTTTACCTATTCCCTATTCCCTATTCCCTTTTCCCTTTTCATTTTGCATTTTGCATTCTGCATTTACACTCCGCCGTGCGGAGTGTACCGCGCAGTAAAAATATAACATTTGACATTTGTCGAAATTCTTGTTATTATTATCTTTGTATTATTTTATTATAATTTTTTGGTGGTTTGTTATGACAAAGTTTAAGAAGATAATTGTTGCTGTTATGGTGTCCCTGATGCTGATCCTCCCGCTCGGTGCTACGGCTTCGGCGGCTGATCTTGTTGATCCCGACAACATCAACGGTATTGCAAAATATTTCGGCATTGACCTTTCCGACCCCGAGAGCATTCAGAATGCGATCGATGAAATAAGAGAGGGCGGGCTCAGTTCCATATTAGATCTTTTAGGCATTGATATTGCCGATATTCTTGATACGCTTGAAGAATACATCGGCTCTATGCAAGTGCCTACAACAAAGCCTGCGGAAACAACAGAGCCTACGACCGAGGAGCCTGCTACCGAAGAACCCACAACGGAAGAACCCGCTACAACTCCCCCTCCCATCTATACTCCCACATACCCCACTTATCCCTCATATACACCCTCATACCCTGCAACCACTCTTCCCCCCGTTGAAACAACGACCTTCCAGTTCATCCCCCCCGAGCAGATATATACAGAGGCTTATACAACAACGGTTTTCAGTCCCATCGTTGAAGACAATATCGATGATATCGACTCTGATGTAAGCCCCGTAAAGACCGCTCTCGGCGTTGTTCTGCTTTTAGCCTCGGGTGTCGGTGTTATAATTGTTGTTCTCGCCCTTAAGAGAAACAGGATCTGACATGGAAAATCTGAGACCCACAGAGCATATTGAATATATAGACAGCAGCCTTAAGCTCATAGTATCCGACAGCCACACCTTCGGCACGGATGCTTTGCTGTTGGCTGCTTTTTCGTCACCGAAGAGGAAAAATACGGTATGCGATTTCGGTACGGGCTGCGGTATCATACCTTTTTACTGGCTCAGAGAGGGCGTAGAAAGGGTTCACGCCGTTGAAATTCAGCCCCTCGCCTGTGACCAGCTTCAGAGAAGCATTGAAATTAACGGCATAGGCGAAAAATTCACTCTTCTTAACTGTGACTTAAGAGAGCTTAAGGGCAAGCTTTCCTCGGGAAGCTTTGACCTTATTACGATGAACCCGCCATATACCGCCGAGGGGCACGGAATTGAAAGCAGCTCCGCCGCGGATAAAATTGCCCGCCACGAAACGAGCCTTACACTGGGAGAGCTTTTTCTTTCCGCATCCTCGCTTCTTAAATTCGGCGGCAGAATGTGTATCTGTCTTCGCCCCGAAAGGCTCACAGAGGCGATGGCGGAAATGAGAAATGCAAAGATCGAGCCCAAAAGACTGCGTTTTGTATCCCAGCGTGACGGGAAAGCCCCCTGGCTTTTTCTTCTTGAGGGAAAAAAGGGCAGAAATCCCGGACTTATTGTTGAAAATGAGCTTCATATAGAAAATCCCGACGGCACTCCCTCAAGGGAGCTTCTCGGAATTATAGGCTCATACAAAAAGGACTAAAAAAGGAGAAATAAGATGGCAGGTGAGCTTTTTGTTGTCGGTACTCCCATAGGAAATCTCGGCGACTTTTCCCCGAGAGCAGTTGAGACACTGAGAAGCGTGGACTTTATTGCCGCCGAGGACACAAGAGTTTCAATAAAGCTTCTCAATTATTTTGATATAAAAAACAAGCTTATTGCTTATCACGAGCACAACCGAGCCGAAAAGGGCCCGTCTATAGTTGAAAGGATACTCTCGGGAGAGAGCTGTGCTCTTGTAACGGATGCGGGTATGCCCGCAATATCCGACCCCGGGCAGGACCTTGTAAGGCTTTGCCACGAAAGCGGAATAAAGGTAAATACCGTTCCCGGCCCCAGTGCCATAATCACCGCCCTCGCCCTTTCGGGTCTTGAGGTCTCCCGCTTTACCTTTGAGGGCTTTCTCACGGGCAACAAGCCCAAAAGAAGAGAGCATCTTGAAGAAATCAAGACAGAGAGAAAAACTATGGTCTTTTATGAAGCTCCCCATAAGCTGGCGGCAACGCTTCACGACCTTTTTGTTACCCTCGGCGACAGAAAAATTGCCCTTATCAAGGAGCTTACAAAAATTCACGAGAATATAGAATTCGGAACTCTCGGTGAATTTGACGGAAAATATGACGGCGTAAAGCTCAAGGGCGAATATGTCATCATCATTGAAGCTAAATCCGAAGAGGAGCTTAAATCCGAGGAAGAGGAAACAGACCCCGTTGAGCTCGCCCGCTCATATATTAAAGAGGGAATGAGCATAAACGAAGCAGCCAAAAAAGCGGCAAAGGAAACAGGCAAGAAAAAGAGCGACATATACCGAGAACTCACTTTGTGAGTTCTCGAATTCGGAATTCGGATTTCGGATTTCGGAGAAAAGAACCGCCGAACTCCCCATAACAATTCCCGATAATATCTAACTTTCAGCAATGTGCGGAGCACGAGCGCCAATAGAGCGTAAGCGGAGCAAGACACGGAGTGTCTTCCTTTTAAGCTCCGAATTCCGACCTCCGAATTCCGAATTTTGCGGATAGTCAGATCATAAATAAAAAATTACCCCCCAAGGAGCAATTATGGATATTAAAGAAAAGCTTTGCAGTGAATTTCCCGTAAAGCCCGATCATATGGGAAATATCATAACACTTATTGATGACGGTAACACAATTCCCTTTATTGCGCGTTACCGCAAGGAAATGCACGGGTCCTGTGACGATCAGCTTCTCCGTGAGATAGCAGACCGTCTGCAGTATTTAAGAGGACTTGAGAAGAAGAAGGAGGACTATATCGCCCACATTGAGGAGCTGGGCAAGATGACCGACGAGCTTCGTGAGGCAATACTCGCCGCAGAAACTCTCGCAGTCCTCGAAGACCTCTACCGTCCCTATAAGCAGAAGAGAAGAACGAGAGCCACTATAGCAAAGGAAAAGGGACTTGAGCCCTTAGCACTGGAGATCCTCGCACAGGAAAAGACAGAGGGCACCATTGAAGAAATGGCACTCCCCTATGTTGACGAGGAAAAGGAAGTTCCCGATACGGCCTCCGCCTTACAGGGAGCAAATGATATTATCGCTGAAATTATGTCCGATTCTCCCGAAATCAGACACGACCTCAAGGAGCTCATTTGGGCTAAAGGTATTATCCGCACAAAGGCAAAGACCGAGGAAGACAGCGTATATTCAATGTATTATGACTACTCTGAAGCTGTTGCAAAGATTCCCAGCCACAGAATTCTTGCCATAAACCGCGGTGAGAATGAGGATTTTCTCAAGGTCACCCTCGAAATTGAGGATTTTGCCGCAATGGGCATATTCTACCGCTATTTTGTAAAATCGGGCAGTATCACAACGCAGTTCGTAAAGGAAGCCGCTCTTGACAGCTGGGAAAGACTTGTATTCCCCTCTGTTGAAAGAGAAATAAGAAATATGCTTACGGAAAAGGCAGACGAGCAGGCAATAAAGATGTTCGGACAGAACCTGAAGCCTCTTCTTATGCAGCCGCCCATCAAGGGCAAGCGTGTTCTTGCGGTTGACCCCGCTTACAGAACGGGCTGTAAGATTGCCGTGGTAGACGAAAACGGCAAGGTACTTTCAACGGGCGTTATCTACCCCACTCCCCCGCAGAACAAAAAGGAGGAGGCAGCACAAAAGGTACATACACTTATAAGACAGTTCGGAGTAAACTGTATCTCCATAGGTAACGGCACAGCTTCAAAGGAAGCGGAGATCTTCGTTGCCGATACCATAAAGCAGTACGGGGGTAAGGTTTCTTATATGGTTGTAAACGAGGCGGGCGCTTCCGTTTACTCCGCATCGAAGCTTGGCGCACAGGAATTCCCCGAATTCGATGTTTCGCTCCGTTCTGCAGTTTCCATCGCAAGAAGATTACAGGATCCCCTGTCGGAGCTTGTAAAGATAGACCCTAAATCCATAGGAGTAGGTCAGTATCAGCACGACCTTCCTCAGGGAAGACTTGAGGAATCCCTGACGGGCGTTGTTGAGGACTGCGTAAACTCTGTCGGAGTTGACCTCAACACAGCCTCTCCCTCGCTTCTTAAATATGTCTCGGGCATCACGGCGGCTACTGCTAAAAATATTGTAGCCTACCGTGACGAAAACGGAGCATTCAGCTCCCGTGCGGGTCTTAAAAAGGTCAAGGGACTGGGCCCCAAGGCATATGAGCAGTGCGCAGGCTTCTTAAGAATTCCCGGAGGAAAGGAAACCCTCGACAATACTGCAGTTCATCCCGAATCCTATGAAGCCGCAAACAAGCTTCTTTCCATTCTCGGAATAGATAAAAAGGAGCTTGGAGTAAACGGCATTTCCGACATTGAAGAAAAGCTTCAAAGCTACGGCAAGGTAAAGGCAGCCGAGGAGATAGGCGTGGGAATCCCCACCCTTTCAGATATTGCCGACGAGCTGAAGAAGCCCGGAAGAGATATAAGAGATGCTCTTCCCGCTCCCATGCTTCGCTCCGATCTTCTTTCCCTGGAGGACTTAAAAGAGGGTATGGAGATTCAGGGCACTGTCAGAAATGTTATAGATTTCGGTGTTTTTGTTGACATCGGCGTTCATCAGGACGGACTTGTCCATATTTCACAGATAACAAACCGCTATATCAAGCATCCCTCCGAGGTGCTTAAAGTGGGCGATATCGTAAAGGTCAAGGTCTTATCCGTCGATGTTCAAAAAAAGCGTATCTCCCTTACAATGAAATAATTAACGGATAATATCTAAAAAAAGAGTCTTCACAAAAAGCTGGTGGTTAATGACGGCACGGGAGTGCCGGATTAAAAGTTTTGCTTGAGCTTTTTCAAAAGCTCACGGTGTCAAGAGGCAGAGCCTTTTGTCGCTGTCCGCAGACAGCGAAATCCCCGTTGCTTCAAAAGCGCAGGAGGGAAGAAAAACAGTTCAGTGAACTGTTTTTCGTTGGGAGTCCCTCAGAAACATTGTCGCACTGCACGCCTTGGAGCGGCGCACATTGCTCTGTGTTTCTTCACCTCGTTCGTGTGCCTTCATCTGCCACCGGCAGCGGCACACTCATTCGCCCCTCGCCGGGGGTTCCCGAGTGCGAAGCACATAAGTAGCTTTTGTAAGAAAATAAAAAAAACTTTATGGTGGTGTTTTTATGAAAAAGAGTGTTAAGGCTGTAACAGGTGCGGCGGTAAGCACAGCGGCACTTCTGGGTATTTTCTGCACAGCCACATACGAATGTATGCTCAATATCCGTCTTGCGGGAAAGATCGGTGAAAGGTTTTCTCCCGCCGTAAATGAGCTTCCCGAGGAAGAAAAGAATGAGGTTCTCGAAAAAGAGAACGAAAGAGAAAGGGAAGCTGCCGCTTTTCAGGAAAAGGTGAGCGAGTGGCACAGCTGTCACAGTGCTACGGATCTTTACCTTACTAACGAAAAGGGACAGAAAAGACACGCTAAATTCTTCAATAACGGCCACCCCGAGAGATGGGCAATTATCTTCCACGGCTTTACCTCTGCTCCCGGGGGAATGTATCACTATGCATACCCTTACGCTCTTATGGGCTTTAACTGTATTCTGCCCTCTATGATAGGTCACGGACAGGATGAGAACAGATACTGCTCAATGGGCTACCACGACCGCTATATGGGAGTGGACTGGATAGATTACATAGTAACCATGTATCCCGATGCCGAGATAGTTCTTCACGGTGAGAGTATGGGAGCGGCAACAACAATGCTTATAACCGGTGAGGTCCTCCCCGACAATGTAAAATGCGCCATTTCAGACTGCGGTTTTACGAGCGTTATGGAGGAATATACCTATGTTGCAAAAAATCAGATGACCTCTGCCATGGTTCCTCTTCTGCATCTTCTCAGCCTCTATTCCGAAATGAGAGGAAATTTCGGCTTTAAGAAATGCGCCCCCGTTGAGGCGGTAAAGAAATCGAAGACCCCCACACTTTTTGTTCACGGAGAGTGTGACGATTTCGTGCCCTTCAGAATGATGCACGAGGTATACGGTGCCTGCAGTGCCGAAAAGGAATATTTCACCGTAAAGAGTGCGGCTCACGCCGAATCCTCAACAAAGGAGCCGAAGCTCTACTGGACCAATGTTTATGAATTTATAAAGAAGCACATTGAATTATGATAAAAAAGAGCAAACGCGATGTTGATATGACCGAGGGCAGTATCGTCAGACATCTCATAACCTTTGCAATCCCTCTTCTTTTAGGAAACCTCTTCCAACAGCTTTATAACACCGTTGACGCCTGGTGCGTGGGTAATTTCGCATCCAATGAGGCTTATTCCGCAGTAGGAAATGTCGGCCCAGTTATAAATATGCTTATCGGAATATTTATGGGACTTTCAAGCGGTGCGGGTGTTGTGATCTCCCAGTTTTACGGCGCAAAGCAGTTCGATAAGGTTAAAAAGGCCGTTCATACGGCAATGGCTCTCACTCTTCTTCTTTCTGTAGTCTTCACCGCCGTGGGAATTCTTATGACTCCCTTTATGCTTAAAATTATGAAAATGCCCGATGCGGTAATTCCCGAGGCCACCACCTATCTTACCATATATTTTTCGGGTGTCACGGGCCTTCTTATCTATAATATGGGTGCGGGAATACTTCGTGCCGTGGGCGATTCAAAAAGACCCTTCTTCTTCCTTGTTGTGGCGGCAGTGCTCAATACCGTGCTTGACATTGTTTTTGTCGTTGTTTTCAAGATGGGCGTGTCGGGTGTTGCAACAGCCACCATTATCGCACAGGGCGTATCGGCGGTACTGGTTCTCATTACACTTCTTCACTCGGATTCCTGTATAAGAGTATATATAAAGGAAATAAGAATATCTCTTGAACAGCTGAAGCTCATTATGAAGGTGGGAATTCCCGCGGCGCTTCAGATGGCTGTCACGGCATTCTCCAATGTTTTCGTTCAGTCATATATCAACCATTTCGGTGTTGACTGTATGTCAGGCTGGTCAACATATATAAAGCTCGACCAGTTTATGTTCTTACCTATGCAGTCAGTATCTCTTGCGGCTACCACCTTTATGGGACAGAATCTCGGTATCGGAAATGTTGACCGCGCAAAAAAGGGAGTCAGGATAGCCTCCGCAATGTCGCTTATATGTACTGCGGTCATTATGCTTCCCCTTGTAATCTTTACTCCGTTTTTCGGCGGCATCTTCAACAGCAAGCCCGAGGTTATTGAATACAGCACCATCCTCATAAGATGGCTGTCACCCTTCTATCTTCTGTGCTGCTTTAATCAGGTATATTCCGCAGCGCTAAGAGGCGCGGGAAACAGCAAGGTTCCTATGATAATTATGATAGGCTCCTTCGTTGTTTTCAGACAGATATATCTCTTCATTATGGCAAATTACATATCGAATGAAATAATCCCCATAGCTATGGGCTACCCCGCAGGCTGGGCAGTATGCTCCGCCGCAACGCTTATTTATTATAAGCATACGGATATATCGAAGACGAAGCTGGTACAGTAGAGGTCGAATCGGAGATCGGAAGTCGGAGGTCGGAACGGTGACACTCGTGCAAATTCGGAATTCGGATTTCGGAATTCGGAGCTTTATAAGGAAGACACTCCGTGTCTTATCCTATGTTGCATAACGAATAAAAACACGGCTTCCGTGGGAGACACTTCGTAAAGAAGTAGCTTAATGATGTTATTTTCGGCTTATTTTGGATTTTGGTGTCAAAATCCGTTGCTCGCTATACATATGGACATCTTTATGTTGTAATATATTTATTTATAGAACAATAAAACCAATTCGATATTAACCAAAAGAGCCATCCAAAGCATTTTGCTATGGAGGCTCTTTTTTGTTTTATCTTTTATAATCAGATTTTCTATTAAAAATATCCTAAGTTAAGCACACTTTCTTCGATTAAATCCTCATTTTTCATTTGTGAGAAAATATGTTCAACAAATCTCTTGAAAATATCTGTTGAATATGGATTTTGTCTTAAATAATCTATGTACCAATTTCTATGTGCTTTTCTTCCCGCATATGTGCTAAATTCTTTCCGAATATTTGAACTAATTCTTTTCGCCTTTCTAACAATCAAGATTTCATCAATGTCGGTTGTTGCTGTACTAATTGGTGTCATATCAAGAAAATCACAAAGTAAATAATACTTTGCTCCTGTTACCGCTAATTTTACATCATGTGCAGTGGCAGACGCTTCTTGATACATCGTCTTATCAAGGTTGGTTTTCAACTCTGCCATTACATATCCTAAATGTGTAGCGACGGTTACGGTTTTTTCTGTATCGAATGTCGGAGTGTAGGATGATCTCAAATAAAGTGTTCTGCTCATTGAGAAATCCTGATCCTTTGTTTTTATACTAAGACCTCCTCCAATTGCCGGCGAACTTAAACTAGATGCAAAATATGCCGAAGAAAATGTCGCTGTTTGCGATCCTACTTCTACATCACATTTCCCAAACTCTTTGATAATACACTTGCGCACAAAAATAGGGAGAAACTCTTCAATGACCGTATTATCAAGTTTTAACTGTCCCTTTTGACGATACAAAAAGTCTTCGGTACTATCAAATATCAAATCAACATCTACATAGAATTTATATTCATTGAGTAACCTTACCAATTTTTCAATTAGTTCATCAACCGTAGGGGCATCTGTTGCTTCTAATGCACCAATCCATTCATCATATTTTTGCAAAGCCATCCTTAATCTGGGTTTATCGCTATTCGGTAGTTTTGCACTATCCAAAGCAGCAACTATTTTTTCTCCGTGTGTACCTCTTGGCATTATTTAACTCTCCGATCTATTTATATTTTCTGCTTTTTCTATTGCTTCAAAAATCAGTTCTATATTTTTGCTATCAGGATATATCTGTGCTTTCTCAGTTAACATCCTTGTGGCAATAGATCGTGCGGCAGTTTCTATATCTTCTTCACTGAAAAAATCCCCTGTTTTGCCATTCTCAAAATGAAGAATATCTTCGTAGATTAGTTGCCCATATCTGTTTTGGAACACACGCTCTTGCCTGAGTAAAAGCGGAAGTTTGAAAATTTCAGTTGCTATTTCAAAAATCAAACGGCTATTACAAAAAGAGTACCCTAATACATTCGACTCTCTACCAACAACATAAATCATTCGGGCTCCTTGTTTACAAGTACGAACAGCATCTTTGAAAGACAAAGCCATATCAATGCAATATTGAATTACAGTAAATAAACGATTTCCTCTGTTTTTTCTATTGGAACCGAATTCATTTTTTGCTATTGCTAAAACATCATAACCTAATACCTCCACTGAACGTCGGTATTTTTGATGATAATTGAAAACATTGATATAAGGGGGGGAGGTTATCAGCAATGTTGCTTCGTCCGATTTGCATCTCAGTTTACGAGCATCGCCCATGTCGACTTTAATTTTTGCCGTAGAAATCGGAATTTCTAATACAATCTTTTTGAGTCCTTCCCACTTTTTGTGAAGAAAGGGGATAGACAATTCGTTATTAAACAAATCCATTAGTATTATCAAAGTGCTCAATAACGATGATAAAGCAGAGGGAGTATTCTGCTGAATGATGCGAGTAATTGTCGGCAAAATTTCATCTTTATCTAATATAGTTGCAACAATTTGTTCAACAGAATCAATTAGCGCTTTTCGTTCAAAAAGCGTCTTATTTGCTAATTCATATGTTTTAGCCATGTAATATGCTGAAGCATTCAATTCCATGCCATATGCAGAAATTCCTTTTCGTGCCGCTTCGCATAATGTAGTACCTGAACCAGCAAATGGATCGATTATCATATCATCTTTTTGTGCATAGTGATTTAATAGCGTTTCTACAAATTGCGGTGAAAATTGACCGTTCCATGCAAAAAGATTTGAACGGGTTTTATTATCGATATTCAATTCGCACTGTGCTATGGTTGCTTTATCTATTGGAATATTTTCAAATGTTGTCATTACATCAATCATCTTAGTTCTCCGACTCAATTCTGAGATTGTCTGTTTTACAATATAACAGCACTACAATTATCTTTATTTATTATAACACAGCAGAAGCATTATTTCAATTATTTCTGAAAAAGTCACAGAAATAGATCAAGAAACCTACTTTGGATTGCACACAATAAGCAACAGGAGACAGCTTCCTTACGAAGTGTCTCCCGTTGGGAAGCCGTGTTTTTTCTTTTATTCAAATTTTTCCGCAAGGCTCTTGAAGAGCTTGTTTACGGCGTCTATCTCTTCTGTCATATCCTGACCTGTGAGCTGACCTATGAGAGTTAAGAGGTAAAGGGGGATGTCACTGAAAAAAGCCAATACTGCAAGCATATTTACACCGCCTTTCGGATCTTATTTTCTGTTTATATTATACAACACATTTTTATTATAATCAAGATATATAAATTATTTGTTAATATTCGGTTGTATTTTGTTCATTATTATGATATTATTAAAATAATAATTATAAAGGAGATGTGTTATGGCTAAGGTGTCGAAAGAAACTTTACAAAACTTCTTTACTGAAGTAAAAACACACTGGAAGACTCCTGCCGAGGGAAAATATGTTCCCTATAAAGAGTATCTCAACATATTCTTTGCGGTAGGCTCCAACTACACGGCATCAAAGGTGCTGGAGTATATCTATTTTGCAACAGGGTGCTTCCTTATAATGCATCATTATAAGCTCCCCTATCTTACCTTTTCAATTATCAGCATTATCAATATGCCCTTGGGCTATGTCACCGCCCTCATATGGTGGTTTGTCTGCGATAATTTAGGCTTCTTACCGGGCAAGACGGAGAAAAAGCTGTACGGCGTTTACATAGGTATGGTCCTTTTCGGACTGTCGTGCATTTTCTTCGATTATTCAACTCTTTTCGATGCCAATTCAAAATTCATTATCTTCCTCAACTCGCTTGAGGGTATGAGTGCCACAGCCTGCTTCAAGGTATTCGGCACACATTTCCTCTATTCGGGATGGGTAGGCGCGAGAAACATATTCTGGAGAAAGAAGCTTATCCCCAAATTCGGCAGATATAAGTATTCTCTTTATTCCGATGTTATTCCGAAATGCATCGTTGTTATCCTTATCGGCTGGCTTCCCCTTTATGAAATTGCCGATGTTTCAACAAGAGTGTGGGCGGCAAATCTTCTTTTCGCCATCTACGGAGTATTCGGCTTCGGAAATGTGCTTGAAACAACGACACAGAGCATCTCTCCCAACCCCACGGAGAGAATTCTTGTAAGAACCTACCCCGTAAAGCTCTCCCATTTCTTACAGACCATAATGACTATAGTTATCCCCGCCCTTGTAGGTACACTCAAGGACGAATGGGCAGATATCAATTTCTTCCGTTGGGTAATTCCCGGAGTATTCATTTTCTGTGCCGCACTTACTATGATATGCGCGGGCAGTATCAAGGAAAGAATTCCCCAGCCGCCCCTTGAAAAGAAGGTCAACATCAAGTTCTGGGACGGTATGTTCGGTGTTCTTCACAACAAATACCGCTGGATAAATACAATGGTAGGTCTTCTTGACTCTCTCGGAAACGGTATGCTTGCCTTTACAAGTATTCTCTATCTTTACACCTTCCGTCTGTCAGGTCTTCCCTATTCAATTCTGACTCTTCTTATATCCTTTGCGGGTACTCCGCCGGATCTTCTTACTCCCTATTTCTTGAAGAGATTCTCCTATAAGCAGATAATGATATTCTATCAGCTCACGAGAGCCTTCGGTAACGGTGCACTGGTACTCGCAATATGGTTCTGCGGTGATAATCTTATCCTCTGCGGTTCACTTTGCGTTATAGTTATGTTCCTTATGGAAATGACAAAAACCGTTCCCACCTCTGCGGGCCACGATATGAATGTCAAGATTAATGACTATCAGATGTATCTTTCAGGCGAAAGACTTGAGAGCTTCTCGGGTATTTTCGGCTGGTTCACCGGCCCCATCACCTCCTTTGTGGGTCTTATCATCCCGCTTCTTCTTCTCTCATACGGCTTTAACAGCAACTGGGATATCCTCTTCCTTGACGAGGCAAGACTCAAGATAGTTGTAGTTCCTCTTCTTATTGATGTCGTGGGCTTCTTCCTTATGACCATTCCCTATCTGTTCTGGGACTATGATGCCAACAAGCAGAACAAGGTTATGCAGGTATTAAAGCGCCGTGCCGAGGTAACCGAAAAGAAGGCTCTCGAAAAGGGCGAAAAGATATCAGGCGGATATACAGGTTAAGGGGGGACGGAAAATGAGTAAAAAAGATAAAAAAGATAAAAAAATGTATAATGCTCTTACCGATGATACCGTAATTGAGATCCCCGAGGACGAAATATATACCTATCAGATAGAAGGCCTCGCGGCTCCTCACATCGGAAAGCCTTATAAGCACTACACTCTGAAAAAGGCAATTTTTATAATAGTTATCGTTGTATCCATTGCCCTTTCAATGTATTTCAGCTTAAGCATTCTCACAACGGACACCTTCACCTTTGCAGAAATATCCGACGGAAACTATCAGTTCACAAAGTTTTCCAACCCCGGATATATTACAGAGCTCAGTATCAACTGGGTGCTTGACATTGAATATCCCGAAAACGGTGAGGGAACGGCAAAAGAGGAGATCGTCCTTACCGATGCTCCCGACACGCTTCCCGAGATTCCCGTAAAAACAAAGGCGGAGCTTATAGAGTATAACAAGTATCTTCTGAAGCAGGAGCAGCTCGCCGCCATTGAAAGAGCGAAGCTTCTTCCCGATTTTATTATCACGGAGGATAAGAATAAGCCCGTGACCTCTGTTAAGGAATATGCAATAAACGGTGACGGCTATATAAAGACCATATATATCGGTGAAAATGTTCTCGACATTGACGGCAAGGCTTTTTATTCCTGCTGGGCTCTTCAGAGAATAATAGTAGACGAGAATAATCCCAATTACTGCGATATCGACGGCGTTCTTTACACAAAGGATAAGAAGACTGTCGTGTGCTATCCCTGTGACAGAGATGCATACCTCAGAGAAAAATACGGCTATCCTACGGAAATGTGGCAGTGGACACCCCAGAACGCAGAGAAAAAGGACATTATTTCTCCCGAGGACTATGCTCCCATTTTTGAAGAATACCGTGAAAAGGTTATGACCTATGTAATTCCCTCAACGGTTGAAAATGTCGGTGAGCTTTGCTTCAACTATTCAAATCTTGCCACCGTATATCTTCCCGAGGGACTTAAAAGAATCGAAAACTTAGGATTCTTTGAAATGCCGAATCTCAGCGATTTTTATACATATATCACGGAGGCCGCCATTGAAGAAACCTCCTACGAAGCCGCCGAGGGACTTAACACCTACCTGTCCTTCCCCGAGGGTCTCGAATACATAGGAACAGACGCCGTAAGCTACAACAAGGCTCTTACATATGTCTATATCCCCTCATCGGTAAGCTTCATAGGCCACCACGCATTCTGGGAGGATTCCTACGCGGATAAGGGTGAAATCAGAGGTCTTCCCGAAATAAATGTTGCAAAGACAAAGGAAGAATTCAAGAAAACCACCGAAACCGGTGACGAATGGGTCCCCATCTACGACAGCAACCTCTTAAGAAAAATCCCCGTAAATTACGAAGCCACCAGAAAATGAGCTAAACAAAGGGTCACAAGCAAAAGCGTGGGTGTCCTCAGGACACTCACGCAGTTTTATTCGCCTTGCGGCGAGTGATATTGCTTCGCAGTTTTATTGTGCTTCGCACAGTGTTATTCGCTTCGCGAGTTTGTTGCGAATAAAATAACACTGAAATCGAAGATTTCAATATCACTATGCCGAAAGTGCATAATATCACTCTTTCCGAAGGAAAGAATATCACTTAAAGTTAAAAGCGCACTTACTCTCCACTTTTAGTGACAGTGCAAAAAAGTAAGAGTTAATGTAGTTTTTGCTACATTAACTCTTTTTGTCATTTAGAGTACGACTCAAAAGCTTGTGACCTGTTTTTTTGGCTTCGTAAATGCAAAATGCAAAGTGCAAAATGCAAAATGCAGAATGATAAATTACAAATCTTAAATACGGGAGGGGTGACCCCTCCCCTACGACAGGAGAACCGACTTTTCTTTGCGGGAGGGGTGACCGCTCCCATACGAAAGAAGTACCGATTCACCCGTTCTCAATCCAAGCCGAAGGCTCGGTATATCATCAGCGAAGCTGTATATCATCACGCGCCAGCGTGCATATCATCACCGC
>SVOV01000051.1 GCA_015066205.1 Oscillospiraceae bacterium
TGCTTTGCAGAACCTTGTTACTCGCTATGCTCGTAATAAGAACCTGCTTTGCAGAACCTTGTTACTCGCTATGCTCGTAATAAGAACCTGCTTTGCAGAACCTTGTTACTCGCTATGCTCGTAATAATATCACTATTGCCGAAAACAATAACAGCACTTTACCGTAAGGCTTCAATAACACTTTGCAAAGACGGGAGATTTTTTTTGTTGAAAACTTTGTTGAAAAAATGTTGATAAATTGTTGACAGACTCGATTTGTTTGAACAGAATTTATTCTATTTGTTCAAATAACACATTTGGTCAGGTTTTGGTCAGCTTTTGGTCAGCTTTTGGTCAGCTTTTTACAGCCCGCCGTGCCTTATATATCAAGGCTTCCGAGAGTTTTCAACAAAGGCTTTGGTCAGGTTTTGGTCAGCTTTTGGTCAGATTTTGGTTAACTCCTTTATATATAATAAGAAAGAATAAGAATGAATAATATTGAATAAGATTTTAAACCCGTGATCTGCCGAAAACACAAAAACAGTTTTTCATTAAAAAAACAGCACAGGAGAGCTCCTGTGCCGTAATTATTATTTACCATTTGATAAGCTTTGAAAGAGCTTTGTTTGTGCTTCTGATACTGTCGGAATTGAAATCGTTCAGCTCCTCGAGAGGCCATATAAGCTCTTCAAAGTTTCTGTTGTCAAAATATGGAGTTGCTATTATCTTTTCTACCTGTGCGAGAACACCGTCGAGATTTTCGATGTTCTTTTTGAGCTTCTCCTTGATGGCGGCAAATTCGGGAATGTCGCCGCAGGCGTTGTAGGCTGCTTCATAGGCTGCCTTTGCGGCAATATAGTTTTTCTTTGCGGCCTTGGTGTTGGGAAGCACCTTCCACGAGATACCGTCTATCATTGAGTTGTAGCTGTTTATTTCATAAGCCTTGTCAAATTCGGTTTTTGCCGCAAGATAGGAATTCTTTATTGTTTCTGCTTCAAAGGCGTATTTGTCGGTAATATAGACCTTACAGCGGGTGCATACGCCCCAGTCGGTCGTGTGACCGAGCTTTTCGGTCATAATGTGTTCTCCTCTTGTGCAGAACTGATCCTCGGTACAGGTGGCTTCGGGGATATCGGGTGTATGTCCCTTGGCAACCACTCTTTCCTCGGTGTATCCGCAGCCTTCTCTCTGACAGGTGTATTTTTCAAGACCGTCTTCCTCACAGGTCACCTGAGTGAGGATCTCGGGTTCAGAAAAATCGTGTCCGAGAGCGGGGATCTCATATTCGTAAACATCATCACATTCGGTACAGACAGCCTTTCCCGTTCCCGCATTTTCGCAGTCGGGAGAAACGAGAACCTCTTTTTTATAGTAATGAGCGGTTTCTTCAAGGTCAACGCTCATTCTGAGCACTGTTCTCGCATCAAGTGCTGTGATGTTGCCGTCAAGGTTTGTATCTGCTATGAGTAATGCTTCCTCTGAAAGAGTTTCAAGACCTACGGAGACGCGGAGTATCATTCTTGCATCAAGTGCCGTGATTCCGTCACCGTCACCCGTAACATCGCCCACGAGAGCGGCATTTGCCGAAAGACCCAGAGTAAGAAGCATTATGATAACAGAAACGGTAACAAGAAGCTTATTTCTGTTTTTCATTTTTTTATCTCCTTATATCATAAGTATTAAGCAAAATAATGTGATTATTATAGGAAAAGAAAGAAAAAAAGTCAATATTTGTAACTTAATTTTAATAGAAATGTAAAGATTTACCAACTGTTTTATTCAATTATGCCCGAGCCTATTACGATATTGCCGTCATAAAGGGCGGCCGTCTGTCCCGGAGTGGGGGCAATTACTCTTTCCGAAAATACAATATGCATTCTGCCGTCGGAATATTCAATTTCCGCGGGGACGGCTCTTGCTGTGCTTCTGATCTTGACAAGTGCACTGAAATCTCCCCTCGGGGGAGTATTTACGGCAAAGGAAATATCCCTTACGGAAATTTCCGTTTCAAACCGCTCGTCCTTTTTGCACAGCGTAACGGTATTGTCGGCGGCATTTATCCTCTTTACATATCTCGGCTCACCGAAAGCACCAAGTCCTTTTCTCTGCCCCACGGTGTAATTGATGATTCCGCTGTGCCGTCCCAGAACAGTGCCGTCATTATCGAGGAAATTGCCCGCTTCGGGCTTGTAATCGGAATATTTACAGATATATTCCTGATAATTTCCCTCGGGGATGAAGCAGATCTCCTGACTGTCGCCTTTTTTTGCATTCGGGAGGGAGAGCTTTTCGGCATATGCTCTGACCTCTTCCTTGGTGCTGAAAAGCCCCAGCGGAAAAATCGTTCTTTCTGTCTGGGAGGGGGATAGGGCAGACAGGAAATAGCTCTGATCCTTTTTTGAGGGGGATGCCTTTAATACCGTACCGCCGTATTTTTCGGAAAATTCAGTCAGGGCATAGTGTCCCGTGGCGATCTTTTCGATCCCGTATTTGTCCGCCGTATCAAGAAGGGACTGTATTTTGGTGGTGGGGTTGCATCTTACACAGGGGTTCGGAGTTCTGCCCGAAAGGTATTCCTTTATGAAATATCCCGAAACATTTTCCCTGAACCGCTCTCTGAAATCTGCGGTAATGAGCTTTATTCCCAGATGCTCTGCGAGGGCTCTTGCGTTCTCCTCCTCCTTTATGCTGTCATCTGTCAGTAAGAGAAAGCAGGCAGTGACGGTGAAGCCCTGTTCTTTCAGAAGTGCTGCCGCGGCGGCGGAATCCACCCCGCCCGAAAGCCCTAAAAGTATATCATTCATTTATATTACCTCATAAATAAAAATCTTTAATTAATATAATAACACAAAAACTCTTGAAAATAAAGTCAAAAAGGTATATAATCATATTGTATATTAGCACAATTAGTCCATATTTTAGCAAAAAACTCGGAAAATGTAAATTATATTCAATAAATCAGCGATTTTTTGTAAAAAATGAGGCGGATAGTTTAAAAAGTGTTTATTTTGTTTAGGGGGTTATTACTTGAGCGGCGATCTTCATTGTCACACCCGTTTGTCCAACGGTTCCTTAAGTATTGATGAAATTATTGCTCTGGCGAAGAGCAAGGGTGTGGAAACAATAGCAATTACCGACCACGACTGTCTTACAGGTACGGTAAGAGCTAAAATAATAGGCGAAAGAAACGGTATAAAGGTTATTGCGGGTGCAGAGCTTTCAGCCCTCGACCCCGAAAGCGGTGAGGTCGTGCATATTCTTTGCTATCTCCCCGAGTTTCCCGACCGTCTTGAAGAGATCTGCCATTATAATTCCAATGCAAGAAAACGCGCCTCGCAGTATATGATGCTGAAAATGGCTCAGCGGTATCCCGTAACGCCCGATCTTATAAAGAGATGTGCAACGGGTGCTACAAACCTCTTCCCCCAGCATTTTATGCAGGCTCTCACGGAAATCGGCGCCGCAGACGGCTTCTACGGCAAGGTCTATAATGAGCTTTTTGTGCCTTCAAGCGACAATAATATAATAGTAAAGCCTGCCTTCAAGGATGCGAAGACGGTTATTGAAGCAATTCATACCGCAAACGGAATTGCGGTTCTTGCCCATCCCGCAAAATACGGCGGACTTGAAGCTGCAGAGCGCTTCATTTCCTACGGTATTGACGGAATAGAGGTATGGCATCCCTCGGCAAATGAGGCTCTTTCCTCTCAGCTTCTCGGCTTTGCAAAGAAGAACAAGCTTCTTGCCACGGGCGGCAGCAGCTTCCACGGCTTATATAATAAGGATACTCTTACAATAGGCAGCTACTGCACACCCAAAGCACAGCTTCAGGAGCTTCTCGGATACAAGGCAAAGATCAAGCGTCTTCAGAAGAAATTAGAAGCGCAAAACTCGGCTGAATAAAAAAATTAAAAAACTCTTGACTTGCAAGAACCCTTGTGGTATACTCTTTATACCTCTGCGAGGGTTCTTTTTTTTGCCCTGAAAAGCGGACGAATTCCCGCTTCTGACAGAGGGAGGCTAACATTAAATGGAGGTGCCGTTATGAGAGTTAAGATTACTCTTGCTTGTACAGAATGCAAGCAGCGCAATTACAACACAATGAAAAACAAGAAGAATTCACCCGACCGTCTGGAGATGAACAAGTACTGCAGATTCTGCAGAAAGCACACTCTCCACAGAGAAACCAAGTAATATAAAGCACTGTTTTCCGAGTGTTCCCCACGGGAGCGCTCGCATAGCTATGCTTTAGAAAGGATGAAATTACTATGGCTGAAAAGAACATCGACAAGGAAGCTCTCAAGGCTGAAAAGGAAGCTCTCAAGGCTGCCGAAAGAGCAAAGAAAGAGCGAATCAAAGCCAGCAAGCCTAAAAAGGAAGGCACAGTTGTTTCTCGCGGTACATCTGCCGTTAAGAAGTTCTTTAAGGACTTTGTCGGTACCTGTAAGAAGGTAACATGGCCTACAGGTCAGCAGGTTATCAAAAATGCGGGTGTGGTTCTTGCAACTATCGCAGTTGTTGCCGTTGCAGTATTTGCAGTAGACTGGGTACTCACAGAGGTATTCGATCTCGGAAAGCAGGCTGCCATCAACCTCGGCGAACAGTTTGCAATTGAAGAAACAACAACAGCTGCTGCTGAAACAACAACAGCTATTGAGCTTACCACTGCTGCTCAAGAGGAAACAACGGCTGAAGGCGAAACTGCTGAGGAAACAACAGCTTCCGAAGAAGCTACAACTGCCGAGGCTGAAACCTCTGAAGAAACCACTGAGGCTGAATAAGCCGCAGGGGGCAGGAGGACAATCATGTATAATGATTACAAATGGTTTATGATTCATACCTACAGCGGGTATGAAAAAAAGGTCAGCGAGAATATCACCATCGCAGCAAAGAACAATAAGCTTGACGATCAGATAGCCGCTGCCTGCGTTCCCGTAGTTCTTGTTGAAAAGAAAAAGGTCAAGAGCTCAGAACGCAAAAAGAAAACAGCTAAAAACGAATTCATTCTTGTGAAAGAAGAGATCAAGGACGAATACATCGTTTTAACTGAAGAAGAAAAGAAGAAAAAAGCAGAGGAAGACGCTAAAAAATACGAATATGTATATGAAGAGTCTATCCTTATGCCAAGCTATGTCTGTGTAAAGATAGCAATTATCGAGGATCCCGAGAAAAAGAAGCTCATCACAGACGAAGCATGGCAGCTCATCCGTTATATGAGAGGCGTTACGGGCTTTGTAGGCCCCAACAGCCAGCCTACTCCTCTTTCCGATAAAGAGGTTGAAAGGCTCAAGCTCGAAAGCTATGTTCCCGCGGCTGAAGGCGAGGAGGCAGCTCCCGAGGTTGAGATCATCGTCAAGGTTGATTTCGAGGTCGGCGATCTCGTTACCATCAAGGGCGGCATATTCGACGGATTTTCAGGAACGGTCGAGAGTATCGACCTCGAGCACAAGGAGGTTTGCATTACCATATTCTATATGGGCCGCAACACTCCCACAACAGTATCACTTGATTCTGTAGAAAAAGTTTAATTTATTATTTTGGTAATCGGACCGCTTGCGGTCTTGTTATAGTGTCCCCGGACACTGTGGGAGGTGCGTTCAGCCGCACCGCCACTACCACATTTTATTTGGAGGTGCAATTATGGCACAGAAAGTTACAGGCTTTATTAAGCTTCAGATCCCTGCAGGTAAGGCAACTCCCTCTCCCCCTGTAGGTCCCGCTCTCGGTCAGCACGGTGTAAACATTATGCAGTTTACAAAGGAATTCAATGAAAGAACAAAGAATGATATGGGTCTTATCATCCCCGTTATCATCACAGTTTATGCTGACCGTTCATTCACATTCGTTACAAAGACTCCCCCCGCTGCTGTTCTTATCAAGAAGGCTGTCGGCATTGAGAAGGGCTCCGGTGTTCCCAACAAGACAAAGGTTGCCACAATCACAAAGGAGCAGGTCAGAAAAATCGCAGAACAGAAGATGCCCGACCTTAACGCTGCAACAATTGAAACCGCTATGAGCATGATAGCAGGTACTGCACGCAGCATGGGCGTTACTGTTGTTGATTGATCGGCGGAGGTAGAGAAATATGAAACACGGTAAGAAGTATATTGAAAGCGCAAAGCTCGTAGACAGATCAAAGCTCTACGAAGCAACAGATGCGCTCGCACTTGCAATTGAAACTGCAAAGGCAAAGTTTGATGAAACAGTTGAAGTACATGTTCGTCTCGGTGTTGACTCCCGTCACGCAGACCAGCAGGTCAGAGGCGCTGTTGTTCTTCCCAACGGTACAGGTAAGAGCGTAAGAGTTTGCGTATTCGCAAAGGGCGACGAAGCAAAGGCTGCTGAAGAAGCAGGTGCAGAGATCGTCGGCGCAGAAGAGCTCGTTGCAAAGATCCAGGGCGAAGGCTTTATGGATTTCGATGTATGTATCGCTGCTCCCAATATGATGGGTCTTGTAGGCCGTCTCGGTAAGGTTCTCGGTCCCCGCGGACTTATGCCCTCTCCCAAGGCCGGTACTGTTACTCCCGATGTTGCTAAGGCTGTTAACGAAGCTAAAGCAGGTAAGATCGAGTACAGACTTGACAAGACAAACATCATCCACTGCCCCATCGGTAAGGCTTCATTCGGTGCTGAAAAGCTCTATGAAAACTATGCTACTCTTCTTGATGCTATCATCAAGGCAAAGCCCGCTGCAGCAAAGGGTCAGTACATCCGTTCCTGCGTTGTTACATCAACAATGGGCGTAGGCATCAAGATCAACCCCAACAAGGTTCTCTCAAGTGCTGAATAATTAAAAAAATATATTGACAAAAGCTTATCCTTGTGATAAAATACTTTTGTTGCTGTTCTTAAGACAGCAGGTGCATTTATGCGTAAGTTTTACCGCCTGCCGAGGAATGGATATAGAAACTGAAATGTTTTTATGCCCTTTCGCGGTTTTCGGCGGAAGGGCTATATTTATTAATTTCATAAGGCAGGTGAAACAATTTGCCAAGCGTAAAGGTTTTAGAAGAAAAGAAGGCTCAGGTTGCTGCTCTTAAAGAGAAGTTCGACGGTGCTGTTGCAGGTGTTGTTGTTGATTATAAGGGTATTTCCGTTGCTGACGACACAAAGCTTCGTAAGGAGCTCAGAGAAGCAGGCGTTGAGTATTCTGTAGCAAAGAACACACTTATCCGTCTTGCTATCGACGGTACCGCTCTTGCAGCTATGGATGATGTTCTTAACGGAACAACAGCTGTTGCTACAAGTAAGGAAGATTATGTTGCAGCTGCAAGAATTCTTTCCAAGTTCGCAGAAAAGAATGATAATTTCAAAATCAAGGCAGGTTTCCTTGATGGTGAGCTCATCTCTCTCGAAAAGGTTGACTCTCTTGCAAAGCTTCCCTCAAAGGAACAGCTTCTTGCAACAGTTTGTATGGCATTCCAGGCTCCTATGGCATCTTTTGCCCGTGTTATCCAGGCTATAGTTGACAAGGACGGCGAGGCTGCTCCCGAAGCACCCGCAGAAGAGGCTGCACCCGCAGCAGAAGAAGCAGCAGAATAATTGCTGTAAAAACTAATTAAAAAATTAACTAAATTTATTATTTTGGAGGAAATTAAAATGGCATCTGAAAAGATTATTGCTATTGTAGATCAGGTTGCTGAACTTTCAGTTCTTGAACTCAGCGAACTTGTTAAAGAAGTAGAAGAAAGATTTGGCGTAAGCGCTGCTGCTGCAGTTGCTGTTGCTGCTCCCGTAGCAGGCGAAGCTGCTGCTGCTGAAGAAAAGACAGAATTCGACGTTGTTCTCGAATCCTTCGATGCAGCTGCAAAGATCAAGGTTATCAAGGCTGTCAGAGAGCTTACAGGTCTCGGACTTGCTGAAGCTAAGGCTGCTGTTGAAGCTGCTCCCAAGGCTCTTAAGGAAGGCATCTCCAAGGAAGACGCTGAAGCTGCAAAGGCAAAGCTCGAAGAAGCAGGCGCAAAGGTTGCTATCAAATAAGATATCTGAAAATGATACTTATCCGCACTCGGGATTTCCCGGGTGCGGCTTTTGTCATTATTAAGGGTGTTAAATCGACGCTTTTAAATGCAAAATGCAAAATGCAAAATGCAAAATTGAGGAAGGCTTCGCCTTGTTTCGCTTACGCTCTGTCTTTATACAGCTTCGCTGATGATATGCACCTGCGGTGATGATATGCACGCTGGCGCGTGATGATATACAGCTTCGCTGATGATATACCGAGCCTTCGGCTTGGATTGAGAACGGGTGAATCGGTACTTCTTTCGTATGGGAGCGGTCACCCCTCCCGTATTTAAGATTTGAAATTTATCATTTTGCATTTTGAATTTTGCATTTTGCATTTACACTCCGCACGGCGGAGTGTACAGCCCCTACGGGTGAGTTGGTTTGTCTATCGTAGGGGAGGGGTCACCCCTCCCGTGATAAAAAGTTCGGCGGTGCTTCCTCCGAAATCCGAAATCCGAATTTGTGCGAAGCGTCACCGTTCCGAAATCCGAATTTGCACTTCGCGCTTTGCACATTCTTGACTTTAATTTCGGTTTTTGATATAAAGAAAGTATAATGCAAAGTGCGAAAGGAGATTCTTATGGATATTTTTACTGATGAAATTGCTGTGCGTGAGGAAGAGAGTGCCGTGATTCCGAAAAACAAGATCATTTTCTTTTGTTTTCTTGCGGCTTGTGTTCCCTCAGTTATTGAGAATCTGCTGACCCCCGCTTTGTATGACATTATGGCGCGTAATATCCACATCCCGTCTTCCGTTATGGCGGGGGCGGGGACTCTTATCAGCTGTCTTGCGGCAGTAATAAGGCTTGTCTTTCTTATTCTCGGCGGTTATAAAATTACTCACTCTAAAGCGGGAACAGTGAGATTTGCGGGTATTTTTATGTTCTCTGTCGCTATCGCCTCCAATATTATAGGTATTTTCAGCTTTCTTGATCATATGCCGCCATCTTATGAAGTGATAGTTGCATGGGTGATTCTCGCCTTAAAGGTTATTGGCTCTGTCATTGCTGCCTTTATCTCTGTAAAGCTTTTCTGTATTTTTGAGTACAGAACAGAAAATCGCTGTGTGAATACACAAGAGGCTTCTCTTTTCAGAAAAAAGCTTATTATTTTCCTTATTGTTGTATACGCCTTAACCTTTGTTACAGGCGGTATTGTCCCCTATCTCGGTGCCTTGCTCGGTAATACTATGGAAGCTGTTCAGCCGATTGTATATATCATCAGTATTCTGACATCCCTTACAGGAATCCTTATGCTGTATCTTATTTATAGATTTGCTTATAGCGTCAGAAAGGTAAAGGCTGATGTAATAGGCTTTGGCGGTGTATATTATATTGCGGGTGCGCTGACATCTCCCGTAACGCTTCTGTTATCAGCCGGTCTTAAAATGTTGGTATTTTCGGAAATAGGTAATTCCGTTGCAATCATTCAAGGCTTTATCACCATGGCTGTCAGTCTGGCATCAACCATAGCGGGCTTTTTCATTATGTTCACGGTACTGAAAATTTTCTTCCCCGTAAAGGAAGAACCCGTCCCCGAGCCCGCTTTCGACCCCGTGAACCGCTCCGAAGAGATTCTCCGTAATCTCATAGAATCGGAAAAAGATGATAATATGTAAAAAAAGAAAGATGTAAGTGTTTTGTTGATACTTACATCTTTTTTCTTGTTGAAGTTTTTTGTATTAAAAAATTATTCGTATTGAATAATTATATTTTCTTTTGCTATCTCGACTGTGTGTCTTTGTAATAATGACAATATAAACCTTTTCATTTTATCACGAACCTTATAATGAAAAATAATTTGTATTGCTTTATTTGTTGTGCTTCGCACTTGGGAACCCCCGGCGAGGGTTCCCAACGAAAAACAGTTCACTGAACTATTTTTCTTCCCTCCTGCGCTTTTTTAGGCGTTGAGAATTTCGCTGTCTGCGGACAGCGATTTAAGGGGCGTTGCCCCTTAAAAAGCCCTATGAGCTTTTGAAAAAGCTCAATCAAAACTTTTTCTCCGGCACTCCCGTGCCGAGAGTCACTTGGTGAGTTTTGTTTGAAAGTATCAGCCTATATATTTGATAGCGGCAAGTGCTGCTGTGGCGCCGTCGGCGGTGGCGGTGGTTATCTGTCTTATCTCCTTACTGCGGCAGTCGCCTGCGACGAAGATGCCGTCAAGGTTTGTCTTACAGCTCTCACCCGCATCAACATAGCCGTAGGCGTTGAGTGTAACCGTGTCCTTTATAAAATCTGTTGCGGGAATGAGCCCTATTGCAACAAAGCAGCCGTCACAGGGAACGGTGGACTCGGTATTTGTATCGGTATTCTTTATCTTTATTCCCGTGAGTGCATCCTCACCCTCAAAGCCCGATACTACAGAAGAGCAGATTATTTCTACATTTTCCTTTTCTCTCAATATCTTCTGAAGAGCCTCTTCACCCGTAAGGGTGGGGAGATTCTGTATTATCGTGACCTTTTTTGAGGTGGCGGAGAGCAAAATTGCCTCCTGAAGAGCAGAATTTCCGCCGCCGATTACTGTAACATCAAGTCCCGCATAAAAAGCACCGTCGCACACGGCACAAAATGAAATTCCGTTGCCGAGATATTTTTCTTCACCCTCAACACCAAGATGTCTGTGGGCGGCACCCGTTGCGATAATTACGGTTTTAGCCTGAAATGTGCCGTTTTCCGTAATTACCTCTTTTATCTCACCGTTTCTGATCTCTGTAACCGTTTCAAGCTCAAATTCAGCGCCGAGGGAAATGGCGTGTTCAACCATCTTGTCCGCAAGCTCCGCGCCCGAAAGCTCCCCGAATCCGGGGTAATTCTCAATTTTCGGGGAGAAGGTAACCTGACCCCCGAAGCCGCCTTTTTCAATAACAAGCACGCTTTTTTCAGCGCGTCTGCCGTAAATTGCTGCAGTAAGACCCGCCGGTCCCGCACCTATAATTATAATGTCATACATAATAAAACCTCTATGAATTTGTAACTAATTCCTTTCTTCTTTCTGCCAGATCCTGATACATTTTTGCCCTTTTGTCTTTTGTCAGGGGCCATAAGAATTTGGGTATGATTCCGAGAGCACCCGAAATCGTAGGTACAGCGGAGCACAGTGCAAAGAGCCAGAATTTTGTTCTGTCGCTCTGCGTTCCTATCTTTATTCCCTGAACATAGCCTATCTTCTTAAGAATAATGCTTCTTACGGAATTCATAAGTGAGCCCTGAATCTTCAGCACAAGGCTCTTTGCAACGGAGGTGGTGGCTTCCATTCTGTAGCCGTTTTTCCATTCGCAGAAGTCCATAGCCTCATTCCAGAGGTCATTGTTTATAACCTTGTTTACGCCGAATGCCCATTTGTAGAACCATTCTCTGACACCGACGGCAACGACCATGGGAATCATTTTCGTGTAATTTTTATTTATCATACCGAAAAGGAAGAAGCCGAGAGAGAGAATATCTCCGTATACATCTGCTCCTACCCATAATGCCTTTGAAGAGAAGCGGCGTCTTAAGAAGGGTATGAAGCCGTAGGAAATACTGCCGTTTAGTGCGGAGGGTATATTTGCAAGCGTTATCAGCGAATATGAGCCGAAAACATCAATAAAGTAGTTGCTTTCAGAGGTGCTGACAGAGAATCCGCCGAGGAAATCCGAAAGACACATAAGAAGCACCGGATAGTTTGTGACAATAGCCCGAAGCCCCTCTTTTATATTGGGTCTGTCAAGGGACTGGGGAACTCTTTCCTTGGAATTGAAGAAATAATACAGTGTAAGAGCCGAGGAAATAACGGAACAGCCCACACCGAAGGACATAAATGCCGTTGAGAGCTTAATGCCTATTTTTTCGTTTACTATAAGGTCATAAAGAGCGCCGAATATGTATCTCGGCATATCCTCTCCGAGGTAGCCCGAGAACAGCTCCGCAAGAGTTATGAGCCTCACTCGTTCATTGGGATTGGGTGTTGTCGTTGACATATACCCGCCCTTTGCAAGGTTCATAGCCGTTGAGGCGGTTTCCTGAATAACGGAGAATGCGAAATAGAAGATAAGCTTCGGGATGTGAGTTCCCGAGGTGCCGGGGAATAAGAAGGGGATCACCCAGTAAAGTGCACCGAGAAGAGTAAGGGGCACCTGAAGTCCCAAAAGGTAGGGACGGAATTTTCCGAGCCTCGTTCTCGTATTGTCAACGAGCGAGCCGAGAAGAATATCATTTATTGTGTCCCAGGCACTTGTAAAGATGTTTACGACCGCCGATACGGTGAAATCCACCTTGACTACATCCCAGATATATCTTTCCTGAAATGAATTGATGTTGAAGGTGTTTGAAACATCGTTGAGAACATAGGCGACGGATTCCTTTACGCCGACATAATTGAAATTCTCATAGATATTTATCTTGGTTTCGGGGAGATTACTTTTGTTTTCTTTGTTATCCATTATATAACCCCCTTATTCGGTGACGGTGACGGTACATTCCGAGGATATAAAGCCCTGCTCGGAATATGCCGTAATAACAGCCGTGCCTGTATTTTTTGCCGTGACAGCTCCGCTATTGTCAACCTCAGCAATATCGGTATCGGACGAATGGAAGAATACTGTCTTTACCGTGGCATCGTCGGGAACGATTTCGGCAGTAAGAGCCTTGCTTTCTCCCTTTTTAAGCGTTATTTCTCTTTCGCTTATATTTACCTTTTCCACAGCCTTTACCACATAAACAAGACAGCTGTCAGAAAATACCTTACCGAGATAGCTTAATTCCACCGAAACGGTAACAGGCTTATCGCTTAAGGCTATAGCCGTAACCTGACCGTTTTCGTCAACCGTTGCAACAGCGGGGTCGGATGAAGAGAATTTAAGGCTGAATTCATCCTCTGAAAGCTCACTTTCCGTAAAGGGAGTGACGGAAAGTGTATCATAGCCGTTTTCTGTCAGAGTGAGAACATCGTTTTCAATTTCTATTCCCGCATATGAGAAATCATACCTTTCTGAAAAAACGGGAGTAATTTCAAGTGAGGTGCTTCCTATCTGCGACAGGGTATTTATAAATGTTATTACGGCGGAGAAGCTGTAGGGTCTTGATATTTCAAGGCTTATAATGCTCTCATCCTTTTTGTTCAGCGTCAGCTTGTATGTGACATCACCGGGCACAAGGCTTTCTCCTGAGGAAGAAAAAACACTCTCGTTTTCTTTCATAAACATAGTGAGTGCGGTTTTGTCAGCTCCCGAGAAATACATATTTCCGAAGACCTTACTGTATGTCAGGGTGAGAACAGCCGTGTCCCCGTTTTCTTCACTTGTGAAGCTGTCAGGGATGCTTTCGGGGAGAAGACTTATGATAAATGAAGCATCCTCGCCGTATTTTATTGCTTTTTCCTCATAAAAGCCCTCAAGACGGGAGTTGAAGGAGCCCGATATCTGTGAGAAAAGCTTTCCCACCGCTTCATTTTTTGCGGTTATATCACGAAGCTCTGCAAAGGTGCTTCCCGAGTATTTCAGAATACCGCTTTCTGCGGCATTTTTTAAAAGGAATGAAAAGGTGTTAAGAGCCTCCTCCTCGGTTTCGGGAGCAAGGTATGCATTTTCCCCGTTATCGGGAGGGGTAAAAACACTACCCGGCTGAACGGTCCTTGCCGTGATTACAATGGCAATGCTTGAAACCAGAATAACAAGTACGGGAAGAATTACGGTGACAAGGATTATGCTTCTGACATTGAGCTTTTTTTCTGTCAGCTTCATTTTTTCTTCCCCCTTTTCTTTTTTTCTGCGGGCTCTTCCGTTTTGATTTCTTCGACAATGGGAAGAGGAATATCGTCATAGGTCATTTCGCCGTTCTTTATCTTTTCCTTTATCTCAAGACGGCGTCTGTCTGCATCCTTTAATACGGGAGACGGGGGATTAAGATACACAAGAAGACCGGAAACGGCGAAAACACCGATGATAAGTGCGCTTAATATTCCGCCGAAAAAGGGCTTTGCGGAAATATGCTCAAGGGAGCCCGAAAGGGTCACTGCGAAAAATGAGAGCACTGTTCCCGTAAGCTGGCATATTATTGCGGGTACGGAAAAAATAAAGCTCATAAGAGCAGTCTTTCTTATGTTGATGAAGCCGCATATCCAGAAAACGAGGCTTATTATAAGAAAAAGTGCGCAGGCAATAAGAAGAATAAAGGATGCCGTCGTGAGCGTGTGAAGCGCAGTTGCTGCACCGAGCTTTCCCAAGGTGAAGAAGGCAGACAGGAATGAATCGCTTATTATGTTATAGATACCGAGTGCCCCTACGGAAAGGGAATATTCCCACCAAGGGAAGGAGAGGCTTAAGCTGTAATGGGGAAGAAGAAGAGAAGCTACTGAGAGAAGCACGAATACGGTTCTCATTATCTGAAGCTTACCTGATATGAAAGCTGCCCTGAGCTTTGCTAAAAGAAGCCTTGCCGATGCCGCTTCAAGCTCTGTCTTTTTGGCATCAAGCATCAGGTCCTCCTCCTGAGTGTAGTACATTATGTGAACACCGCAGTTTCTGCAGTTTGGAGCGAGATCAAATCTTTTGATCTGAGCCCCGCATTTAGGACACTTCAAAATACCACCGCCTTAAAATATACTATATATATTTTAATAAAATAAAAGATATTTTTCAACCTTCCATTCTCCCGAAAATACGGCTGCAGTTTTGGGCAATATACATAATACAATTTATTTGACAAAATATCCTTATCAGTTATAATGTATATACAAAGTCTATCAGTAAAGAACACGGGAGTAGATTATGGGAAGTCATTTTTTTGCATTGTTTTCAAGAATGAAATATATTGACCGTTGGGCTCTTATGAGAAATACGGACAAGGAATCACTCAGTCAGCACAGTCTTGATGTGGCGGCTATTGCCCACGCGCTGGCTCTTATCGGTAACAAAAGGCTCGGAAAAAGCTATAATTCCGACAGAATAGCGGTTATAGGTATGTATCACGATATGCCCGAAATTATTACGGGGGATATGCCCACTCCCGTGAAATATTATAACGACGAAATAAGGACAGCCTTCGGCAGTATTGAAAAAGCGGCACAGAAATCTCTGCTTCTCACTCTTCCCGAGGACTTAAGGGAGGAATATGAGGGCTTTGTTGTGCCTGACGAAAAAAGCGAGGAATACCGTCTTGTAAAGGCGGCTGATAAAATATCCGCTCTTCTCAAGTGCCTTCTTGAAGAGAGAAGCGGTAATACGGAATTTATAAAGGCAAGAGAATCGACCGAAAGATCACTTCACGCCATGAACTGCGAGGAGGCTGAAATTTTCCTCGGAGAGTATCTCGAAAGCTTCAGCCTTGTGCTTGACAGCGTTCTCGGTGATAATAAGGAGAGCTGAAAATGGAAACAAGAGAAATATTAAAAAAGATATGCGAGGCCTCTTACGGGGGAGCGGGCGACAGCGAAACCAAAAGAGTAATAACTAAGCTTATTCAGGGTATCTGCGACAGCATAAGAACAGATGCTCTCGGAAATCTTATATGCACTCTCAATGAAAACGGAGAGGGAAATACCGTACTCAGTGCACATATGGATAAGATAGGAATGACCGTTACGGGTATAGATAAATTAACGGGTATGCTTAAAATTGACCGTGTGGGCGGAGTTGACATAAGAGTTCTTCCCGCTGCCCGTGTAAAGGTTCTCGGAGAAAAAACCCTTTACGGCTGTATCACAAGCACACCGCCCCATCTTGCAAGAGGGGACAAGGGCACGGCGCTGCCCATAACGGAGCTTTATGTTGACTGCGGGCTTTCTTATGAAGAAATTTCAGAAATTGTGTCCGTCGGTGACAGAATTGAATATTCTTCCCCCGTTGTCCCTCTTTCTGGGGACAGACTTTCGGGAGCTTATATGGATAACTCCGCAGGCTGTACCGCCGTTATAAAGGCGATGGCTCGTCTTCGTGAGGACGGCTTTAAGGGTAAGGTCACTGCCGTATTTACGGTGGGTGAGGAAACAGGAAAGGGAGGCGCTCAGACATCATTTACGGCACTTTCCCCCGATTTCGCGCTTATTACCGATGTTTCCTTCGGTACTGCACCGGGAATTCCTCCCGAAAGCAGCTCTCCTCTTTCCTCGGGCGCTATGATATGCATTTCTCCCATTTTGCCGAAAAGCGTATCCGACCGTCTTATGAGTATCGCCTCGGAAAACGGTATCCCTCATACCGCAGAGGTCATGGGCTCAAGGACTATGACGGACAGCGATGTTGCGGTCATCACGGGAACAGGTGTTCCCACGGGACTCATAAGCATTCCGCTTCTCAATATGCATACACCGGTTGAAACGCTTGATATAAAGGATGTTGAGGCAGTAGCCTCAGTGCTTTATTTTGCAGTAAGGGGGGAATAAGGGATGTTTTCACTTCTTAAAGAGCTTTGTCTTCTGAACGGAACCTCGGGCAGAGAGGACAGAATAAGAGAATTTATAATTTCAAAACTCGGGGATAACCCTTATACGGTTGACCCTCTCGGAAATCTCATTGTTGAGGTCAGGGGAAAAAACAGGGCAAAAAATAAGGTAATGGTGTCCGCTCATATGGATGAGGTGGGCTTTATTGCCACATATATAACCGACGGCGGACTTATTAAGTTTGATACCGTGGGCGGAATTCTCCCTGCCGTAATGTCGGGAAGAAGAGTAGTTTTTGAAAGCGGTGCCGTGGGTGTGATAGGAGTGCGCCCCGTTCACCTTATGAGTGAGGATGAAAAGAAAAAGCTTCTCACAGAGGATAGATTATATATTGATATCGGGGCTTCAAGCCGTGAGGAAGCAACGGAATATGTGCTTCCGGGGGACACTGCGGTTTTCCTCGGTGAATGGTGCGATACGGGAGATAAGATAATTTCAAAGGCTCTCGATGACCGCTTCGGCTGTACTCTTATGCTTAAAATGATAGAGGAGATCCCCGAATATGATATGACCTTTGTTTTCTCCGTTCAGGAGGAGGTGGGTCTTCGCGGAGCGGGTGTTGCCGCAAACAAGGTAAGACCTGATTTCTCTGTTGTCCTTGAAGCTACCACTGCCGCTGATATTTCGGGCGTTTCTCCCGAAAACTTCGTCTGCGTACAGGGTAAGGGTGCCGTTATTTCGTTTATGGACAATTCCACTATTTATGACAGAGAAACCTTTAAGAAGGCTCTTGAGATCGGACATAAGGAGGGAATTGCCGTTCAGGTGAAATCTGCCGTTGCGGGCGGAAATGATTCGGGTGCCATACATAAAAGCGGTGTGGGCGTTAAGTCAGCCGCCATCAGTGCTCCCTGCAGATATATCCATTCAGCCTCCTGTGTGCTCTCAAAGAGTGATATTCTGTCCTGCTATTTTCTTGCAAGGGCGCTGACAAAGGAGCTTGCCGGTGCTTAAGTTTATAAGACCCCGTGAAGAGGACAAGGAGGAGCTTCGTGAGCTCTGCCGTGACGGAATACGGGGTGTGGAGGGCTTCACTCTTCTTGAGGCGGGCTCTTCGTTTGAAAATAATTTCTGGTGCGGTAAGAATGATGAGGGTGAAATAAGGGCTCTTGTTTTCGATAACGGAAACGAAAGCTATAAGGTTTTCGGAGAAAAAATACCCGAAATGCTTCTTACGGAAAAAATATGTGCCATGATATATGAAAAGGCTTCCGTAATGCCGACAGAGAATGTAAGAGAGCTTTCAAACGGTGAGATTGAGGAGTTTTACAAGCTTTATTCGGGCTCACCCTCTCTTTCCTTTGATGACAGTGCAAGATATGTCCGTTCTCTTCGCAGTAAAATGCGTTCTCTTTCCTGCTTTTTCGGTATATTTTCCGAAAATAAGCTCGTAAGCGTTGCCGCCGTTACGGGAATGAATGAAAAATATGCTCTCATCGGAAATGTCTTTACCTCGGAGCATTTCAGACACAAGGGCCTTGCACGGGAGAGCATAAATAAATGTATTGAATTTTCTCTTTCGGCAGGGAAGATACCCTGTCTTTTCTGCAAGGCAGAAATGCGGGATTTTTATAAAAAGCTGGGTTTTAGTGAATACTATGAGTAAATGTATGCTTTGTCCCCGTTCTTGCGGGGTTGACAGAAGCGAAAGCAAGGGCTTCTGCCGTGCGGGAAATAAAATAACTCTCGGAAGAGCGGGTCTTCATTTCTGGGAAGAGCCCTGTATTTCAGGGCTCGGGGGCTCGGGTGCCGTATTTTTTACAGGCTGTAATATGGGCTGTATCTTCTGTCAGAATGAGCCTCTGTCCCGCGGTATCGTGGGAAAAGAGGTCACCGAGGACAGGCTCCGCGGGATATTCTGTGAACTGATAGACGACGGCGCGGACAATATAAATCTTGTTACGCCCTCTCATTTTGTCCCTGAAATAGTAAAGGCTCTTTCAAAGGAAAAGCTTCCCGTTCCCGTTGTGTATAATACCTCTTCATATGAAAAGGTAAGCACTCTTAAAATGCTTGACGGCCTTATTGATATATATCTTCCCGATCTCAAATACAGCTCTCCGTCTGTGTCGGGGCTTTTGTCGGGTGCTCCCGATTATGCGCAGTTTGCCGTCCCCGCCATAAAGGAAATGATAAGACAGACAGGAGAATGTATTACGGATGAGGACGGAATGCTTCAGAGGGGTGTTATTGTAAGACACCTCGTGCTTCCGGGCTTTCTCGAAAATACCTATGATGTAATAGACACCGTCACAAGGGAATTTCCCCCGTGGGTGATGTTTTCTCTTATGAGCCAGTACACACCGCCGAAAAAAATACTCCCCGTCGAAAGTCTTAACAGAAGACTTACCGAGGAGGAATATGAAAAGGCGGCGGATTATATGTATCTGTCGGGAATAGATAACGGCTTTATGCAGGAGCTGTCCTCGGCAAAAGAGGAATATACGCCTGAATTTGATTTATCAGGAGTGTAGGGGCTGTAAAAAAAGTGCAGACCGCATAAAACAAGATAAACAAAGGGGGTTCTGAAGCTTTGAACTGCCCCAATTTGTGCGGACAGCACAAAAAAGGACCCTATGGTAGAAAATATTAAAATTTAAGTAATAAACTGATTTCGTTTTTCAAGCG